>DKBO01000045.1 GCA_002448975.1 Nitrospiraceae bacterium UBA6898
CACCTTCAGCAATACCTCTTTGTCTGCCGCATTGATCCGTACCGGGTAGACTTCCGGATGGGCCTCAGCCCAGAGTTCCTTCGGGTCCTTGTTGAGTCTCAGGTTCCCGTCGCTGTCGAGGGGTATCTCACGGCTGTCGAATCCGTATTTTCTGAGCAGAAAATCAACCTGGTACAGGCGGTGTTCACGCATGAAACGGCCTTCGGGGCTGCTGAGAAAGCTTTGTTCACCGGGGATATCCGGGCTTCCCAGCCCCTTTTGATATGCCGAAAAATAGACCCGATGGAACCTGAGGCTTTGGTAAAGGCCGGACACGGACTGTATGATCTCCGCATCTTTCTCATGAGCGGCTCCGACGATGAACTGAGTCGTGCACTTCACGCGGCTATGCCGCATGCCCCTGCCGGTGAGTTTAGACATGAGCTTCAGCGGCCGGAGGATATCACGGTCATAGTCCTTTTTCCGGGAGAGAAGTTCGAAGTGGCTTTTGCCCGGCGTTTCTATGTTTAGGGAAACAGCGCTCGCCAGCGATATGGCCTCCTCGATGGCAGCATCAGATGCCCCGGGGATCACCTTCAGGTGAATGTAGCCCCGGAACTCATGCCGGTATCTGAGCAGGCGCGCAACAGCGTTGATCTTTTCCATGGTGCGGTCCGGGGTACTGATGACCGCTGAACTGAGGAAGAGGCCAAAGACCTTCTTTCTTCTGAGATATTCCATAAAGACCCTGGCCACTTCGTCAGGCGAGAGCGTGCAGCGCGGTACGTTTGTCCCTGAGCGGAGCGGACAGTATTTGCAGTCATTGGCGCAGGCATTGGAAAGGAGTGTCTTGAAAAGGACCGAATGCCCTCCCTGCGGGAGCGCTACCGGATAGAGCCATCTGCCGTCCGTTCCCCTTCTGCGATGTTCATCCCTGCCGGTGCCGCATGCGCAGGCAAGGTCATACTGCGAGTCTTCGGACAGGACATGCAGTTTTTCGATCGTCTCCATAAGCCTTTCAGCATTATATCACAGCCAGGGGCTGGAATCGGGCTGCAGGTGGGGCAGAGACGAAGGGCTGCAGTCATAGGGTATCTCCCGGGTTTTTCCTGTCTGGGATAGACGCATTGCGTGGTGAACTGAAAAAATTCGCCTCCTTCTGTCCGTGATGTTCTTTCAAACTGCATGATGTACAATAGTCCACACAGACGCAGGGCGGCAGGACGGTTTAGCAATGCCCGATAGGCCGGTCCGGCATGCAGCCCGCAGGGAGCGATAAACAAAGGGCACAGAGTGGAAAATAATGACAGACAATATCACTACCGGCGGAGACATTGCCGCTTACTGTACAAAATGCAGGCTGATCCTCGAGCATGTGGTTGTGGCAATGGTGGGCGGGACTGTCGCAAAGGTGAAATGCAAGACCTGCGGCGGTATCCACAGGCTCAGGGACAGCAGTGCCGCAAGGACAGGAAGAACGAAGAAGAAAGATCCTTCTTCCCAGTCCCTGGTTCCGGCTGAGGCACTCTGGGAGGCTGCGCTCAGGTCGGCACACGGCCCGGAGCAGCCCTACGACATGACATGTTCTTACCGCGCAGGTGATGTGATCATCCACAGTGTTTTCGGCAGGGGTATTCTGCAGAAGGTTTTCCCCGGGAAATGCTCGGTCCTTTTCAGGGACAAGGAGAGGCTGCTCGCAACCGCGAACAGATAGCCGGCATACCTCCCGGAAGCGGCAATGTCGGTTTTGACGTAATATCCGGTGGTTGCGGCAGTTCCAACCCCGATCCCTTGACAGCGAACGAACGTTCGCTATATAATCTGATCATGAAGCGGACCGCAGCGGAAGAGAGGCTCAGGGGCAGGATAAAGAATATCTCCGCCTTCTATCACCGGAAGGGCCGTATGCCCAGCTTTTCGGAGATCGGCGAGATATTCGGACTGAGTTCCAAAAGTTCGGTCCATAAGGTCGTCGGCAGGCTTGAGGGGATGGGTGCGGTCAGCAGGGACAGCAAGGGCAGGCTCATACCTGGTTCCATAAAATCACCGGTCAAGGTCCTCGGGACGGTCGAGGCCGGCTTCCCGAGCCCTGCTGAAGAGGAGCTTGCCGATACCCTGTCCCTTGACGACCTCCTTATCCAGAACAGGGAGGCCACCTTCCTGCTAAAGGTCTCGGGAGATTCCATGTCAGGTGCGGGCATCCTCCCCGGAGACATGGTCATTGTCGACAAGGGCCAGACCCCGAAAAGCGGCGATATCGTCATCGCAGAGGTCGACGGCGCATGGACCATGAAGTACCTGAGGAAGCGCGGTGAGAACATCACCCTCATGCCTGCCAATCCCGATTATAAACCCATACGGCCGAAGAGCGAACTCAAGATAGCCGGTGTTGTAACGGCAGTGGTGAGGAAATATAAATGACGGTTTTTACAGGATTTTCTGCTAAAATGAGATAGATTATGATAAAGGATGCCGAAGCACTTCAGAGGCTTGAAGACTCGCTGATCAGGGGAAGGAAATTGTCGCATCCGCAGGCATTAAGACTTCTCGAAGCGATGTGGCAGGAAGGGGTTGCGCTTGGCGTCTTGCCTCCTAAAAACCCGCTTGAAGGAATAGAAGTCGACCTCCGGATAGCGCGGATCGTGAACTCATGTTCGAAGAAATCCTCGCAAGAGTAGCTGCCGGGCTTGATCGCCATCGTATCCCGTACATGATCATTGGGGGGCAGGCCGTGCTGCTTTACGGTGAACCCCGTCTGACGAGAGATATCGACATCACTCTCGGAGTAAACATCGATCGGACAACCGAACTCCTTGCTGTTGTGAAAGAGCTTTCTTTGAAGCCCCTTCCTGAAGATGGTGAAGCCTTTGTGATGCAGACGATGGTGCTGCCTGCCATTGACGAAACAACCGGAATAAGAGTTGACTTCATTTTTTCATTCCTGCCCTATGAAAAAGAGGCGATAGGGAGAGCGAGAAAGGTGATGATGCTGAATCAGGACATCTGTTTTGCGTCGCCGGAGGATGTCATAATTCATAAAATCTTTGCAGGAAGGCCACGGGACATGGAAGATGTGAGGACTATTCTCGTGAAGAATCCCGGCGTCGATATCTCCTATATACGGAGTTGGTTGAAGGAATTCGACGCTGCATCGGCTGAAAAGAAGTTCGTGCAGACCTTCGATGAGATAGTGAAGGCTTGAACCCATGAGCACGCAAACATCAATAGAATGGACCGAGCAGACCTGGAATCCCGCAGTCGGGTGCACTAAGATTTCACCGGGGTGCGCACACTGCTATGCCGAAGTAATGGCGCGCCGACTAAAAGCGATGAGGGTTCCGGGATACGAAAATGGTTTTCAGCTTACTCTTTTGCCGCATAGGCTGGAAGAGCCGCTGAACAGAACCAAGCCGACTGTTTATTTTGTCAATTCCATGAGCGACATGTTTCATAAGGATATCCCTGACGATTACATCCGACAAGTCTTCGATGTAATTCAGCGAGCACCACAGCATACCTTCCAGGTGCTTACCAAATGGGCCGAACGTATGGCAGAGTTTTTTAAACACTATCAGCCGCCGCGCAATGCCTGGGTGGGAGTGACTGTTGAAGACAAAAAGCATGGTCTACCACGTCTCGATTGGCTCTGTCGAGTTTCGGCTGCTGTTCGTTTCGTTTCTGTCGAACCCCTGCTTGAGGATTTAGGCAGGATAAATTTGGCCGGAATTCATTGGGTCATCGTCGGCGGCGAATCTGGCCCTAAGGCGAGACCGATGAGAGAGGAGTGGGCATTGAAAGTAAAGCAGCAGAGCGAGGCACAGAATGTCGCCTTCTTTTTCAAACAGTGGGGTGGCTGGGGCGCTGACGGCAAGAAACGGGCTAAAAAGCACAACGGCCGCTTGCTTGAGGGCAGGACGTGGGATGCCGTGCCTGCCGGATATTCATATTGTTCGCTGGCACTTGAGAATGTGTAGGAATCAACTTACGACAATTTCTTAGGTCTTCATAAGGCCCAAAAAAGCATTATCATCATGACTACCCAACCCCTCACCATCCGTTCCTGGCCGCAGGCCATACTGCATGTCGATGCAGATGCCTTCTTTGCCTCCTGCGAGCAGGCCATACATCCTGAGCTCAGGGGCAGGCCGGTGATAACCGGGAAAGAGCGGGGCATCGTGGCAGCTGCAAGCTATGAAGCAAAGGCAAAGGGCGTCCAGAGAGGCACAAGGCTTTCTGATGTCAAAAAGGTCTGCCCTGATGCGGTCATCCTTCCATCAGATTACGAGACCTACAGCCTCTTCTCGATGCGGATGTTCGGGATTCTCCGCCGTTTTTCCCCAGATGTTGAGGAATACTCCATTGATGAGGCGTTTGTGGACCTTACCGGCCTCAGGAGGAGTTTTCACGGGCCGTACGGCATGATAGCCGAGAAGATACAGTGCACGATAGAACGAGAGCTCGGCTTCACCGTCTCGATCGGCGTGAGCCTCTCGAAGGTTCTCGCAAAGATCGGATCCAAGCATACCAAGCCCCGCGGGCTTACTCTCATACCGGGCAGGGAGATACACCGCTATCTTGAAGACCTTCCCGTGGAAAAGGTCTGGGGTATCGGGCCGAACACTGCGGCCTTCCTGAACAAGCACGGGGTACGAACAGCCCTTCAGTTTTCCCGGAAGGACGAGACGTTCATCAAAAGACAGCTGTCAAAGCCCTACCAGGAGATATGGCATGAGCTCAACGGCAGGAGTGTGTATCCGGTTGTCACCGAGGCAAAGGACAGCTATCAGTCCATAAGCAAGACCAAGACCTTCACACCCCCCTCTGCGGACGCCGGCTTCATCTTTGCCCAGCTGTCAAAAAACCTTGAGAACGCCTGTATCAAGGCGAGGAGATATCAGCTTGCTGCAACCCGGCTCATCGTATTTCTGAGGACGCAGGACTTCAGGGATTCCGGCATAGAGGTGAAGCTGAGCCTCCCGAGCGCCTACCCGGTATATCTCATGGGGCCGCTGCGCGAAGCATGTGAGCAGGTCTACCGGGTGGACAGGCTGTACCGGCAGACGGGCGTGGTGCTTGCCGGGCTCGTACCTGATGACGGGACACAGTATACGCTTTTCGATGATACGACAAAAATTGAGAAGATGGCCAGGATCTATGCGGCGGTGGACAGCCTTTCGGGAAAGTACGGCAAGCATACGGTACAGCTTGGATCGAGCCTTCCGACGAAGCTGCAGGCGCAGCATGAGGGCGACAGGGGGGATGTGCCGTTACGGAAGACGGAAATGTTCAGGGGAGAGAACAAACGACAGCGGCTCGGGCTGCCCCTGATGCATATCAAGGTGTGAGCGGCGAAGCGTAAACGGGTAAACGCGAAAAAGCGTGGAAGCGATAAGAAATGACGAGAACCTATCTCAAAAATGCATTTTTGTTAAAAGGCTGTCATACCCGCGAAGGCGGGTATCTAGAAGTCTTTGAAAAGAATGGATTCTCGTTTTCACGAGAATGACGAAAAGAGAGCCGGTAGATGAGGAAACGATATTTTGAGATAGCTTCTAATGGCAAAGGGCATTGACAAAAGAACTCTGAGACGCTGGTTGAGCGCAGGATCATTCGGCAACTGATATTGACAATGGGCCCCCGGGGTGCTATAGGTGGGATAAGGCCATGTGAAATTATCTTATCCTGTCGGTGTAAAGGGAGGTTGCTATGAGGGCATTGATCATCAGTGCGGACAATTTCGAGGATTCGGAACTCCTCGTGCCATACTACCGGCTGAAGGAAGAGGGAATCGAAGTGGATGTTGCCTCGATGAACCCAGGCAGTATTAAAGGTAAGCACGGGTATGAGGTGAAGGTCACGAAGGCGCTGAAGGAGGTAAATGCCGGGGACTATAATATCCTCATCCTTCCCGGGGGCAGGGCGCCGGAGGAAGTGCGAAAAGAGAAGACAGCGCTCGATCTGGCCCGCTCTTTTTTTGAAAAGAACAGGCCCGTTGCCGCGATCTGCCACGGCGGGCAGACCCTGATTAGCGCCGGCCTGGTAAAAGGCCGCAGGGTGACCTGCTACAAGTCCGTTGTTCCGGAGATGAAAGAGGCCGGGGCCCGCTATGAGGACGCCGAGGTCGTGGTGGATAATAACCTCATAACTTCACGCCAACCCTCTGATCTGCCCGCCTTTATGCGGGAGATAATGAAAAAACTTAAAAGCAAAAAGACGTGAATGCGTGAACGCGAAAAAGCGCAGAAATGTACGTGCGATAATAAAGCGAAGGCGAAACGCGCTGTTTTCTCATTGCGACATCAGGCAGACCCATACGTCATATTTCTTCATTGAACCACTCGGCCGGATCGACCTTGTAAAACGCTTCGAGTTCGGCATAGAGATAAGGTGATTTCTTCTTCAGCTGGCGTGGTTTCTCAAAGAACGTTTCAGTAGCAACGGCAAAGAACTCGGCAGGATTGGTCGCGCCGTATTTATCGAGAGCGCTTTTCTTGTGGTGCCCGGTATCAGCGCGAAGCCGTTTATATTCTTCGTTCATGATCTGAGCCCAGACCGCGTAGCTGGACTGTTTTCCGAGCAGGGGAGCGCCGTCTGCAAGGCCGTCCTCCTGATCGAGTTGATGGGCGAATTCGTGGAGTGCGACATTATGGCCATCCTCTGCGTTCAGTGCCCCCCGCTTTACATCGTCCCAGGCAAGTATTACGGAGCCGTGCTTCCAGGATTCTCCCAGGCGGACCGACGGCCCTTCGACATACACGCCTCCGCCGATGGGGATGTTTTCTTCCGCTACATACGCACCGGGATAGACGAGGATGGAGATGAGCCCGGGATAGTATCGATTCTCCCTGTTCAGAAGGAGCATGCAGGCCTCGGCAGCTATGGTGACCGTTATTTCATCCGTCAGCTCAAGCCCTCCCAGCCCCTCAAACCTTTTTTCGTCCAGGAAGATCTTGATGTCGTTGCGGAGTTGGTCCCGCAAATCTTCGGGCAGGTGCCGGTAGAGGGCTACGTTCCTCTCCAGGATGGTTTCCCATTCCTGGGGGAACTGCATGGCAGTCAGCTGTCTGCGCCTCCGGCTGCGAAGCGCCCGCTTCCCTGCAAGGAATATCAGGAATACTCCCCCGGCCACTATGAAGAGAATGAATATCCGCATCTGCCGTGTCCCCGGTCGTTCACCGTGCCCTGCAAGCGTACGGCGCTGTCATAATACGACCCGTCATGGAGAGATGAGAAAACTGATCTTACGCGAAAGACGTTCTTTTTTCATGGATAGCCCCTTTCCCTGCACGTGTCGAGCCAATTATATGGGTATTCTATCATCTTCTGAAGGACTCCCGTGCTCCGTCCAGGTCTGTCTATCCATGCCAGATGGACAGAGTGCATCGTAATTCTGAGTCGGCGGGTGTACCGTTGAAATGACAATGTCCCCGGTGACAAAAGCTCAACAGACCTGACGTGACAAATGCTGTCATGCCGAGTCTCAGGAGGTATGGATGGCAGAAAAGGACATTATCATGGCAAGCCAGGGGGAGCTGAAGCGGCTGCATATCGTGCAGAAGGTTTTTGAGGGCTCACTGAAGCAGACAGAGGAGGTAGAGACCCTATCTCTTAGCATCAGGCAAATGGGCAGGACCGAGTTATCGAAGGCGGAGCGTATGCATGCACAATGGTCAAAGGGCTTTGTCTGTGATGCACTCAGTAACGGCAGGCCTATACGATTGCTGTTGATCATTGATGTCTATACGCTCGAGTGTCCCAGGACAGGAGTGGATATTCGATTGGCGGGTATAGGGTTGCAACCGTTTTAAGCCATATGGCGGCTGTCCGAGGACTTGCTGAACGAATTGTCGCGGGCTATGGCCCTGAGTTCACCAGTAATGCTCTTGAGGCCTGGCGTAGAGGGTATAATATGCGTAAGACAGATAGCTCGTGCGGCGATATTGCGCCAAATGGGCATGCTCAGAGATTCTCAAATTGGCTGAAGGCAGGGCATTTTCCAGCCTGCGGGCGCTTGGCTTTCGAGAGGTAGTCACGATCTCGGATTTTCTAAGTCACAAGGACACAATGATCGGCTATAGGTTCAAAGGGCTGAAGATCTGCTGTCTTCAGCCCTTCGGTTTTCTCTGCTCTCAGCGATGATCGCATTCGGGAGGATAGGGCGCGTATTCGACCTCATCCCATAATCTATTCTTCGCCTCAGGCCGGCAGTGCAGGATGCCCTTTCTGCAGAGCTCTTCCCTCCAGGCATATTTCACGAGTACCTTCTCAATGGGATGCTGTTCGGGTTCGAACTCCACCGGTACGACCGGTGAATACTGCCCATTACCAAAACCGGTCCCGGCCTCATCCCTTTCTGCCTGTTTTGCCTCACCCCGGGGCGCTGAAGGGGCGGCGGCTTTGCCGGAGGTGCTTCGTTCCGGTAATAATGCTGCGGGCCGGTTTCTTTCGCGGAACACTGCCACGGCTATCACTCCCATTGCCGACGAATCGCTGAAGGTTCTCACAGAATACGAGTCCGAACTGCTGGTAAAATAGAACTGGTTGACCCTGTCATTGCCTGTCCTCCAGCCTTCAAGCCGTGCCTGCCCGTAGGGCCCGATAATGTACATCATCTCGCTGCCTGCAAGAAAGGACTTCCCGCCGGTGATGATGTTCCGCCCATCAACAGCGATGACCACACCTATCTGCTCCGGAAGATGGTTCCTGACAAGGATGCTGTAGTTTTCTCCCTCGCGCGCTTCAAGATATTTCTTGATCGTCAGCGTACCTCCGGAAGCAGACTCCCGGAAAGGAATGAGGTTAAAACTGTTCCCGCGGTCAGGCACGACCGCTACATCCACGCTGCTGCCGAGACAGGGGGAAGGTGTTACCATGAGCAAAAAGACAATTCCCCGGATGATTGCATGCACTGTTTTCATGTTCTTCTCCTCTCTGCAATGGACTTTGATGTCTTAGACAGGGGAAGAAGAGGTTTTGTTCCCGGATAATGAAGGCTATGCAGTCTTTTTTTCGTTACGTGAGGGGCCGCCGCTGTCTCCCGTTGAATATCTTCATCATCTCAAACCAAAGGATGCTCAGGAGTCCGGCTGCGAGGCAGATGACAATGTCAACGGGGTGAAGGAATGCGAAGTGAAAGAGGTTCCTGAGAAAAGGGATGTATAAGATGCAGCTCAGGCCTGCTGCTGTGCCGGCAGTTACCCACCAGAGTGCAGGGTTGGGCGTGGTAAGCGTTGAAAATAACGTTCGTGACCATGAACGGTTCACAAAGATGAGGCCAAGGTTGGCGATGATGAGCGTTGTTACCGTCAGTGCGCGCGCATCGAGTTCTCCCTGTCCGCGCTTCATTGAGATCGCGAAGACAGCAAGGACAATTACCAGCACGCTGAGACCCTGCAAGATGCTCAGTCCTATGGTTTTCATGCTGAAGAGTGGTTCCTTCGGGTTTCGCGGCATCCTCTTCATAATGTCCTTCTCTTCGTTCTCTGCCTCAAAGACAATGGAACAGGCGGGGTCAATGATCAGCTCGAGGAATACAATATGCATGGGAAGGAGGATAAGCGGCCAGCCAAAAAGTACCGGGAGGAGCGACAGACCGACGATCGGCACATGCACGGCGAAGATATATGCCATAGCCTTCCGTATGTTGTCGAAGATCCTCCTGCCCATCCGTATTGCCCCGACAATGGAGGTGAAATCGTCGTCGAGGAGCACCAGGGAGGATGCCTCACGGGCCACGTCCGTGCCTCGACCGCCCATGGCGATACCGATATGGGCTGCCTTGAGCGCAGGCGCATCGTTCACCCCGTCACCTGTCATGGCAACGATCTCGCCGGCATGTTTCAGGGCATTCACGATGCGCAGCTTCTGCTCCGGCACGACTCGCGCGAAGATGTTTACGTCCCGGATGCTCACCTTCAATTCCTCATCATCCAGGGCATCGAGTTCCTGACCGGTCATCACCTTGTCGCGGGGAGCAAGGCCTATCTGCTGGGCTATGTTCCGGGCAGTCCCGGCATAGTCGCCGGTTATCATCACGACGCGTACGCCGGCATCGTAGCATTCCCGGATAGCCCCCTGCACGTGAGGTCTCACGGGGTCTGCAAGACCGATAAGGCCAAGGAACCGGAAAGGGAAGTCATGCTGCTCACCCGGCAAAGAAGCTGCAGTGAATCCGGCCTTTGCAACACCGATGACCCGCAGGCCTTCATTTGTAAGGCCATTGATCCTGGCGGCAAGCTCTCTGTTTTCCTGTTCATTGAAATGGCAGAGGTCTGCTATGGCCTCGGGGGCCCCTTTGCAGGCGATGACAAAGTTTCTGCCATCGGGCGATTTCCAGACATGAGAAAGGGCAAGCAGCCGTTCCGACAGCGGGTATTCCTGCACCAGGCCCCAGTCATCGTGCAGGTGCTCAGTGTTCGAGAGGGTATGGACCCCCAACTGTTTCAGTGCCTTTTCCATCGGATCGAAAGGGTCTTTCTTGCTTGCAAGGATGCCGAACTCTATTAGCTCATGGAAACCTTCGGGAAAGGACCGGCTTGCATGTTCCGGGGAACTCGCATGTATGCTGCCGAGGTCGTAGAAGTCCTGACCGGCGAAGATCTTTTGTACCGACATGGCATTCAGCGTGAGTGTACCGGTCTTGTCGACACAGAGCACCGTGCATGCCCCCAGGGTTTCGATTGCCGGCACCCGCCGGGTGAGGACCTGTTTCTTTGATATCCGCCATGCACCGATTGCCAGAAATATGGTGAGTACTACCGGAAACTCCTCCGGCAGCGTTGCCATCGCAAGGGTTATGCCGGCCAGGAAACCGTCCAGCCAATTACCCCGCGAAAGGCCGTAGATGACTACGACAAGCACGCAGACGGAGAGTCCGGCCAGGGCAATCTTCCGTACGAGCCCCCGGGTCTCCTTCTGCAGAAGCGTCTCCTCCTGTTCCAGTGATTGAAGTGATCTGCCGATCCTGCCGAACTCCGTATGGGCACCGGTTGCGTGTACGACCGCAATGCCCTGACCCTGCACGACCAGCGTTCCCGAGTAGACAAAGGGCGTATGATCGCCCCCGGGACGCCGCATGGCGAGATCGCCGCTGCAGGCGGTCTTGCGCACCGGCATGGACTCTCCCGTGAGGATCGACTCATCAACGGAGAGATTGATGCACGAAATAAGGGCTGCATCCGCAGGTACGCGATCGCCCTCGGCCAGGACAAGGACATCATCGCGCACAACCTCGCGTCCGGGTATTCTCCGCTGTGTTCCGTCCCTGACGACCAGTGCCCGGGGACTCGAGAGGTCGCGAAGAGCTTCGAGTGCGCGCTCAGACCGCTGCTCCTGATAGAAGGTGATGACCATGACAACGATCACAAAGCCGAGCAGCATCAGTGCTTCCCTGATGTCGCCCAGGATCAGATAGATCAAGCCGCAGGCAACAAGGAGAAGGAACATCGGCTCACGGACAATCTCGAAGGCGATGGAAAACATCGACCGTTTCCGACCGGCCGGCAGTTCGTTATACCCCTCCTTCTGCAGCCGCTGGCCTGCTTCAGTCTCGCTCAGGCCGGTGAGGGATGCTATGTCTATCAGGTCAGACATGATGTTACGTCAAATTATAGCAGATACCATGACATGCGTAACGGCCGCATGTTGCCGGCTGTGATGCCGGTTTTTGGAGTGCTATACAATTCACTGCTATTTCTTATGCTGTATGTCGCCATGAACAAGATCTGTGCTTCGTGCAGATACGGGCATGAAAGAAAACCGGGCGGAGAAAAAACTTCGGCCGGGACCGTGTGGTGCGGAAGTCGAAAGATCCAGATGGCAAAACACCGGCAGATGGACTGTTTCTCTGCTCTGCCGGGTGCAAAGGTCAGATACTGCGCTGACTGCAAACGGGCAAGGATATCCCTGCCTTCCGGCGGTGCACTGCAGCTGGGCAATGTATGGTGCGACAGGAAGAAGAGCGAGATCCACAAGATGCGCAGCATGGACTGCTTCGAGTGATTGGTACGTTTAGCTCCTGCCCTGAGCCGCCTTTTGTGGCTTACCCTATAGGGTGATCTCTCAGAAAAAATGCAGGAAGTTGTGCATTGCGGAAGGGTAACGGCTCGTCTTCCGGACCTCCGGGACGATAACTCGGCTTCCGCGTGGCGATGCTGCCGGTGCGTCAGATGTCAGCACAAAGGCGAGGACGTGAAGCTTGCTGCCGACACGCGCCGGTACTCCGCCACAAATAGGAAATATCAGGGATCTGCTCATCCAGCGAAAAACAAGGGCTGTGTCTGATGCCCTCAAACACAGCCCTGAATCTGAACCAATTCCCCTGCCTCTGGTCACGAGGGCACGCGAGGGGACGTGGTGAGCGTGCTACCTGTCGTCTACCTTGCTGTTGACGGGCGGCTGGTAGTCAAAATCTCCTACACGTCTTCCGAAGGTGTAGCTGACCGGATTACTGATCAGTGTCTGCGTTGTCTTATGCAGGCTGCCGGTCAGGACGGCAAAGGGCAGAGAGACAACCCAGAGGGCTGCACCGCCGGCGATCGAGGCAACGCCAAGGGGACGGGCAAACATTGTATCCCCCACAATATCACGGTCATACTCTGTTCCTGCCCATGCCGGGACAGATGTTGCAAGAAGAGCCAGTACCAGAATTACCACGGCGATCTTTCTCATGAAGTCCTCCTTTAAAGGTAATGGTATAACTCAGCCCCATTATAGTGAAATTAAGATACGGAATCAATAGTCAATTTTTAAAAAGAGGATATTTATTGTCCTAATTATTATCTCAGTAATGAAGCTTTGGCTGTTTACCCTGATGATACAGCTGGTTCTGAAGTTCTTCCTGGACCATATACCATCCTTCCTCTGTGTGGGGGATGACGCACCGGGAACAGTCTTTGAAGCCAGTGGGCAGGACACTGAAGTCACCCGGGCATGAGAGAAGGAAGAGCGGGCAGTAGCAGAAGAGGCATGACTTCCAGTCGTCGAGCTTATGGCACGGCAGAAATTCGCATTTGGTATTAATAAAATGTTTATAATTCATATAGTTTTGTCCTCCTGCGCGTGGTAGTATCCCCTGCTATCTATTCCCGCGCTTGCCTTGGGCCTTTTCCACTGAGCCCTGAGTTGTCTATTCCGCCCACATCGTTTCCTGATCAGCACGATGGGAAAATATATCCCCCCTCGGAGGGTGACCAGACCGAGGACGTGGACATACCACCCCTTAATCTGCCGTACATTGCTCATAAAGACCTTGCCCTAGATCTTTCCCGATAGCAGATGCCACAGTCCTGTCCATACAATGACGGGAGCAATGAAAATCCAGGTTATCCGTTTCCGTGTTGCCCTGTTCATTTCCTTGTGCAATGTCCTTGTCTTTCTTGTTTTAAGATGCGTCTGCGCTTATCTTTTCTTTACGCATTAGCGTCTCTATCTTTCTGCACAACCACGCGTTTACGCATTCACGCATTTCTTATATGCTCATGTTCCTTCAGATGTTTCATGCAGTACTCATAATGGCCCTCACAGGTGCTGCAAAACCTGAAGTCCATTGCCGGGTCATCAGCCTCGGTAATGCCGCATATTGTACACGTGTGCATCGGGCCCTTCCTGCCTGTACCTTTTTCCCGTTTTGCTGCGAAGGATCTCCTTCGCCGGAGCGTAGACCCGCGGTTTTTTGCGTTGCTGATGATCTCTGCGCCGAAGAAGAGAAAATAATTCGCTACAGATACCAGTGCTGCCGCCTTGCCGGACAGCGGGGCTGTCAGGACCGTGAAGGCGATAAAGGCCCAGTTTATCCATGCAAGGTACTTGACCTTCACCGGGAGGATAAAGAAGAGCAGAATCTCAAAGTCCGGATAGATATACGCAAAGGCAAGGAAGAGCGAGAGGTTCAGGTAGATCGCGGTAGTGCCTTGGCCCACGATAAACGCTGCAAGAATTGTCGCTGCCATGCCGGTGAAGTAATAGACATTGAACCGGAAGCTGCCCCATTCGTGCTCAAGCCCGATGCCGACCATATAATAGAAATAAAGAATAAAGAATATCCATATGAGCGAGGCGGAGGGTGGTATGAATATCCAGGTAATGAGGCGCCACACCTCGCCCTGCAGGACGAGGTGCGGGTACAGCCAGAGTTTGCTGATCGCGTCGCTCTGCGGCATACCGTAGCGCAGCATATAAACGAGCGCGTTGATCCCGACGATATAGACGATCAGCTGCGGAATTGCGTACCGGCCGAATTTTCTTTCAAGCTTGTCGAGCAACTTCATGGCAAACCTCCCGTATTCGCGCCCCAAGGTTTACCTGTCCGCAGCCGTTTCACCATGTTGGCGCCGAGGAGGGCACAGTGCTTCAGATCTTCTGCCCCGGGAGATCCTTTCACCTCAACCACCGGCGCCACAAGCTCCCATTTCATGCGCTTCACAAAATTGCCGAGTTCTTTTATTGCACCCCCGCTCCAGCCGCAGGAACCGAAGATGCCGGCTACCCGGTCCCGGAGCATCTTGTTTTCCAGCAGGCGGGTGAGGTGGTCCATGAGCGGAAACAGTCCCGTATTATAGGTCGGGCTTCCCAGTACCACTCCCCGGTACCGCCAGATATCTGCAAGGATATAGGATGCGTGGACCCGCGCGAGATTGTGCACCCTGAGCGTTCCTGCCTTTTCAGATTCCAGGGAACGGGCCACGGCCTCCATCATCTTTTCGGTGCTGCCGTACATTGATGCATAGACAATGACCACGCCGTCCACGGCCTCGTAGCGGCTCCAGCGGTCGTACAGGTCTATTGCATGCCGGGACCGGTTTCTCCAGATAAGTCCGTGGGTTGCGGCCAGCATCCTGATGTCCAGCCCCGCTAACTTTGCAAGCGCCTTCTGGACCATGACGCTGTATTTGCCGATGACATTGGTGAAGTACCTGAGCATCTCGTCCTCGTATGGTCCGAGGTCCGTGATCTCGTCATCGAAGATGCCGTCATCAAGGGCGGTAAAACCGCCAAACACATCTCCCGAAAAAAGGACCTGATGCCTTTCTTCAAAGGTCATCATGGTCTCGGGCCAGTGGACCATAGGCGTGATATGGAACTGCAGCCGGCACCTGCCGAGGTCCAGAGTGTCGCCGTCAGAAACGGTAAGGAGGTTATCCCTTATGTCGTGGAACGCCGCGAGGAGGTCCATAGTCTTCTTGTTCCCGACGATCTGCATCCCGGGGAATATCTCCTTCAGTATCTTCACTGCACCCGAGTGGTCAGGCTCGATATGGTCGATGATGAGATAGTCGATGGTCCTGCGTCCGGCCAGAAGGCCCCGGATCTTTTCCAGGTAGCGGTCCAGGGAAATGTCCTTGACCGCATCGATGAGCGCCACCTTGTCGTCCAGGATCAGAAAAGAGTTATAGGAAATACCGTTGGGTATGGGCCAGAGTTCCTCAAAGAGGCCTGTCTGGCGGTCATTGACGCCGATCCAGTATATGTTTTCGTTCAGTGGTATCCCCGCGCTCATGGCAGTTTCACCCATAGTATGTTTCCGAAATCACGCGTCATCTCTTTTTTCTTCTATCTGTCACGCATTCCTTTTCACTTCCATGCATCTTCGCATGTACACATCTTATATTATGCATTTACGCTTGTGCTTCAAGCACCTTTTTCAGATTCCGGAGGTCCTGGTTCACCCGTCGCTTATCTTCTGCGAATTTCTCATCCGGCGTGTCTTTCGCCTGAAACAGCGTAAAGAGCAGCTCGCTCCCCTGGCCGTTTTGAACCACGCGCATGGGAACATATACCTCGACGCCCGGAGAGGCCGTCACATAGTGGTCCAGCACGCCTAAGGCATTCCTTTCCGCAAACCTCAGCTTTACAGAACTCTGCGGCGTTTCAACAATCCAGTCTCCATTCGTCTTCCTGACAGACAGGCAGAACATCTTCGCCCACTTCGGGAGATTCTCAGCGTTAGAGACAAAGTCGTATACCTCTCGCGGGGCGCGGTTGATAGAAATGCTCAGGGTAAGTGACTTCAACAACTATGTGTTCCTTTATTCACAAAGCAGTGCAAGAAGGTAACAATACCCATCCGCATCAGTCTGCGGCTGATAGTCAGGAAAGTCGCCTACCTTGCAGTTGTTCAACAAGGTTTCCTTCCTGATCTGCTTGAAGTGATATAAAACCCCATCTATCTGTTTCGTAGCAACTTCCGGGCCGTCATCAAGCATCAAAGGAATTTCAATGCAATCGCGGCCTGATTGAGTCATCGCCTTTTCTTTCATGAACCTGTTTCTTATTTTTAAATCTGTCAAGGGGGTAGTCCTGAACCTTCAAGCTTTGCTTTATTTCCACGATGAGACTAATAAATATCGTAGTGAGATTATTTTTGCTGCCGTGGTTCATTGTACCTTGAGCTGCGGAGCTGCCTTCCGCTTGACAGGTGCGCATAATATAATTATTACACCACCCCATACGTGCCTTTTTATCTCCCCATCCAGTCGGAGCTGGAGACCGTCGGCTCGTTATTGTGCTCGTCGATGCGGCAGCCGGAGATGCGGAAGTTGACGGCAGAGGATGCTGCGTGGTCGAAGATGTAGATGGCGTCGCCGCGGACATTGCCGATGAAATAGGAAGAGCTTTCCAGGATACGGCAGATAAAAGATGTTCCGCTGAAGGTCATCTCCAGGGTCTGCCCGGATTCGTCGATCCTGTACTGATAACTGCCACCGGTTGCATATCCCGGCAGGTAGTCACGGAAGAGCTCATGAAATTCCTTCAGCCGCATGGCATTGGGGAGGCTGTCGATCTCAAAGGTGCCCGGCAGGGAGAAGTCATAGAGTGACGTGATTGCCTTCCCGGCGATGAGTTGAGCCGCTATTACCGCAATGCTGGCATATACGGAGGGGTGCATAGCAACCTCCCTATGCGCACTTCGTGAAGCCGCAACTGTGGCAGACTGCGCAGCCTCCTTCGTGCTCTACCGCTCCGCCGCATTCGGGACATGCGCCGATGAATACATTCGCGCCATGGTGCTTGCCGCCGTTGCCGTTGTCTTTGCTTTTTGCGCCCTTTTCCATGTATTTCTCAAGCGCTTTGGCGATTGCATCAGAGCACGACGTGATCTTGCCGCCGTTCGCCCAGGTCTGGTTGTGGCAGGTGATGCCCTTGAGCTGCTTGATGATCACGTCAGGCTCGATGTTCGAACGGAGCGCGAGGCTTACGAGTCTGCCGATCGCCTCTGCCTGGCTGGATGCGCAGCCTCCTGCCTTGCCCATGTGGGTGAAGAGCTCGAAGAGATGGCCGTGTTCATCCTCGTTTACCGTGATATAGATGGTGCCGCACCCGGTGTTCATGGTGCGGGTCTCGCCGATGATCGAGTCAGGCCTTTTCCTCGGTATGATCTTGGCCTGGGTTGGTTCAGGCTCGGCGGTTTTCGCGGCTGTCTTGCCGGTAGACAGGACCTGTTCGTCGCGGGAGCCGTCGCGGTAGACCGTAACGCCCTTGCAGTTCAGCTGGTACGCAAGCATATAGACGTCTTCGACGTCCTTGGGCGATGCACCGTGGGAGAAGTTCACGGTCTTGGAGACCGCGTTGTCGACATAGTCCTGAAAGGCAGCCTGCATCGCAACATGCTCGATCGGTTTGATATCATGCGCGGTCACGAAGACCGCCTTGACATCTTCGGGTATCTCGTCAAAGTCATGGAGCGACCCCTTGTCAGCGATCCTCTCCATGAGTTCCCGGGTCCAGAACCCGCGCGCTTTGGCGACTTTCTCGAAGTGGGGATTGATCTCGAGGAGCTTGGTGCCTTCCATGACATTCCGCACATAGGAGACCGCGAAGAGCGGCTCTACACCGGAGGAACAGCTGGCCAGAATCGAGAGCGTGCCGGTGGGAGCGATCGTTGTTACGGTGGCGTTCCGCAGCTTCATCTGGCCGTCATAGATGCTTTCCTGATAGTTCGGGAAGACGCCCCTGTCTTCGGCCAGGGATGACGATGCGTTCTTCGCCTCTTTCTGGATAAAGCCCATCACGTCCTTCGCAAGCGCGATAGCCTGTTCGGAGTTATAGGGTATGCCCATCATGATAAGCATGTCAGCCCAACCCATAACGCCGAGGCCGATCTTCCTGTTTGCCCGTGTCATCTCCGCGATCTTCTGAATGGGGTACCGGTTGACGTCTATGACGTTGTCGAGGAAATGCACGGCCTTCCAGACGGTCTTTTTGAGCCTCGGGTAGTCGACGCTGCCGTCGGTCACGTACTTCGAAAGGTTGATCGAGCCGAGGTTGCAGGACTCGTAGGGAAGCAGCGGCTGTTCGCCGCAGGGATTGGTCGCGTGGATCGTCTCGCAATAGGAGAGATTGTTCAGCGCGTTCACGCGGTCGATGAAGATGACGCCCGGTTCCGCCGCGTCGTAGGTCGCGCGCATGATGCGGTCCCACAGCGCGCGCGCCGGAACCGTCTTGTACACCACGCCGTCGAAGACAAGGTCCCAGCTCCGGTCGTTCCGCACCGCCG
>DKBO01000228.1 GCA_002448975.1 Nitrospiraceae bacterium UBA6898
GTCGGCGAGGGTTTCGGAAAGAAGCATAAGGTCATCTATATCACCAACAGCCTCGATTATAATGGTTTCAGATATCTTAACGACAGGGAAGGGTACTCCATACTCGTCATTCTTTATGACAAACTTGGAAAAGAACTGTACGGTGTGTATGCGCCTCTTCAGAGCCTGAAACGACAGAATGGCTCGTATCTTTATACTACAGGTACCAGATTTACTCCCGAGAGTTATCCATTTCCTCAGCCCCCTGCGAAACCCATATTTAACCTCCAGGTGACTTATCTCCCGTCAGAGCTGAATGAAAGGGATGGTGAGGCTTTTTTTCAGATTTTTCCGCTTAATGAGGGGGATAAGAGGGAGGAGGTAAAGGTAATTGCTGAGGGCAAAGCTGCGGTTGGAGACGAGTTTGATGCCGGTGAGTATCGGATCTCGGTCCGGGAGGTGAGTTACTGGGTTGCAATGAACGTTCGGTACGAACCCGGCAAGCCGATTGTGCTGACAAGTCTATGGATAGGGTTTGGGGGGATAGTCATTACCTTTATCGGTCGAATAAGGAGAGTGAAGAAATAAGTGCGCATGCATCAGACGTGGGATTGCAAGAATGAAGCGACCGCTTAGTCCTGCCTGCTGATAATTTCCCGTTAATGCTATAATTATATATATCTTGCCCGAGGTGAAAACATGAAGATGGAAATCATGCTTTTTTGGACTGCTGTAGGGCTGTATGGTATAAGCACGTTCAGTTATATCTTTGGACTGATCTCAAAGAATGAGAAGCTCTTTTCTATAGGACTATATACTGCCTTCATAGGACTTGTTCCTCATACCATTGTCATAGCCCTCCGTTGGTCAGCGACGGGCATATCGCCGTTTATTTCGATTTCCGAGTCGATCACTTTAGGCATCTTCATGACGGTCCTTATTTTTCTGATCTTCCAGTTCAGCACGAAGAAGGTGCAGCCGCTGGGCGTTCTCGTCATGCCGATAGCCTTTGTGCTTCTTGGATGGGCGGGGACTCTCATGAAGGAGGTGGCGACCTCGCTTGTGCCTGCTCTCCAGAGTGCCTGGATCTGGGTCCATATTATCGGAGCCTCAACGGGATTCGCTTCGGTCCTGATCGCGGCTGGCCTGGGATTAATGCTCCTGATCAAAGAACGGAAGTCCGGCGGGATATACGATAAACTGCCTGAGCCGCAGGTGCTCGATAACCTCAGTTACCGCTATGTTGCTGCGGGATTCATCATGTATGGTCTCATGATTGTTTCGGGCGCCTTTTGGGCCAACCAGGTAAAAGGCAGCTACTGGAACTGGGACCCGGTGGAGGTCTGGTCGCTCATATCGTGGCTTATTTACGGTATTTACCTGCATCTCCGGATCACCTTTGGGTGGCGTGGTCGAAGGCTTGCATGGTATGCGCTGATTGCTGTTGTCGTCATGATAGTCAGCTATTGGGGCATTCCGTTTGGCGTTGAGACGTTCCATCAGGGCTTCCGTATAGCGCATTGATGGTACAGCAAAAAGTCCATTTGCGTCGTTGCGCTCAACCTTCGTCACCGCGACGTACTGCACTTGCACGCCTCATCCCTCAGGTTTCTCAAGCCTTGCATCTGGAACATTTTGCTGCGCCATCGGTATCACGAATTATGACTGAACAGCTTAATGCTGAGTACTGACAGCTTCTTATTGACATGAAACTCTGTATTATTTTTCCTCCTCTGCCGTTCGGCTGGACGCCGGTAGCCCCACCGAGTCTGGAGTATCTCGCTGCGCTTACCCGCCGTTTTGATCCGGATATTGAAATCGAACTGATCAGCGCCAGTGCTGATCCCGATGCTATAGAACGGGTGGAGTGCGACCTGGCGGCAATAAGCATTCTGACTCCTACCGCAGTTGGGGGATACCAGATTGCCGCGAAGCTGCGAGCCCGGGGGATCAAGGTCGTCTTCGGCAATATGCATGCCTCTGCCATGCCTGAAGAAGCAAAGCAGCATGGCGATGCTGTTGTGATAGGCGAGGCAGAGTCGGTCTGGCCTGAGGTCCTGCGGGATTTTCGGTCTGGCCATCTGGAGCCCTATTACCGTGGTGCACAGATCGCCCTCGATGACCTGCCCACACCGCTGTACGGGCTTTTGCAAGGCAAGCGCAAGCATCAGTTCCGGATCGTGAACACCTCACGCGGATGTCCGTATAACTGTGCGTTTTGCTCGGTAAAGCCTTTTTGGGGCGCAAAGATCCGCTTCCGTCCCATTGAGCATGTGGTGCGCGATGTGGCCGCAATTCCTGAAAAGATGTACATCAACGGTGATGAGAACATCTGGTGGGTCGGCCAGGCGCAGAGGGCCATTGACCTGTTCACGGAACTGAAAGGAATCGGCAAAAAGTGGATGGGTTTCGGTAGTCTCCGGCCGGTCCTTGCTCCGGAGGGGAAGCGTATGCTGAACGCGGCGCGAGCGAGCGGCATGCGGACCGTCTGGGTTGGGTGGGATGCTATATCTGATGAAAGTCTGAAGGCGTACGGCGCCGACGGCAAGATAGGCGTAGACCGGGAGCGTGCCGTGCGCACGATCAGGGACCATGGCATCGATGTGTCGCTGTTCTACATGCTTGGCAGCCGCGAGGATTCCCTGGATGATTTCCAACGGTCGGTCGAACTTGCGGATCGGTTGGGTGTGAGCATGCACCCTTCACTTGTCGTGCCGTACCCCGGAACAAGGCTTCGCGAGCAGTATGGGCCCTATCTTTACAAGGACATGGGATGGGAGTATTACACCGGTGCCTACGCCCTGTTCGAGCATCCTGATCCGGCCATGACGCCTGAAGTGCGGGAAGAGCTGTTCTATGAGACGTCGCTGGAAGTGCTGCGATTAGGTAGAGTGCTGAAACATATGTTTAATATCCCATGGGCGGGGTTCCCCGAAGCGCATATCCTTTCTCTCATGAACCAGATCCCGGTCCGGCAGGGCTATAAGATAGCCTATGAGAAATGGAAGGCTGAGAGAACAACCGTAGATGAAAAAAGGCATGTCACACAGCATGGCAGCATATGATTGTCCTCCTATCCGAAAAGATCCTATCGACACAAAGCGATGCATTCCGTGGCGTGGAGGGAATTAACTGCCTTGAATTTGGGCAGCGCTGCCTGTTTTTTGTGCATGTGGAGGGTCATACCAATGGGGCCCATATGGGAAATGGAATGCAACACCTTAATTTGATGAAGATCTCTTCTTGTTGGCCGTAGGCATATTTTATGCTTCTTAATTTCACTACAGACAGAAAATACCGTCAGAGATAATTTTTGACAAAATCGCAGTAAGGACGAATTGACGTCAAAATCGGTAATTTTCAAGGAGGTTTCCCGAATGTCAAGCAGTCCCTTTACCCCGATGAGCCCATCTGAAGCAGAAAATGAGCGTCATCGGCTTACCGAAGATGTCCTCAGGTTCATTGAGGCCGGCGTGGACTCCAAGGTACCAGAGAATGTCTTTAACGACTACTGCCTCAGGATGTTTTCGCTTCATTATCAGGTCAACCCCATATTCCGGGAGTTCTGCGACGCCAAGAAGGTGAAGCCGGGCGATATCGATCGCTGGCAGGATGTGCCCATGGTATACAATGATGTCTTCAAGACGCATCTCGTAGCGTCCTTTCCTCTCGAAAAATCCGTCATGGCATGCCTGACCGGTGGTACCACGAGTCTGACCCAGCGGGGCCGCATCTTCCGCGACGCAGACGGCCAGAAGCTCGTGTTCGGTGCGAACAGGCAGATGACCGCATCCTATCTTTTTCCTGATTTTACCGACAAAAAAAGGTGCCGCATCCTGATCCTTGCGCCGAGCCCGGAACTGGCGCCCTCCATGGGCATGGCCATCGGCATGGACCAGACGCGCCAGGCTTTCGGCACACCGGACAGCATGTTCCTGCTCGGCA
>DKBO01000034.1 GCA_002448975.1 Nitrospiraceae bacterium UBA6898
GATGCGTTCATCCTGATCCATGAGAAGAAGATCTCTGCCATGAAAGACCTGCTCCCGATCCTTGAGCAGACAGCAAAGATGGGCAAGCCGCTCATGATCATCGCTGAAGAGGTCGAGGGCGAAGCCCTCGCCACCCTTGTTGTGAACAAGCTGCGCGGCACGATTCAGGTGTGCGCTGTCAAGGCCCCGGGATTCGGCGACAGGAGAAAAGCTATGCTCGAGGACATTGCAATCCTCACCGGCGGCACGGTCATCTCTGAAGACCTCGGCATCAAGCTTGAGACCGTCAAGGTCAACGATCTCGGCAGGGCAAAAAAGATCACCATTGACAAGGAGAACACGACCATTGTCGAGGGTGCGGGAGATCCCAAAAAGATCGAAGGCAGGGTAAAACAGATCAAGGCGCAGATCGACGAGACGACCTCTGACTACGACAGGGAGAAACTCCAGGAGAGGCTTGCAAAGATCGTCGGTGGTGTTGCGGTCATCAATGTTGGTGCTGCGACAGAGACAGAGATGAAGGAAAAGAAGGCACGCGTTGAGGACGCTCTCCATGCGACCCGCGCTGCAGTTGAAGAAGGCATTGTCCCCGGCGGCGGCGTCGCGCTTCTCCGCTGCGTCGGTGCGCTGAAAAGCCTGAAGCTCGAAAATCACGACCAGCAGGTTGGTGTTGATATAATCAAGAGAGCACTTGAGGAGCCTATCCGGCAGATCATCAACAACACGGAGCTCGAGCCCTCTGTCATTGTCGACAAGGTCAAAAGTTCAAAGGATGCCAATTACGGTTTTGATGCAGGAGCAGAAGAGTACGTCGACATGCTGAAGGCCGGTATCGTTGACCCCACGAAGGTTACCCGGTGCGCTCTCCAGAATGCCTCTTCGGTCGCAGCCCTCATGCTGACGACCTCGGTCATGGTCAGTGACCTGCCTGAGGAAAAACCTGAGATGCCCGCAATGCCTCCTGGCGGCGGTATGGGCGGCATGTACTAAGACACCCTATAGTTCGGTAGCAGAAAGGCGGGGCTTTGCCCCGCCTTCTTTTTTTCTCTCTTCTTTACATGAGCAGTCTTTTTTTGTCATGCTACATTTATATGAAAAAAAACGTCTTTTTCATCTCTTCTGCTATATTTCTGCTCTTCCTTCTATACGCTGCAGCAGAGCTCTTTCTGCCCGTCCAGACCACCAGCAGGAATGTGGAGATCGAGATCCCGAAAGGCACCACATTCAGGCAGGCTGTCGGGATCCTTCACCATGAGAAACTGCTCAGAGACACCAGGATATTCCTCCTTACGGCCAGACTCAGCGGGACCGACAGAAAGATACGGGCAGGGTTCTATTCGCTTTGGTCCGGCATGAGTCCGTTTCAGATACTGAAGGCCCTCCTCAAAGGAAAAATCATCGAATACGAGATAAGGGTCCTCGAAGGAGATTCTCTCACCGATATCGCTGAGGCCTTTGCAAGGAGCGGTCTCACCTCTGCAGAAGAGTTCATGGAACTTGCCAGGGACCATGACCTCCTGGAGTATCACGGCATTTCTGCACCCAGTGTGGAGGGATATATCTTTCCGGACACCTATATAATCCCCAAAGGGATGGACGCTGAAGATGCGCTCGATACCATGATCTACCGGATGCGGGAAAAATACTCGGACAAGTTCGCTGCCCGTGCTCAGGAACTGGGTATGACTGAGAACCAGGTTCTGACGCTTGCATCGATAATAGAAAAAGAGGCGGTCATTGATTCGGAGCGCAGCGTCATCTCAGCGGTGTATCACAACCGGCTCAAGAAGAATATGATGCTTCAGGCAGACCCTACGTCCGTATACGGGGTGAAGAGCTCAAGGGAGAAGATCACTCTGAATGACCTGAAACGAAAAACGCCCTACAATACCTATCGCATCAAGGGTCTCCCCCCCGGCCCCATAGCCTCGCCGGGCCTGAAATCTATCGTCGCTGCGCTCTACCCAGAGCATGTACCCTATCTCTACTTTGTCGCACAGGATGACCGGTCGCACCGCTTTGCCGAAAACGAGAAGGAGCATGCTGAGAACGTTCGGCTGTACCGAGCCAAGAAGCTGGAACTGAAAAAAACCCCTGCGGAAGGAAACGATGCCCCCCCCTCCTCGTAACAGGACAAGAAAGATCCATGTGGGTGCGGTAATGATCGGCGGCGGCAGCCCTGTGTCGGTCCAGTCCATGACGAAAACGGATACGCGCGATGCTGCAGCGACCGCACGGCAGGTCAGACGGCTAAGCAAGGCCGGTTGCGAGATCATCCGGGTTGCCGTACCTGACATGCAGGCTGCCTTGGCGCTGGGAAAGATAAAGCATTCCATATCGACCCCCCTGATCGCAGACATCCATTTCGACTGGAGGCTTGCGCTGGAGGCGATACGCCAGGGTGTCGACGGCCTGCGGATAAACCCGGGCAATATCGGGGTGCGCTGGAAAGTGGCAGAGGTTGTGGCAGCATGCAAGGACAGCGGCATTCCCATCCGTATCGGCGTGAATGCAGGATCACTGGGCAAGAAGCTGCTCGAAAAATACCAGCATCCTACCCCCGAAGCCCTGGTAGAGAGCGCTGCCGAGCATATCGATATCCTTGAGCGCATGAATTTCCGTGAGATCAAGGTATCGCTCAAGGCCTCGAATGTGCCAACGACCGTAGAGGCCTATCGCCTGTTTTCAAAAAAGTTCCGGTATCCCCTGCATATCGGCATATCAGAGGCCGGCCCATCCTTCACCGGCATCATTAAGAGCGCGGTAGGGCTCGGCATTTTACTGTCCGAAGGTATCGGGGATACCATGAGGGTTTCCCTTTCCGCAGACCCTGCTGAAGAAGTGCGCGTTGCCTATGAAATCCTCAAGTCCCTCGGCCTCAGGAAGAAAGGCGCAAACATCATTTCCTGCCCTACCTGCGGGAGGTGCCAGATTGACATCAAAGGTCTCGCCGCAAAGGTAGAGTCAGGGCTGAAGGACATCGAAACCCCGGTCACGGTGGCGGTCATGGGATGCGCGGTGAATGGTCCCGGAGAAGCCCGGGAGGCTGACATAGGCATTGCAGGGGGAAAAGGCAGCGGTATCCTGTTCAGAAAAGGAAAGTTCGTTAAGACCGTAAAGGAAAAGGACCTGCTTCGTGAACTCATGAAGGAAATA
Source organism: Nitrospiraceae bacterium UBA6898 (assembly GCA_002448975.1). Classification (GTDB taxonomy): domain Bacteria; phylum Nitrospirota; class Thermodesulfovibrionia; order Thermodesulfovibrionales; family UBA6898; genus UBA6898. The sequence continues at coordinate 3,157 of DKBO01000034.1, forward strand.
ACTAAGGGGGCAAAATAGCGCAGGAATGGAGATCATCCGGATTCCAAGGATCATGCAGGACATATCGCGCGGGCATCTTATGCACAGCAGAACGGCCGGATTCGTGCCGACCATGGGAGCACTTCACGAAGGTCATCTCAGCCTTGTCCGGATGTCAAAGGAGGAGAATGCCGTAACAGCCGTGAGCATATTCGTAAATCCAATCCAGTTCAGCCCTTCCGAGGACTTTGCCTGCTATCCGAGAACGGTAGAAGGAGACATCGAGAAGCTCCGCAAAGAAGATGTCGATATCCTTTTCCTTCCCAACACCGCGCTCATGTATCCTGATGGTTTTGCCACGATGGTCGAAGTGAAGGGTCTTTCAGAAAAAATGTGCGGCCATTACCGTCCGGCTCATTTCAGGGGTGTCTCGACCGTTGTTGCAAAGCTCCTGATACTCCTCAGGCCGACACGAGCGTATTTCGGCCAGAAAGACTATCAGCAGACGGTAATCATCAGGAGGATGACAAAGGATCTCGGCCTCGATAGCGAGATCGTTGTCTGCCCGACTATTCGGGAGCACGACGGCCTCGCCATGAGCTCGCGTAACGCCTATCTGGGCAAGGAACAGCGGGCCGCGGCAACTATTCTGTACCGCTCCCTGTCTCGCGCGGCTGCGGCCATTAAAGCCGGAGAACGCTCCGGAATGGCGGNNGAGGACCTCTCAAAAGAGCCGCTGATCACCGGGGTCGATTATGCCTCTGTCTATAAGCCTGACACTCTGGAGGAGGCCCATGAGATAGCAGGAGAGGTATTACTTGCGGTCGCGGCACGCATGGGCAACACGCGCCTCATTGATAACATCTTGGTAATCCCCTAGCATACGCTCATGCTATTGCGGAAGCAGGCCTGGTCTGCGCTTTCACTGCTGATATCTGCCGTCAATTCCATCTTGACCGCAGAATGCCACCGGCAGCAGATATCCTCGGGGATGTCCGGCCCATATCCACCGAATATGACCGTCCCTCAGTCCTGAACGCTACATCAGCTAGCCGTATTTCTCTTTCAGGGAAGGGAAAAGATCGATGTCGGTATGGGGAAGGAAGAGCGCTGACATATACTCGTCCATGAAACCCTTCGATACGGAAAGTTCGACATAGGTCATCTTTCGTGCAATATCCTCGGCCTCCCTGCGCATCTTCTCCGAGAGCAGGCAGAGATATGCGCCTGCGATAGAGGTATTGCCGATGAAGGAAAATTTTTCCTTCGGCATATCAGGGAGCATCCCGATCATGATCGCCTTTTCGATGTTCAGATAATTACCGAACCCGCCCGCGATGTAGATTCGTTCAACAATATTAAGGGAGAGACCAACCTCCTTCAGCAGCACAGACATACCCGCATAGATCGCTGCTTTTGCCCTCAGGATGTTCTCTATGTCCGCCTCGGTCAATAAGATGTCCTTCTCCTCGCTGCGGTGGAGGATAAACTCAGGCCCCTCGTCCTCGATCCTGATCCTGTCAGTGTTCAGATCTCTGACAAACTTGCCTTTCTGATCTATGATGCCGGCAAAAAAGAGCTCTGATATTGCATCGATCATACCGGACCCGCAGATGCCCACAGGCGGGGCATTACCGATTACGCCCAGTTCGACCGCAAATGTCTCGGGATCGATCTTCACCGACTCTATCGCCCCGTCCGTCGCCCTCATGCCATGACGTATTCCACTTCCCTCAAAGCAGGGGCCTGCGGACGTTGCCGCAGTGATGAGCCACTCGTTATTGCCCACAACGATCTCGCCGTTTGTGCCGATGTCCATAAAGAGCGCTACCTCGGGGTTTCTGTGCATCTTCGAGGCCAGCACGCCGGCAGTGATGTCGCCACCCACATAGCTGCCGACACAGGCCAGGGTATATACCGGAGCCTGTTGATTGATAAGCACCTTTGCCGTGCCGGCCTTCCAGACCGGATAGTCATTTACCGTAGGAATATAGGGCTCTTCGCGTATGGATGACGGGTCGATACCCCAGAAGAGCTGTGTCATGGTCGTGTTGCCGGATATGACCGCGCAGTCAACATCATCCCTGTTGATGCGGTTCCGTTCGATCATGGGGCTGAGCAGGCCGTTCAGGTCATTGACTACGGCATCTCTGAGCTCTGTCAGCGCTCCCCCTTCTGTAGCATGGATGATCCTCGTGATAACATCGTCGCCGTGGCGCATCTGCGAGTTGTAGGTGACCCCGGAATCCAGAAGGGTACCGTCCGTGCAATCTACCAGGTAGACAACTACCGTCGTTGTCCCGATGTCCACTGCCAGGCCATAGTGGCGCGCCCGCTCAGGCGAGACAACAGATATCGCTTCCCGGTTCTCGGTATACGTGAGATATACGCTCCAGGTATGCTGCCTCAGTGAACCTGCCATGTTCTGCACAAAGCCGTGAGAGAAGCGCATCCCGTTGATCTCGTTTTCAGCAAGCGCCCGTTTTATCCGTTCGAGATCGCTAAGATTGTCCTCTATGGATGGCGGCATAAGGGTAAGCAGTATTTTCCGTACCATGGGGGTGAGCGAAGGCTCCTCTGCCCGGAGGAACTCAAGCAGCCCCTGAGACTTGGTGACCGCGATCTTGTCGCCTATGACGAGCTTCGAATCCTCGGGGATCTCGATCAGGATATCTTCCTCCGGGAAGGTCGTACACGCGAGGACAATCTTGTCGCCGATATCCTTTTTCTTCAACTTTGCAGCCGACTCCGTCTTGTACGTCCCCTCGAGCACCTTCACGCGGCACTTGCCGCAGACTCCCTTGCCGCCGCAGGACGCGACGAGATAAACGCCGCTGTCCCGAAGCGTCTGATATACACTTTTGCCGGGCTCGGCCGTAATGCTTTTGCCGTTATATATCTTGATCTCCATGGCCTTAATTGTATTGTCTGGTGGGAATGAAAATCAAGGAACCCTTTGCCGCTGGTCAGGCATTGCAGTGCATCACAGGGGTCTCGTTTGAGGGTTCTCCTGCAGGGCGCACGTCCGCACGCATCTCTTCACAAAGTGGCTGCCTTGCGGTAAGGTATAAAAAACAGCGGGAGGGCAAAGATGAACGCAGTGATCGATGCAATAAGGAAAAGACGGTCAGTGAGGTCGTATGATCCAAGACCTGTTCCCCGGGATATTGTCCAGACAGTCATCGAGGCAGGGAACGAAGCCCCATCAGCGATGAACAGTCAGCCTTGGAGGTTTGTCATTGTTGAGGATATACAGATCAAGGAAAAGCTTCTTGGCGCTGCGCTGCCGAATGCAAAGAAGATTCTGGAAATGGTCAAGGATGTTGACCCGGAGCGTTACGCCGTGATCAGGACTCGCTATGCTGAACTGAAAGACCCTGTTTACTATTCTGCTCCCGTAATCGTATTTGTGATAGGACATGGAAGATACGCAGACCATTCCTGCCCCTTAGCCTGTGAAAATATGATGCTCGCAGCCCATTCGCTCGGGCTCGGCAGCTGCTGGGTAGGATTCGGCGCAATGGTAACGGAGGATGCCGAAGTCAGGAGCATCCTTGCACTGCAGGGGGAGGAAAAAATCTTCGGGCCTATACTTCTGGGATACCCGCGCGATTATCCTGAGAAACCGGCCAAGAAAGAACCGACGGCAACCTGGCTTTAGGACCTTTGTTGCCGCGTTTGGACGCCCCCCTGAATTGGGGCGTTTCCCGCATCTCGGTAGGGGGGCATATTGCTATCACTCCTCACACAAAAGGAGGGTTCGCACCGACTTGGCAGTATTTCCAGCCGGCAGGAGCAGTTTCTGAAAAAGGGACGTGTCCTTTGTAGTTCCCGTGAGAATTGTCGCGGCATGAATCGACTCACGCTTGCTTCATCTTTTTCTGCTCGTACATCATCCTGTCAGCCCGTACTATTAAATCATCCAAAGACTGCCCGCTGTCAGGACTGCGGCGTGCAAATCCAATGCTTATTATGATCTTCCATCCGCGGTTCCTTTTCCTGTTATGTTTGTCAATGAGCTTCTGAAGCCGATCGACCAGTTTTTGCGTATCAAACCCTTCGTCTCCGCCGGTGAGCAGCATCACGAATTCATCTCCCCCCACACGGGCAACGATATCGGACTGCCGGACACATTCCCGCAGGATAGCCGCCGTTTCGATGAGTGCCTGGTCACCCTCTGCATGGCCAAAGGTGTCATTAATGACCTTTAACCCGTCAAGATCCGCAGAAACGAGCAACAAAGGCTTCCTGTCGCGATTGGCGATCCTGAACTGCTGTTCACTCAAGGTTGAGAAGCCTCTCCGGTTATAAAGTCCGGTAAGTTCATCAGTAAGCGAAAGGAGCCGCAACATCTCTTCAGCACGATCGCGCTCCTCAAGGCTCTTACGTGCCTTGAAAAAAGTGACAATTACCGAGGCAAGAAGACCTATGGCGATAGCGAATAATACTCCATAGGATCGGTAAATAAGGGTGTCAAGCTTCCGTTTTTCTGCAGAGATGTTATAGTAAATCTCAAAAATACCCATGAGCCTGTCATCCTTCATGATGGGTACATAGGTTTCAACAACATCAGCAGTCATGACTTCATTTTCAAGGGACGCACTGTTTCTCGGTATCACTTCAGCGCGTATCGAACCCTGTGTCTTGATGTCATGGAAATATTCCCTGCTGTTAATCTGCCCGATATCCGCTGGTTCCGTTGAATAGATAATTTCCCCGGAGGGCGAATAAATCTTCAACTTCGCATAGCGTGCATTCTGATTGAAGCTGTTGACACAGTCGAGGAATATCTCGGGAAGTTCCCCCTTCTTCAATTCGCCCGTTTCCGAGATAAGAGAGGTTGAGAAATAACGTGCAAGGCGCAGCGCATCATCCTTCTTGTCTTCAATGAGTAAAGCGGTAAAAGACGGTGAGAGGACAGTAACCGTATACAAAGGAAACAAGCATATCGCTATTATGGATACGAGCAGGATAATTCTTAAGAGCCTGACTTGGTTCAACTCTTTTAACCTCGTTACCAGAAATTACTCTACAATTTTCGATCGCGCCTGTCAATGCTTACGTCGTTCGTGTGGCTCTACTCAGGTTGTTCCTCGGTGTTTTGTTCTGGCTGTACGCGTCACACAGTTTCGCCCTTCTGAACGTGTCATGAAGTCGGCGCTACGCAGAAGCCATATGCCTTGTCTTCATCACACATAGATCATCTTGCGGGTCATGCCTCCGTCAACGACAAAATGGGCGCCCGTAATGAACGTCGCAGAAGGAGATGCGAGATACAGGATTAGGGATGACATATCCTCCGGCTTCCCGACCCTTCCGCATGGATGCTGACTATGGTCCTCCACTGACAGTCCGCCCTTCTTCACGGTTCGTTTCTTGTTCCATCCCGATGTATCGATCCACCCCGGACTTATGCAGTTCACCCGTATCTGCGGACCAAGGCTCAGGGCTAGACTATGCGTCAGCGCACTCACGCCCCCCTTTGAGGCTGAATAGGCCTCGGTATCCGGTTCGGACATGAGAGCTCGCGTTGAGGCAATATTTATAATAGAACCTTCTGTCCTTTTGAGGTGGGGTGCGGCATGTTTAGTACAGAGAAATGTCCCGGTAAGGTTGACGCCGATCACCCTGTCCCATTCTTTAAGGGACAGAGATGCCAAAGGCCTGCGGGCTGAGATAGCGGCATTGTTCACCAGCAGGTCGATACGTTTGAACTCACGCACGGTGTCACGTATCATCGAATTTACGGAATCCTCATCAGCAACGTCGGTATGCGCAAACCGTACAAGTCCGCGAGAACTGAATTGCCTCGCGGTATCCTTGCCCGCCTCCTTATCCACTTCCGCGATGACCACGGTATACCCATTCTCAATCAATGTCTTTGCTGTAGCTTTGCCGATGCCCTGCCCTCCACCGGTCACGACAGCGACTTTATCTCTTGTGTTCATGATCCGCCTCCTTCTGCGCAGCCATCCTCGAGATATGATCAGCACGCCGTATCGGCTCAGGCAACCGATACGATAATACTGCATGCAGTACGACCGTAATAGAGGAACTCAGGTCAATCCGATGACCCGGGGATATAAAGAGCGGTCTGATCCTGTCGCGCGTTCTCAGCACCGCTCCGACCTTCCTCCCCCGAAAATACAGAGGCTTCCAATCGCCCTTGTACGGTCCTGGGTCATCAAACTCTCCCACCAGCCTCGACTTCGCGCATCCCACTGTCGGGACATTGAGAATAACGCCAACGTGTGATGCGATACCCAGCCCCCGGGGATGGGCTACCCCCTGCCCGTCGCAAAGCACGACATCCGGTCGTGTCCTCAACTTCTTCAATGCTTTTATGACAGCAGGGCCTTCCCGGAATGAGAGAAAGCCCGGCACATAGGGAAAGTTCGCTCTTTCTTCAGCAACTACATCTTCACAATGCTCAAGTCCGGGATAGGTAAAGAGTGAGGCTACGGCAAAAACGGTTCTTTCGCTAAAGCAGGCATCGACCCCGGCAATTGTCCGGGGAATCTTTTTCAGCGGGCTGAGCGATACACGCTGTGCAAGCGCTTCCTGTATACGTCTTGCTGACTGCGTATCGCTTGGCCAAAGGTTCTTAGGATCGCCCCGCATCAAAAGAATCACTTACCCGTTACGCAGTTTGAGCACCAGGATAAGGAAAGCAAGCATGAAGGTGATGATATTGGTGATGATGACCGGCAGAGAGTTGATGAAAAAGCCATACAATACCCAAAGGAAGATACCCGCACAGAACAGCATGAACATTCCCGTCGATATGTCCTTCGTTGACCGCGTCTTCCAGGTCCTGATAACCTGCGGCAAAAATGAGATGGTCGTCAGGGTCCCGGCAGCCATGCCGAGAAGCGTCACTGTGTCCATGATCCCCATTGTACCATCAAAAAGCGGCAGGTTCAAACGCAGCTCCGGTCAAAGATGGAGCGTGGTGTGCAGTTCTGCGCTATGTAGCCGTGATTGTGTATTGCCTGACATGGCACAGTACACCACCATACCGGGATAAACTGCATTGCCGGACACGCGCCCCTGATATGTCTGATCGCTCTGATGCAGCCTTATCAAACTCTTGCCATGATCATAACAGGGAGAGAACGTGTATGCCATTACGGGAACTGCTCAAGGCTACTCCGGACAGCGCAGCCCTGCACGAATCTTTTATTAAATCCGGATGAAATTCTTTGAACATTTGATGTACAATACTTTTCGTATTGACATAAATGGTGCAATTCACTAGGATTGATAACGAAGAAAATACCTGATTTTCAGGACAATACACTACTTAGGAGGATTATCATGACAAAGGCAGAACTGGTTGAAAAGATGGCTGCTGCTGCAGACTGCAGCAAGGCAGCTGCAGGCAAAGCGCTTGATGCAGCTATTGATGCAGTCACAAAAGCGGTAAAGAAAGGCGACAAGGTATCGCTCGTCGGTTTCGGTACCTTCTCGCTCTCCAAGAGAAAAGCAAGGACCGGCAGGAACCCAAAGACCGGCAAGGCGATAAAGATCGCTGCACGGAAAGTACCGAAGTTCTCTGCAGGCAAGGCATTCAAAGAAGCAGTAAACAAATAAACGGACGCGGATAAACATAACAGGCCCCGGCAGCATACGCTGCCGGGGCCTGTTATGTTTCGGACACCAACAGAGGGGAACCATATGCGATTCCGGAAATCTTTCATGCAAAGCAGCTGCATCAAACTGACGCCCATCCGGAGCTCATGCGATAATCAATATCATGGTTGTGGTGCAGGATGACATCCCTGCTGCGCGCATCCTTTGCCAGAGATAACATGGCTTTGCGATTTCGATCACGTATCTTTAAGCGAAATTATGAGAGAAGTATATCAATCCTACCCCTCAATCTCCCTTCCGGGCCCAGAAAGGGGCTCATCATTTCCTTGCTCAGCAGGCAGCAAAGCATTGGAGTTACCCCGGCAAACTCATGCTGCCCATTTTTTGTAGACAACGTATTACTGCCTGCAGCAGAAGGAGCAGCGGGCGCACCTTATGAGACGTTTCAAGATTGAGACGACGAGACCTGCAGGATACGAAGAAAACTCCGGCCAAGAGAGCGCTTCCTTCATTAATGCAGGGAAACCGGGCAAGAGAGCCGGGTTCATCCGTGCTGTAAGCCCTTGTTCCACCTCTCCCGCGGGATAACGCGACGTCCGCAAAGATCTAAAATTATTGTATTCACGTCACATATAATTTGATATAATTCTTCTACATTATGACTCTACATGCGGTCTTGAAAGATAAATCACGGGGGGGATCGGCTTCACGATATGGATTTCATCACTAAACGAAGGCGCCATCGGAGAGTCAACCTTGAACATATGAATGTCCAGGCGAGCACCATATTGCCGAGTGAATGTAAAATTCTTGACATGGGGCTTCAGGGACTGCGTTTGGCTACAACACAGCCTTTGAACATTGATGACGAATATTCGATCAAGTTCAACGTCGGCGGCCGGAGGATTATCAATAAGGGGACTGTCCGCTGGGCAAGGCTGGTTGGCAATCAAAAAGGCAATGATCAGGAGTCTGTTCCCCTTTATATGACAGGACTGGAATTCAAATCCATCTTAACTGATAAAGGACAGGAGATTATCCATGTTCTGGGTGAGTGTTCAGAAAAGGATGAACGGCGACATAGCGGAAAGAGATTGCAGATAACTACCCCCCGGAAGACCGTACTTAACGTTTTCCGGGAATACCCGATGAAGCAGATAAGCAGTGGAGGAATGCTCGTTGAAACGGATCAGGAACTCCCCGCGGACAAACGATTGTTCTGGGCGTTTAACTCCCCCGATGACGGCAACATCATTCGGTGTCAGGGGAGGGTCGCATCATGCCTGGTGACTTACATGAATAACAGAAAACGTTACAATATCGGCATTGAATTTGTTGACGTGCAAAAAGAAGACCGGAGAAGGCTCACAAGGTTTGTCATGAAGGCAATGTTCCATGAATTAAAGACATCATTGCTGAACTGAAGGTTTTTTCACCTCGTTCTCGGCGATTCGTACGCTCTGACCTAATTATATTGATACCGGTGTAGTCCTTACAAGCAATCAGGCCTGTTCGCGCTGACAGGATGGAATCATCTCTGCTGCATTGTCAGCAAGCCGGACCTCCCCTGCAAATCTGAAACCGCGTTCGCGGGAAGGTCAAGGCAAGCTGAATTATCGCGTGGCATCGTATTTTTCACTTCCTGATGCCTATTTACCCTTGTCTTTCAGTTCCTTCTGAATGCAGCTCTCCATTACCTGGTAGCTGCCTCCTGCATCCCGGGCAACCTTCCTGCATTTCTGCTCCATCTCCGAAGGGATCTGCATTGAACCTATATTCTTTTGTGCCTGATACTCCTCAATGAGGCAATTTTCTTCGATCTGATAATCGCCTCCTTTTGCTTTGGACAGGTTACGACAGTATGTCCGGCTGTCAAAGGCATTGTCTCCGGCGCGCGGCGCACTTACCTGACTGGAAGTAGCACATGCTGGGGTGGCAAGAACACATACTGCGATAGCCAACATCACCTGTTTCACGTTTTAATCCTCCTTTTATTGGTAATCTGTAGCGTATGGCACTGCACGTGTCTTTACTATACGCAATTGTCCGTAACTTTATACACAAAAAAATCACGCTCAAATGACCGACCGGACACGACTGTTTCCAACAGCAGGGGGAGTGATCCCTCTGCTGAGCTTTACCTGCAAAGAAAAAACCGAGCGTCTTCCACTACATCTTCCCAAGAAATTGCCACCGAGCCCTGTTATCCCAAATCCCGTGCCGCTTTCCTTGTCAGAACTATCCCTATGACCTCATGATCAGATCGGGATCCACAGTTGCAGCCCTCCAGGAGGGGACGATGGTAGCAACAGTATAAGGGACCACTGTCAGGAAAAAAAGCGTCGCTATCTGATAGGGGTTTATAAAAGGTGTAAGCCTGAAAGACGGGTACAGTATTGACCATCCTTTCAGTACCTGTGCGAAAAGCGGGGCCGATGCAGAAAAGATATGAACATAGGCGAGGACCAGACCGGACAAAAAAGAGGTAAGCGATATGGCCGTACCTTCCCAGAATTTCATATTGATGACATCCGCTGTTTCCCATCCGATCGCCTTCAAGATGCCGATCTCCATTCGCTCTTCTGCACTCAATCCGGATGCCTTATCCCAGGAGAAGATAATAAACGCCAGCACAGAGATAAAGATGACAAGCGCTACCATGCCTGACCGCCAGTCAAAGACCGCGTCATAGGTCCTCAATATCTCATCCTTCAGGATTGGGCGAGAATCAGGAAGCAGATTAACAATCTTTCCAGCCACAGTCTTAAATTCCTTCGGATTTCTCACCCGCACCACCACGTCCGTAGCATGCTCTTTTGCCATGCCGGTGAGGTATCTGAAATCCTCCTCTGACAAAAGAATAAGATCAGACGAAACGAGCTCCGATTCCGAGGAAAGAATATTCGCGACTTGCAGCGTCAGCAAATCTCCTGCAAATGTTCTGAAGGTCATCATATCTCCCTGAAAGACCTTGAGCGTTCGCGAGATCCCGCTGCCGATCATGATATCCCCCGAGGCAAGGGGCTTGCTTTCACTGACCATAAGCGTAAAATTTGCGCGGGATTGAGGGTCGTAATAATATCCCCAGAGACGCGGTGTGGCTGCGCTCACACCTCTGATTTTTCTTATCTCCTCAGCGTATCTGGCCGGGATAAGGTCGTGCCGTCCGGCCACATTTCTCTGGACAACGATATCCGGTGTGCTCTGAAGAATGATCTTCGCCTCCTGTTTCAGGGCGTGGGTATAGAACATGACAGAAGACAGCAGAAAAACAATAACCATATAGATGAAAAACAGGGCTGTGTTCTTCCCCTTGCGCCTCAAAAGCGAGGAGAGGGTAAAATCAATGATATTCTTCTGCTTATTGATCCAGCGCTTCATAACAGGTATTCCTGCCTATATTCTCGGGGATTTTCACAAAGGAGCCGGAGGGAAAATGTTCCATGGCCATGGGATGGTCCTGAAATGGCGTCTGCAGGTCCGCCTGGGAAGGGTGCCTCGTATAGCGCGCTTCCGTAAAAAGACAGAGGTCAGTGAGTTCCAGTTCTTTTACGATCCGTGCCATCTCGTTAAGCCGGAGGGCAGCATGCGCTTGCTGATACCTGGCATGAAAGAAAATGCTGGCCAGAAGCAGGAAAAGGAAGCCCAGGCAGGACAGGTAAACCTCAGATCTTCTCATGCACCCTTCCCGGCTGCCGGCCTGTGAACGCCCCATGCCCTACCGGTCACTGAAGGGCCTTCAGTACTTCGGGAGTAATATCCCGGAAGGTCACAATCCTGTTCCCCTTGTGATCTTTCAGAAATTCGGCAGCATCAGCTTCGGCGGAAAAGGGAATAAGCTCCCTGCCCATGGGTCCATAAACATCGCTCCCGATTACATAATATGCCTTTATCGCGTCGATAGGCTCAAGGGCATAGTAGTCAGAGACCTGCAGGGAGAGGATATCCGATATTTTTTTCGTCGGATTGTATTTCCGGAGGTCATGATAGTATTTGAAGAGGTCCTTCGGTCCGTCAAAAAATGCGACGGAGCCGTCCCTGAAGGTAATACTGGCGACCCAGTCAGGATACTTTGCCACAAACATGCCACAGACCGTGCATTTGTCCCGGGGAGAAGGTTTCAGGACCTTCTTTCCTCCCCCGGCAGAGGCAAACGAAGAGATGAGAAAGAAAAGGACGATGATCACCATTGCCAAGGTGCCGCGCACAGCGAAAGACTGTCGAGGCTGCTTTGCTTTCCCGGTTTCCTTCTTTACAGCATTGTCATCAAACATAATCCTCACCGAACAAATTAATTCAGAGTATCTTCAGGATCAGTTTCTTCAGGGTCTTTTCTGATGCCTCTCCAAGAATCTTGTACTTTATCCGGCCTGCCCTGTCAAGAAAGAACGTCCGGGGCAACCCGAGCACACCATATTTTCTGGCAGCAATGCTTTCAGGATCAAGCACAACAGGATAGCTGATGCCCGTCTTCGTGACAAAAGCACTGACCGTGTCTTTCTGCTGACCCACATTTACGGCAACAACAATAAGCCCCTTGCTTTTATATTCAGCGGAGAGGGATTCCAAGGAAGGCATCTCACGGGCGCAGGAGCTGCACCCCTCGGTCCAAAAATGGATGATCAGAACCTTACCCTTGAAGCTGTCCGGTATGGTCGTCTTCATGCCTGCGAGGTCATTCAAGGCAACCCGGGGTGCCGGGTCGCCAATCATGAGCGCCGGCTCAGACAGGGCAGCCTTCGGATGAGCCAGAATAATGGTTAAAACCAGGGCAAGTACAGGCAACAACTGCAGTTGAATATATGCTCTCTTTTGACAGATCTTTTCCTCTGCGTTGGTCATATCATTCCTTATTCTTGCCCCGGGGAAAAATCAGGCGGCTTTCAACCATCACGAGACAGGGCAATGGCACGCTGACAGGGGCATTTCCCATTATTTTACGCTTCCCTGGAACCTCATGGCTCACCTTGTCAGAGTATATTCATTGCGCACGCAGGAGTCAATCTGAAGGCTTTCTCCCTGAGACATATGTATGCCCGTCACGCTGCTGTCATGCGAACCACGCTGTTCATTCCTTATTACGAACCCCGTGAAGAGAATCGCCATGAAAACAATCATTTCTTTCAGAAATCGTAATGCAAGAAACATGCGAATGCGTACCCACCTATTACGGATCACCTGCTCGTGATCAGAAGCGCTGCTTTGTCCTTCTCAAGCCCCGCCTTTACATACGCCCGTCTGTCCACTGATAGATCACTTTTCACGATGACAGGTCCTGGGTGTCCCTTTTGCATACGCAAGCTGCCCTTTCGCCTTCAGCCGGTCGCTTGATGAGACCGGCAGCAGGGGTCCATCCCCAGGCGACCCCCTCAGTGCAAGATCGAAGCCCCCCTTGGCGCACACGTGCAGGTTCAGTTCCGGCAGCAGTGCTCCCCGTTCTTTCGCTCTGCGCTGGAATAATGCTAGACCTTTGCGCTCAAACTCTTCCGCGCACCGCAGCCGTGGTCGTTGGATCGTCATCGTTCCGTTCACCAAGGCAAATTCCCTGGGCTTGCCAGGGCTTGTTCTATTATGCCTTCACTCATCAATACCGGCAATTCTCGCTTATTTCCCTCTCTCTCCTCAACGTGACCTCTTCCCCGACAATGTCCTGAAGGAAGTCCATCGCTTTCAGCTGCACAAGCTCTCTCCAGGCATCATAGGCTGCTCGTGATTGGCTCAATTACCCGGAGATACTCTTCTCATGATGGCTCCATCCTTTGTAGCCTCGTCGCAACTTGACTTAAAAGGATACACCTTGTAGCTATAGAACACACTTTTTTATTGCGCCCCGGGATTTATTGTACTTCAGAGTAATTGACGGTAAGGGTAGCAGATGGTATAAGTGTCATTAGGCATGTCTTGGGCTTGGGGTTCGGTCAAACACAGTATGGGCAAATGCCTAATGTGCAGAATATGGTGAGCAGGTACCAGAGACAGAAGGTGAAGCCAGGGCAAACAGCAAAAAAAGTGAGTCTCGATAAGCCTTTTTAAAGTCTCTGGCATGGATCGGCCCTGACAAGCCCATTTCATGTGATGCGCGAATTTGAACGTTCTGCGTACTCTTGCGCTATAACTTCACGTTGCCTGGTCCTGAAAGAGAGTAAATACAAAAATTGCGAATGTTTTATTGAGGCATAAAATTTGCTAATAGTCTATATAGCTGGTAGTAGATAAATTGTTATAATGACAACCAGCGACGAAAAGGCTCTGGCATCTCCGACAGAGAGCCGATATGGATCCCTTCCCCGAAGGGGGTCCATAAGATTGGAGCTGAAGCAGCGGGGGAGAGGCTGTTGTGAGGAGTTGCAGATGCAGAAAAAGCCGATCATTCTGATTGCAAACGCTGAAAGCCTGCGGACCTATAGAAGCATCTTTGCCGCGGATGAACTTCTTGAAGAATACCATGGCCTTGACGTGCTCGACAAGATCGGTGATGGCGATGTTGATATGGTCATTCTCGACTCCGGATTCAGCCCGGAAAATGGCCTGCGTTTCCTGAAAGAGGTAAAGACCCGCAAGCCGCACACCCCTGTGATTTTCCTCACCGACGTGAGCTCTGAGAGTATTGTCATCCGGGCCTTTCGGGCTGGCGCAGTCGAGTACTTCAGGAAACCGGTAAGCCTCTTCGCGCTGAAAGAGACTGTTACGAGTCTGCTGGCATTAAAACGTACCGAGCGGGACAGGAGGAAGAGGGCTCACCGGCCGACCCGGTATGATAACGAGCCCACGCTTACTTCAGTTATGCCCTCGGGCATCTTCCAGGTAATCTGTTACATTGATGATAATATGAAATCCCCCCTTTCTCTTGAAGAACTTGCAGATAAGGCAAATCTCAGCAAATTTCATTTCTGCAGGACTTTCAAGAAGTATACCGGCCTGACCCCAAAGAAGTTCATATCCCTGAGGAGGGTCGAAAGGGCAAAGATATTGCTGAAACAAAATGAAGATATGAATGTCTCGATGGTCGCCTATGAGGTTGGGTTCTGCGATGTGAACTCCTTTATTAAGACGTTCAGGATGATAACGGGGACTACTCCCTACTCATACAAAAAATCCCTTAAGGAACCTGTTGACCCAGGGCAGATGGCAAATAGCAGCAATTCTTGAGCAATATTTGCTGATTATTTCACCTATTTAATGGTGAAATCACCATCTCCCACTATGGCTATGTGGATAAATAAATTTAATTATTTCATGTTGGGCGTATCTTCAGGGAAAATTCCTCAGGCCCAACACGAACAGCAATTTTTAATGATAATTGAGCAAAAGCAACTGTTGAATTACCCTTCTCCCTGGGGGAAAATAAACTACTGATATATGTACGTCCATTATGGGGGGCTTTCTGAGAGTAGCAATGGTATCTTTATACTTCTTAATGAACAAGGGCATCGGCCCCAATGAAAAGGAGGTGTTGGAGATAATTTATTAGGTAGTAATTTTATTAACAAGTAAGATGCTGTAAGATGCAAAAAGCAAGCATAAAAAGACACGGGAAGAAAAGACAAGAAAGGAGGGAAATCACATGATAACAAGACGTGATTTTCTCAAGTATTCAGCAATTACCGGCGCAGCAGCGGCCCTGCCGCTGAAGTTCGGCGTCGGCAAGGCCGAGGCCTACAACATAAGCCCGGCCATCGCAAAGTTCACTGACCCGATGAGAATCTTCGGTGTGAACATCCCACTGGCAACACCGGTAGGCGGCAAGTACAGCGGCGTCGATTATTATGAGGTTACCGGCGGCGTATTCAGGGACAACCTCGGTACGAACATGGCAGCTGCCTTCCCGGGATACACGGGCACCCGCTTCTACGGCTATGCGGATACTGCAACGCCAAACCACGTGCACCTCGGCGGCGCCATCGCGGTAGCAAAAGGGACCCCGGTGAGGCTCCAGTTCACGAACCAATTGCCGGCTACCCACATCCTCCCCTTTGACGCGACCATCCCGCAGGGGCAGCCAGCGGTCAACCAGGATCACATGGCAGTCCACCTCCATGGCGGTCTCGTGCCCTGGACGAGTGACGGAGGCCCCTTCCACTGGTTCAAGCCCGGACCTCCGGCAACCCGGGTAACCGGTCCTTCCATTGTTAAGTGGTTACCTGACAACACCGGCCTCAACCTCACTGACGACACCTATTACCCGAACAACCAGAGCGCTCGGCTCATGTGGTACCATGATCACGCCGTCGGCATCACCAGGACCAATGCCTACGCTGGCCTTGCCACAGCATACATCATTGCCGAGGCAGGAGAACCCGGTCCGGCAGTGCAGTACCTCGTGGTACAGGACAAGGTCTTCTTTGACGGCGTTGATGCAGTGTACGCTGGACTGACCGGTGCAATTGCCGGCGACCTCTGGTATCCGTACATCTACGACCCGAAGATCTGGAAGCTCCAGGGTTCCAAGAAGAAGACCCCTGTTCCCTCTGCGGTAGCCGAGATGTTCGGCGACAACATGCTGGTCAATGGCACCCCCTTCCCGAGCTACACGATCAATGACACAGGCGGCTCTCGCTTCCGCCTCCTGAATGCCTGTAACGCCAGGTTCCTTGATATGAAGTTCGTTCTTGCTGATGCGACGGGAGCAGAACCCCTCGGCGGTTACCTGACGCCGACGATGGCCGATGTTGACGTATGGGTATACGGCACAGAGGGCGGATACCTTAGCGCACCTGTCAAGGTTATCGCCAACGGTCTGCCCAATGCTCCTTTCACCGCGCTCAACCCGCCGATGCTCATCGGCCCGGCCGAGCGGTTCGACTTCGTCGTCGACTTTTCAAGGGTCGTGGGCCAGAAGGTTCTCATGTACAGCGATGCCCAGGCACCGTACCCGGTCGGCAACCCGATCTTCGACTTCTTCCCGGGCAATGCCCTGAACCCTGCGATCGTCACACCGGGATTCGGCCCCAACACGAGGACGCTCATGCAGTTCGTGGTGAGTTCGGCAGCTGCTTTCGTTCCTCCTGCAACGCTCCCTGCACCGGCGTTCCTCCCGACCGCACCTGACGCTCTCAACGGCGGGCTCACGCTCAACCCCGCTCCCGCAGCCGGCGCAATCTACAATGTAGGCGGGGTGAACTACACCTTTGCCAAGGTCTGGAATCTCACGCTGAATGAGTCCTTCGACGCCTTCGGCCGACTCATTCAGCTCGTAGGCACAACCACGCCTCTCGCACGGAACCTCGGCTTCGGCAGGGCCTACATCGCCGATGCCCCGACCGAGATCATCGGCTACAACACCGTGGAGATCTGGAACATTTACAACCTGACTGCTGACACACACCCCATGCACGTCCACCTCTTCAATGCCATGATTTTGAGCAGGCGGCTCTTCAAGGTCCAGAACTTCAACGGGATACCGTCATACTTGGCCCCGGGTTTAGGACCGACGCCGAACGAGACAGGCTGGAAAGAGACCTTCAAGATGATGCCGGGCGAAGAGACCAAGATCGCTATCCTGGTCGAGGACCCGGTCCCGGGAAGAGCTGTGCCCGTCACAGATGCTGCCGGTGTTGTCGTCGGCACAGGAACCGTCCCGAGGAGCCCGCGGCTGCTGGCATCATACGCAGTCACCGGCGACGAGTATGTGTGGCACTGCCACATCCTCGAGCACGAAGAGCACGACATGATGAGGCCGCTGGTCGCCGTCTAGTAGAAACCTTTAGCGCAGGGCTTCCTAAGAAGCCCTGCTGTCTCTCAACTTCTCAAAAAGGGCCCCGCATTGTGCGGGGCTCTTTTTTGAGCAGGGCAGCCACATTCCCTTGGGTACCCCCATCTGAACAGGTGAGGGTTTTCTGAAAGTCCTTTTGCAGCTATGGTAGAATTACTGGGCGATCATAAGAAAGCCCTTATATGACTTCATTCCCGCGAAAGCGGGAATCCCGTAATTGCAGGGACTTATGGATTGCCCGATCACGCCGGGCAATGACAACACGGCAGCTTTACGAGCACGTTTGTGCGTATATTTTTGTGATGCATGCATGACATTTATTCTGATCATGTTACGGATATGCTGAAGATCAACAAGAGAAGGAGAAGGCATCAGTGAAGAAAGGCCTGGCCTTGGTGCTTGTCGCACTGCTTGTCATACTTTCGTTCATAGCCGGCAGCTGGTTCGGCAGGCCGGGCAGTACTACGTCCGAACGGAAGGTCCTCTATTACGTGGACCCCATGAACCCCGGCTTCCGGTCGGACCAGCCGGGCATCGCGCCCTGCGGCATGGCGCTGGAGCCGGTCTACGCCGACGGAAGTCAGAGACCCCAGGGGCCGGCATCTCCCGTCGATGCCGGAGCTGTGAGAATGACCCCGGAGCGGCAGCAGGAGATCGGCGTCCGTGTGGCCCCGGTCGAAAAGAAGGCCGTGACCCACACGCTCAGGCTCGTGGGAAGGATCGCCCCGGATGAGAACCTCACCTATAGGGTGACCGCCTCGTCGGAGATGTGGATCAGGAAGGTCTATCCGCCCACCACCGGCAGCGTTGTCAGGAAGGATGAGCCGCTCCTCGCCTTCTACACCACGAATTTTCTGACTGCGGCGCAATCATATCAGTTTGCGCTCGACACCCTGGACCGGGCGGAAAAGACCAATGTGGAGGGGTCTGCACAGATGGCGGTGATCAACGTTCAGATACGCCAGGCCGTAGAGGCGCTCCAGAACCTCGGGGTGTCGGACATCCAGATCGAACACATGGCGAAGACCCGCAAGGTCGACTCCTATGTCGATGTCCGTTCGCCTGCCAAGGGGTTCATCATCACGCGGAACGCAACTTTGAACCAGTGGATAGCCCCGGGCACGGAACTTTACGTAATCGCCGACCTGAGCCGCGTCTGGGTCCTTGCAGAGATATTCGAGAACGAGGGACAGTTCGTCAGGCCCGGCATGCGGGTGAAAGTCACCCACCCCCAGATGAACAGAACCTTTGATGCCAGGGTGAGCGACATCCTCCCCCAGTTCGATCCCCAGACGCGTACCATGAAGGTGCGCCTCGATGCAGCCAACCCCGGCTACGTGCTCAGGCCTGACATGTTCGTTGATGTGGAGATACCCTTGCAGCTTCCGACGGCGATAACCGTACCTGCTGATGCTCTGATAGATTCGGGCCTCAAGAAGGTTGTCTACGTTGTCAAGGGAGAGGGATACTTTGAGCCGCGCCGGGTAGAGACCGGCTGGCGGTTCAGCAGGCGTGTGGAGATCACCGGCGGTCTCATGCCGGGCGAGAAGATCGTTGTCTCGGGCACCTTCCTCATCGACTCCGAGAGCCGCATGCGGGTGACGGCGCAGGGTATCAGGAGCGAGGGCATGCAAGACCCTGTCTGCCGTATGTTCGTAGATGAGGTGAAGGCCGACACCTTGGGAATGAAGACCGACTACAACGGCCGAACCTACTTCTTCTGCTCCGAGAAGTGCATGAAGGAGTTCGGGAAGGACCCGAAAAAGTACGCCGGCAAGAAGGCGCCTGATACGGCTGAGGCAGGCAGGCATGATATGCACGGTTCGAAAGAGTCCGGGATGAGCGAATCCATGGAAAGCAGCGGTCATAAAAGCGATCACAGCAAACAGGGCATGGAGATGAAGGGCAGTGATCAGGGCATGTCCCTGAAGACCATGCCCGTCACGCCTTCTCAGGACCTGAAAAAATCTTGGATGGAGATGGAAGAGGATGGACAGCATCCCGCACCTTCCCCGCAGCAGGCGCCTGTCAAGGAATGATTAACCGCATCATCGACTTCTCGGTACGGAACAAACCAGTCGTCTTTTTGCTCGTCGCTGTTGCCTGCATCTGGGGATGGTGGTCCATGAAGCACGTCTCCCTCGATGCGATCCCCGATCTGAGCGAGACCCAGGTCATCGTCTATTCGCGCTGGGACCGCAGCCCTGACATCATCGAGGACCAGGTGACCTATCCGATCGTGACCGCCATGCTCGGTGCGCCCAAGGTAAAGGCAGTGCGCGGATTTTCGGACTTCGGGTATTCCTTTGTCTACGTCATCTTCGAGGACAACACCGATATCTACTGGGCGCGGTCGCGGACCCTTGAGTACCTCTCCGGTGTACTCCCCCGGCTTCCTCAGGGCGTCCAGACCGAGATAGGGCCTGATGCCACCGGCCTTGGCTGGATCTTTCAATATGCCCTCGTGGACACGACGGGCAAACACAGCCTTGCTGATCTCCGTTCCTACCAGGACTGGTACCTCAGGTATTATCTGAAGTCAGTGCCGGGCGTTGCCGAGGTCGCCTCACTCGGCGGCTTCGTCAAGCAGTACCAGGTGAATGTGGACCCGAACAGACTGCAGGCCTACGGCATCCCCATCAACCGTGTTGTCGAGGCGGTCCAGAGCGGCAATGTCGAGGTAGGCGGCCGCCTGATAGAGTTTGGCGGCACCGAGTACATGGTCCGCGGCAGGGGCTACGCACGATCGCTCACGGACTTCGAGAACATAGTTCTCACGGCGAGCGAGACCGGCACGCCGATCTGCATAAAGGACATCGGCGAGGTCACCTACGGCCCCGATTACCGGCGCGGCGTTGCCGACCTCGACGGTGAAGGTGAGGTCGTATCCGGCATCGTTGTCATGCGTCACGGACAGAACGCCCTGGATGTCATCGACCGCGTAAAGGCAAAGATACGGGAGGTTGAGCCGGGCCTGCCTGAGGGCGTGAAGATCCTGTCCGTCTACGACCGGTCTGATCTCATCCGCAGGGCCATCGACACGCTGAGAGGGACGCTCATTGAGGTGATCATCACCGTCTCCCTGGTGATCTTTCTCTTCCTCTGGCATGTACCGAGCTCGATGATACCGATCATAACAATCCCGATCGCGGTGCTCATCTCCTTTGTGCCCTTCAGGGCCATGGGCGTCACGGCCAACATCATGTCCCTCGGAGGCATCGCCATTGCCGTGGGCGCATTGGTCGATGCGGCAATCGTTGTGGTCGAGCAGACGCACAAGCGCCTTGAGGAATGGAAGCAGGCGGGTGAGCAGGGCGACTACCGGGAGGTCATTGTCGACGCGATCAAACAGGTGGCGGGTCCGAGCTTCTTCGCCCTCCTCGTCATCGGCGTCTCCTTCCTCCCCGTGCTCACCCTCGAGGCGGAGGAAGGGCGGCTCTTCAAGCCGC
>DKBO01000059.1 GCA_002448975.1 Nitrospiraceae bacterium UBA6898
TCCAGTAAACCCGGCGGGATTCAGCAGGACTGTACTCTTTTCATTGTCGAAATGTATGTCAGGGAAACTGGAACATTTAAGTCTATGGTAGCAACCTTGAAGTTGTTAGCCAAAAGGCACAATCACATAGGATAGCCAAAGCACTATCAATAGAATTATTTTATGAGTTGCTTTGTGTCTGTTGGTCGGTGGTGAAATAATTTCACTACTACTTTTCTTATCATAACCTTCAAAACCACCTGTTTTGTTTAACGTTGGCTTTCCCAATCCACACGGCAGGGCATACAAAGATATTTCGCACTGTCCCAAAAGGGATTACAACCTTTGCCAGTCAGGTTTTAAAGGCATTTTCGGCAGGTGTCACAGCAATAGGCTGGGGTTAAATTACTCACTAAGAGGTCTGGGTGCTTTCTCCCCTGTCAGAAGCATCCAAACCATGTCTATCGGAAAGTGATACTTCAGAGGGCTTGACGGGGTTCTGTTTGTCCTCTTGTTTGCCTCAAGGATTCTGACCCTATCCAAGCCACCCTCCCTGTAAATGTAGTATTCATACCCAAAGGCAAAGTCATTCATGACACCGAGCACCTTCCGTAAGGTACGTGTTATTAGTCTTCATCGTGCAACATTCTATCTCCGCAGCCCTGACAAATTCCTCCAGATATTTCATCGCTTTCACTGTCGAACCCGTGTCTAATCTTAAACTTTTCAAATTTCGAAACTAAGTCAATGTCAGTTTCTGGGAATTCATAGTAGTCCAAGATAATTTCGGCTGCATCGTATGATTCCAACATATCTATTCCACAATGGTTGCAATCCTTTATTACTTCCAATTCCTTTAATGCTTCCCAAGGTATCTCATCCATATCAAGGTCTAAGACGAATTCTCTTAATGTCTCAGGCATTCCAGATAAAGCCTCTTGTCTTCCGACAGCAACAACCTCAGCCCAATCCTCCTCAACTTTTTTTCGATATTCAGTGTACGCAAAACGTCCATTCACAGTGTATGAGAGTCCATATTGAAAAAGGTCAAGATTACTTGCATCTACTGGAAATCTCTTATTATTTATTCTTCGTAACCTTTGAAATACTGTCTCATTCACTCCTATACGAGCAGTCTTTATGTTTTTAATTCCTAAATCTGAAACAATTCTTAGGATATATTCCACCTCATATTCTTGCGGGCTTTCACCAAACAACTCGTAATAAAGAAATGCTACTCCCTCTCTATCCATTGGAGCATCCTGTGAAAGGTCGTTAGGTTGTTTTACTCTTACTTCTATTTTCCTTCGGAAATCATCTGCCATTTTGTCTATAGAGGCTAAAAGTTGACTTATATTTTCTGCAATAGTATCGGCAAATTCTGGGAGGTCTGCACTATTCTTATATACATCATGATGGGTAAGTATTGCCCATGCATCTTGAAGAAGACTTCTCACTTGTATCTCACATTTGACGTTGAATTTTGTTCTTCTGAGACGAGGCTGCTTTCCTTTATATTTTCTTCTATATGTAACGGAAAGAACCGCTTCAAGATGTAAGGCTCTGTACCCGTTCTTGTAGACACACTTTTTTCGGCTCTGAATTGTCAGCCCTGATATTCTTTCAATTTCTTTTATTAACTGAGAAACATCCTTCAGATTATTTACCACTATCCTTACTCCAACGATGTCACCGATGTTATCAAACAGATTACTTGCGGGAAGTTTGCGATTTACTGCCTTGCGTATGATGCTGTGTAAGCTTTTTATTCGTCCATCAATATATGCAATTCTCAGCCTTGCTCCGCCTTCATGACTTCTTTTTATCTCACCTATTTTTTGAGTCAAATCAGACAATGCCTTCTGAAATAATGGTTTTTTATTCTTGTACTTCTTCGTAAGGGCATTAATCTGTTTGGCTTCGGGATTGTATATATTAGGCTTGATAATCATCGTATCAATGTTAATCTTGCTTAACCGATAATATCAAGAAATAAGCTCGTCTATTGACTTGCCCGTTATTCTTCCGAAAAAGCGTTCATCATATCTTGTGGTCAGGTTCTTTCTTACAAGACTTGACCCATTTCTGAATATCGTCATAATCGAATCTCAATGCCCCATTCATCTTAATGCAGGGAATCTGTCCGAGTTCAGCCCACTGGTATAAGGTCTTCTCTTTGACCCGCAGAAGCTCTGAAACTTCTTTGATAGTCATAATTCTCATCTTAACTTCAAATATATCAAGTTAATCGGCAAATCTGGTCTTATTATGTTCTATCCACTCATCCATGTCGTATATATCAAGCAGGATTCTCCTCCCGTCTTTGATATAGGGGAGTTTGCCAGCCCATATCATCTCCCTGACTGCACAGACAGTTCTGCCAAGATAAACGGAAGCTTCTTTGATGCTGTATAGGCGTTTTGCGAGGCTATTCTTTCTTTCAGAAGTCATCTATGCCGATTTCTTGAGCATTCCTCAAAATATGATTTCTTATAATCTCGAAGACTTTCGGTGAGCGACTTTATCATCTCAATTAGTTCTTCCTTAGTTAAGTCGGCAAGACCTTCAATAGCCCTTTCCAAATCATGCCGACACAATTTGTTTTCACAAATATCATGTGATGACAAAACTTCTTGAATCTTCCATTTGCGAACATCTCTTGCATATTCATCGGACAAGTAATATTCATTTTCAAATCTGTTGCCAAGCACATTGATTTTGTTCCTGCTATTCCAAGGAAAGGGAAGCTCTTTCCCCGTCTTTGGCATCTGGAGATACCATTCATTGTTATGCCTGACAACCATCATAATTTGATAGTCATCACAGTCTTCAAAGGAAACAATATCTCCCTCATATATGCCTTTTCGATTTTCACCTGCTATCCCCATGTGTCGAAGAAGCTCTATGTCGGAGAAGGATACTCTTTCTTTTGGATTGTCCTTGCATGTTACATATTGCTCATCGAAGGATACGGTTATCACCGTCTTCATCTTTTGAAGTTTCTTATTCCAAGCACGGTATTTGACCTCTGTGGCTTTAGACATGAGGTATTTTAATATTTTTGTTCATCAATAGGAGGGAGTGTTGGACTTCAATAAGGCAAATTTCACGATTATTTTAGATTTATTTTAGAACGATTTTAGAACAGCAAAACAAAAGGGATTTCAAGGCTCTGTAACTCCTTGAAATCCCTAATATAAATGGTGAACCGTGCAAGATTCGAACTTGCGACCCGCTGATTAAGAGTCAGNNTATCCATCTGAGCTACAGGCGCATTCCGTAACGTAACCGGGAAGATGCAGTATGAAAAAATTCTCCTGCCAGGTATTCCTTACATCAACATGATGCCACGTAGTATGCATGGGGTGAGTGAGGGGATTCGAACCCCCGGCCACCAGGGCCACAACCTGGTGCTCTAACCGACTGAGCTACACCCACCATAAAAAACACACGGTTATTTGTAAATAGTATAAAGCAAAAAGCATATTAAATTCTCAACCTTTTACTGTCTGCAAGTCATTGCCTTGCACCATAAAATTCACTCTGCGTATCGTGATTGGCGCGCCTGAAGGGATTCGAACCCCTGACCCACTGCTTAGAAGGCAGTTGCTCTATCCGTCTGAGCTACAGGCGCACATGAAAAACAAGCGAGTTATGATTATAAGGAGTTGCTGAAATACCTGTCAAGAATCCGAAAGGATTGCCAATACCTGCTTTTTGTTTTAGAGTAGGAGAAAGAAAGTGCGGTTCGCGTCTTACGCAGATGTGGGCGGTTAGCTCAGCTGGGAGAGCGCCACGTTCGCAACGTGGAAGTCGGGGGTTCGAATCCCCTACCGTCCACCAGCTTTTTTCTTCGGCAGGGTCTTATCCTGAAACAACGCCCGCGAAAATTCTTTCATGACCTCTGAAAGAGGGACGTTGGCCTTCTGCGAGAGCCTTCTGCAATCTTCATATTCGGGTATAGCCCGGGAAACGCTGTCTCCGAATGAAGAGAATTTGAACCTCACATTTCCGTATCGCGTCTGCATATGTTGTATCTCTCTTTGCATCGTCACCCTGCCGGCATGATAAAAGCGCACGCCTATGGTCGTCGTCTCCTTCAGGATGATATCGATGAGCTCATTTTTTCTGTTCACGTTACAGAGAACGCTGAGCAACGTGCCGGGGCGCGATTTTTTCATGATCACCGGGGTCAGGAAGACATCGAGTGCCCCGTGATCGAACAGCATTTCCATTACATATTCATAGACCTGAGGATTCATGTCATCAATGTTCGTCTCGATAACCGTAATTGTCTCGCCCTGCACTTCCTGAGATGCCTCGCCGATAATGATCCTAAGCACATTCGGCCAGTTCTCGGGGTCAGCATCTCCGGCACCGACGCCGACGGTGTTGGTAACAAGCAGGGGCAGGGGACTGAACCCTGCAGAAAGCGTCCGGAGCAGGACCGCGCCTGTCGGGGTTGCAAGCTCAAAAGACGGCCCTGACGCATAGCAGGGTATTCCTTTCAGGATCTCTGCCGCAGCGGGGGCCGGGACAGGCATCATGCCATGGGCGGTCCTTGTGGCTCCGCTTCCGACATTGACTGGAGAAGCGTACACTTTATTGACGCCGAGGAATGACAGCCCGATCAGGGTACCGAAGATATCGACAAGGCAGTCAACACATCCCAGCTCATGGAGGTGCGTCGCGTGCAGGGGGGTCCCATGCACCTTAGCCTCTGCCGCGAAAAGGTTCTTGAAGGTTTGATATCCCTGTTTTTTTATGCCTTCAGGGAGCAAAGACTTCCTGATGATATTCTGTATTTCTTTCCAGTCCCTGGCCGTATGCTCTCTGCCTTCCGCCGTTACTACGACAGCCACCTTAGTTGCCGCCAGCCCCGCCCTTTTCACTTTTGTTTCCCGAAGCGTATAGCCTTTCAGGCGGAGCTTTCCCAACTCTTTCCCTATCGCCTTCAGCGGGACGCCGGCATCGACCAGTGCACCAAGGAACATGTCCCCGCTAACGCCGGAAAAGCAATCGACATATGCTATCTTCAATCAATGCACCTCGTCACAGGAATATGTTCCCTCCGTTCTCTCATCTGAGCCCGATGACCCGCTGAGCGAATGCTTACATGATATGCAGGAATGGTTTTACCTCCCTGCTGAAATCGAGCTTTCTAAAATAATCTCCGATCGATGTCCGATATACGCCGATCAGTTTCATGGCCTCTACCGCGAGAGCGAACCGTTGTTCAATGCTTATCATGCCATCATTCTTCCTCATGGTTTCAAGAAAACCGGCATACTGCCCCGGGGAGGTGAGAACGGCAATACTATGCCAGTTCTTTGCCGAGGCCATGGTCATGGCAGGCCCTCCGATATCAATGTTGACACGGGCTGTTTCCGCTGTCGTTCCCTCTTTTGTAATGACCTCGGTAAAGGGATAAAGGTTGCCGACAAAGATGTCGAAATAGACGCCGGGATGCTCGCTTCCCTGCGCAAGTGTTGTATAAAGATATTCTTCGTGAGCAGGGTTGCCCCTCTCTGCGAGCAGACCCGCGTGGATCTTGGGATGCAGCGTCTTTACCAGCCCGCCCTCCATCTCCGGTGCTCCGGTAAATTCTTCGACCGACAGGTAGTTCTTTGAAGCAGCTGTCCCGAGTATTTCAATGATCCTTTTGCCGGTCCCCCCCGTTGAATAGAACCGAGCACCCGGATTTGCTCTGAGGATACCCGTGACCAATCCGTCAAGACCTGTCTTGTCAAAAACGCTCACGAGAATATGCTGCGGTTTCATGAGGTCCAAGACCTGATGAATGTTCTCTCTGATGCTCATGTTCCCCCCTATGCTGACTGACGTTTACAACGAAGCATGTTAGAATAAAAATATCATTCCCATCCACGCGATGATGCATTGACGTATTTACGCGGCAAGCAGTTCTTCGATGTCCGTAATCATCTCGGCAATCGTCTTATTTATGCGGTGGCCGAAGCCAAACCGCTGTCTCAAGTCGATCTCGATGGCGGAAAGTTCCCGGTACAATTCCGTGCGGTCGAACATGCATGCTGAACTCTTTTCATCTAACATGTCCCAGTCAACGTTGCGACAGCCGGAGCCCTGCGTCACCACACCATCAGGCCGTCTCATACGGTAGGGCACCCCGTGAAGCCTGCAGATCATCAGCCGGTATTCGTAGAGACTGCAAAGACCGTTCTGATTCAGGGGGCACATGATCCGCTGAGCCTGCCCCGAGGCATCGTCAGCACGGTAACGTTCTGTCACGGTGCGGCTCCGCGAGAAGATGGCAAGCCGCGTCTGCTCATCGCAGGACTGGATCCCTCTGAGGAGATAAAGGAATTCAGCCAGGGTATGGTGGTAGAAGCGCTCCTCGCAGCAGTTCTCGTCGCAACCTTTGCAGGTGAACCCGTAGCATGCCGCAGCCTCACCATACGCCTTCCCCATGCGCCCGTAAAGATCCCGAACCCTTCCGACAATCGCATCGATGGTCGTTTGATCAGCGGTGAGAAGAGGAAAAAAAATGTTCATACCCTATTGCAGGACCGCGACGCGATCAAATCCCAGGTTGCCTGATCAAGTTCCTCCCTATAATCGGCGATACCGAACCGTCTGCCGCAGTCCATGCAGCGCAGGGTAACGGTCCTTCAGCCGAACTGAATTCGTATAGGGCCTTTGCACGTTCTGCATTTCAGCTTGGTCTCCGTCATCGACTTATTTTAGCCAATTTCATAACCTTTTTGAAACCATCGCCCTTAGCGTATAATGAAGAAGTGGAGATCAAAACCATTGTTGTGGGACAGCTTGACACGAACTGCGTTGTCATCGCCGATAGGAATACCCGCGATGCCTGCGTCATTGACCCGGGGGACGAACCGGAACGGATCAGCGAATATATCGACGCAAACGACTTCAGGCCCGCACACATCATATTTACCCACGCACATTATGACCATGTCTGCGCTGCAAGAGAACTGCTGGAGAAATATCATGCCGGCATTGTCATGCACGCAGATGAAATGATGACGTATAATGAAACCAAAAGACTCTGCATGTCATGGGGATATGACGAAGAGGATTTTCCCCGGCCTGAACTATTCTTGCATGACGGCGATAGCATCAGGGTCGGTGGTCTCTGTTTCCGCGTCATCCATACACCTGGTCATACTCCCGGCAGCATCTGTCTCTTCGGACAGGGTCTGCTGATCACCGGGGATACGCTCTTCCGTGGCTCTGCCGGCAGAACAGATCTGCCGGGAGGCAACAGGGAGCATCTCCTGCATTCACTGAAAAAACTCACGCAGCTTCCTTATCTGACGCGGGTAGTGTGCGGTCATGACGAAGAGACCACCATCGGCGTCGAGGTAAAGACAAATCCGTTCATGCTGTTCACCTAGCCTTCACCGCAAACATGGGGACGGCCACAAAAAGCATACAGCATCTCATCGCGACGCACGGAACTGCTTTTGCCGACACACGGCGGTCCGCTGCTGAGGCGATGGAACTGATCGAAGCCATAAGCCCTGACATTGAGCGGCATACTGCAGCCATATGCATATACTGCACCGGCGTCTGCTGCATAGACAGGCACTCGCACTATGACCTGAGTGATAGGATCTTCCTCGCGGCCCTCGGGTTAGCAGTTCCCGAATACGCTTCGAAAACTGAAGAAACGGCTCCGTGCAGGTTCCTGGGCAACTGCGGATGCACACTACGTCGTTCCCTGCGGCCCTACCGATGCACATGGTTCTTCTGCGCTCCGCTCCTTGACCATATCGTTGCACAGTATGCCCCTTCAGCCTACCGACGGTTTATGAGGACCCTGCAGGCGATAACGGAAACGCGGACACGCATGATCTGTGATTTCGAAGAAGCTGAAGCAAAGATACGCGGCGGTCGCAGGCGATAATGACGAAATAACCTGTTGTTTTATTGACACTTTTTATCTTTGTGCGATAATATGATACGTATTCGAGATGCTAGATAAGACCACAACGCTCAAGGAAGTTCAGAAATATCTGGCCAAAGGGGCCATTGATAAGGCTATTTCTGAGCTCGAACAGCTGGTGAATGAAAGCCCTGACGGTAACTTCTTTAACATGATCGGGGATCTTTACCTTAAAAAGGGCATTCAGAAGTCAGGCATAGAATACTACCAGAAGGCAGCGAACTACTTCAGGCAGGAGGGCTTTTCGCAAAAAGCCCAAGCCCTCTACAAGAAGGTTTTGAACCTGAGTCCTAACAACGCCGATGCCCTCTATGCGTTTGGCGAGCTGACTGAAGAAAAGGGGCTTATCACCGACGCGATCAAATACTACCTCGCTACGGCAGATCTTCTCTCCAAAGAAGGCAGAAAAGATAGGATTCTCGGGATCTATGAGAAGATCCTTTCTCTCTCGCCGGCGAACATACCGCTCAGGACAAAAGTTGCAGATATCTTTATCAAGGAGGGGCTAACGTCCGATGCCGCGCGGGAATATGTGCATATTGCCAGGACCCATGAAGAAAAAGGTGATCATGCAAAGGCAAAAGAAATCTTCCTGAAGGCTATAGCTCTCCATCCCCGGAGCAAGGAAGCCGCCCTCGGCCTCAGCCAGCTTTACGAAAAACTTGGTGAGATCAAACTAGCGGCAGCACAGTTGAAGGACACCGCCCTGCTCTTCCCTGATGCCCCGGATGTCCTTTTCCGCAGCACGGATATTTCACTCAAACTTGACGATGCGGACAATGCGAAGCAATGCCTTATCCGTATCCTTGAAATAGACCCGAAGAATGTCAAGGCACGCAGGATGCTCGGAGATATCTATCTCAGGGCCGGCTCAACAGAAAAGGCATGGGAGCAGTATCTTCCGATACTTGATGATATTCTTACAGGCCAGAAACACGAAGATGCCGTCAGCCTGCTGGAGACCTTTAAGCCGATAGATCCCGTGGAGACCGGCAAACACCTCATATCTCTTTTCCGGGAGTTGGATGAACATTCCAGGATGTGTGACGAACTTGTGTCCCTTGGAGACTACTATGCATTGCACGATAGGGAGGAAGAAGCGCATTCCTGTTATGCGGAAGCGTTAGAGATAGACCCCGGACACAGACTGGCCCGGATACGGATAGCTCCTTCATCATCAGAACCTGAACCAGGACCAGAACCGATACCGGATTTACACACTACTGGACCTGCGGAGATACAGATCCCCGATGTGGACCTGTCCTCAGAAGAAGCCGCGCACTTTTCCGGCCAGACTGTACCAGAAGAAGTGGTCACCGGACCTGTCGGGATTCAGGAAGCCGGAAAGGACGAAGAATCGGAACATATACTCACGCACGGGGAAAAACCTCTTGACGAGATCATAACCGAGGTGGACATCTTCTCGCGGTACGGGCTGCTTCATGAAGCCCAGAAGCTGCTGGAGGGGCTGAAGAACCGCTTCCCTGAGAACCTTGATGTACACCTGCGCCTCAGAACCCTGTATAGGGACATCAATGAAAAGGAGCTGGCAGTAACAGAGTGTATTATTTTAAGCGGCCTCTACAAGCGCAATGGTGACGATACGAGTTCCGATCAGATGCTGAAAGAGGCGCATGAGATTAATCCTGAAGACCCGAGGATGGCTGAACAGGGATTCTCCCGGCACATGGAATCTGCGTCCCTTGCCGCTCCTTCTGCAGAGAGTTTTGCTAAAGCGGTCCCGGACGCGGAGCCGGACATCGAGAATTATGAGGAAGAGCTGGCTGAGGCTGAGTTCTATTCCCGCCAAGGCCTTATTGCAGAGGCGGCTACGATCCTTGAAAAGCTTCGGAAGCTCTTTCCTGAGAACACAGACATCATAGAACGGCTTCATGTACTCGGGCAGACAGCCTCGCTTTCTGATACGCAGGAAATATCAAACGCCGTGGAATTTTCTGGCACCTTTGACATACCCGGGCAGTCAGGTACAACGGAAGAGTTCAAAACGCCTGAGCCTGGATTCACTGCCGAAGATTTAACCATGACCAGAGATACTGAACGGAAGGGGGGTCCTGCGCTGCCCGGGAGTGAGGGAATATTCCGGGAGCTGGAGGAACAAATAGCGGAAGATGTCCGGGAGGTACCGAAAGAACCTCGGGAATCTCCCCCGGAAACCGCTCCGGAGGAACCGTCGCTCACAGAGGGACTTCAGACTCAGGTCCCTGATGAACTCGGGGAACCGGTATACGAAGATTTCAGCTTCTCCGACAACGACTTGGTTGAGGCACAGGAGATGCCTGAGCCCTTGCTTGACAATGAGGTTCTCGAGATCTTCCAGGAGTTCAAGAAGGGGCTTGATAAGGAGCTTGGTGATGAGGACTCGGAGACCCACTATAACCTGGGAATTGCCTATAAGGAAATGGGGCTCATCGACGACGCGATCAAAGAGTTCCAGACATCCAAGAACGATCCCAAGCGGTTCCTTCAGTCATCCACCATGCTCGGTGTCTGTTATATAGAAAAAGGCCTCCATACCCTTGCCATTGATGTTCTTGAAAAGGCAATTGAAAGCCTGAAGGACAAGGATGAGTCCTACTGGGCGCTCAGCTATGAGCTTGCGGAAGCCCTTGAAAAGAACAACGACCTAAAAAAGGCACTTGCCCTGTACACGGAAATATACGGCTGGGATGCAAAATTCCGCAATGTTTCTGATAAGATGGGTCATTTGCAGTCTCAGGTGCCGCGGGCTGTTGAACCGGAAAAAGCGAAGGATAAAGAAAAGCCCCTGGCAAGAAAAGACAGGGTTTCCTATCTCTAATCTATGGACTATTTGGAATATTACGCGCTCGAAGAGCATCCATTCTCAAATGTTGTAGACAGCAGGTTTTACTGGAACAGCCCGCAGCAGGCCGATGCGCTCATGAAGTTGAAATACGCAATCGATACCCGAAAGGGCCTTGCGGTGGTGATCGGCAATATCGGCGCAGGAAAAACCACACTTGCCCGTAAGATTCTTGAGGAACTCGATGAAGAACATTATGAAGCGGCGCTCCTCGTTATCATCCATTCCTCGGTAAGTTCCGAATGGCTCTTCAAAAAATTCGCTATCCAGCTGGGCGTTAGGAATATCTCTGATAATAAGGTCGAACTGCTCGGTGAGATCTATCGCCGCCTTCATGAGATCAACGAAGAGGGAAAGAGAGCCGTGGTGCTCATGGATGAGGTGCAGATGCTGAACTCCCGGGAGATCATGGAAGAGTTCAGGGGACTTCTTAACATGGAGTCTTCTGACGGCAAGATGGTAAACTTCGTATTCTTCGGACTCCCTGATCTCGAACAGGTGCTCGCGCTCGATGAACCACTGAAACAGCGGGTAGCCCTCCGGATCAGGCTGAATGCTTACTCTGAAGAGGACACCAAGGACTATATCCAGCACAGGATGAAGGTTGCCGGATGCAGTAGGGCTATCTTCACCGACGGCGCCATAGCCATGGTCTTCAAGTATTCGCACGGTGTTCCCCGCCTCATTAACACCATCTGCGACAACGCGCTGCTCGAGGGGTTCCTTTTTAAGAAAAGTGTTGTCGACGATTCGATTGTCAAAGCCGTGGCTGTTGACCTGGGTCTCGAAAATTAATCCGCCCGGCTGAACCCTATCTCCTTGATCTGGAGTGTCACTATATAGCGTCTGAGCTCTATCCGCAACTTTGACTGATACCAGATGCCATTCTGCCGAGCAGGAGCATCATACCGTACCGTCAACTGCTTGCCATCCTCAAAGTCGATCCGCTGTTTCCCCGGCAGCAGTGTCTTTCTGTCCAGCCACACGGAACGCGTAGCATTCTGCATGACAAGGTAATCCCCATCTTCGAGGAGTGCATAGTTCTGGAGGTCCCACCAGAAGAGGCAGTCCCGCAAACCTTGCGTCAGGATCGTCGTCTTGGTTCTGTCCAGCCGGGGCGAACTTTTGACCACACCATCCCGGGAGGAGAGGTCCATACCGAGAATTCCCAGCGTGTATACCTTCAGATGCAGGTCCCCTGCCGGTGTAATATCAAGAACCGCATCTCCATACATTTGAGAGTCTTTCTTTTCAAAGACCACGGACAGGGTCGCATCAATGCGCTGAATACCCCGTCTTTCTGCCAGTACTTCAGCAATCCCCCGCTCTTCACGGGACGGCATTGCAACCTGCTTTGGCGCACATGCCGCAGCAAGGATGACAATGCTACATAAGAACAGCGTTGAGAAAATCTTCACAGTTCCTTACTCCTATGACCTCGATCCCTTGATTTCCCCTGATCTTTGCTGCATTGCCTGCCGGGAGCACGGCCCTCCTGAACCCGATCTTTGCAGCCTCTTTCAGGCGTGCCTCAGCCTGGGCAACGGCCCTGATCTCGCCGGAAAGCCCGATCTCGCCGAATACGCAGGTCTTCGGCTCAACAGGCTTTTCACGCGCCGAAGAGGCTATCGTTGCAATGATACCAAGGTCGACCGCCGGCTCCATGATCTTCAGACCGCCGACAATATTAATGAAGATATCCATGCCGCCAAGATGGAGACCTGCCCTTTTCTCAAGCACGGCAATCAGGAGGTTCACCCTGTTGAAATCGACACCGATCGAAGTCCTCCGGGGCATGCCGAAGTTCGTCTGAGAGACCAGTGCCTGAATCTCGACCATGAGGGGCCGGGTTCCTTCGATGCAGGCAACCACCGTGGACCCCGATACATTCTGCGGCCGCTCGGAGAGGAACAGCTCAGAAGGATTGTTCACTTCCCTGAGCCCGGCATCCGACATTTCGAATATGCCGATCTCGTTCGTCGCGCCGAAACGGTTCTTCATGGTGCGCAGCACGCGGTATGAGTGGCCGCGATCACCCTCGAAATAGAGAACAGTATCCACCATGTGTTCGATGAGCTTGGGGCCCGCGATCTGGCCATCCTTGGTGACATGGCCGAC
>DKBO01000221.1 GCA_002448975.1 Nitrospiraceae bacterium UBA6898
GACTTCGGCATCTGGAAGGGCATACCGAAGCACAAGCTGGTCATACCTCTCGATACACACATCATGAAGATCTCGCAGTGCCTTGGCTTTACCAAGAAAACGTCAGCGGGTTGGAAGACAGCCGTTGAGATCACGGAGTCACTCAAGCAGTTCGACCCCGAAGACCCCCTGAAATACGACTTCGCACTTTGCCATCAGGGAATAGGAGGATTATGCAGAGGGACAAAGCACAGCGCCGTCTGTTCGAACTGTGTCTTCAGGGTCTGCGCATAGCAGGGAGGTACAGATCTGCCTCTTCTTCCATCTTCATGAACGGTCTTTCCTGTCCGTCATTCTTCTTGAAGATCTCGACCGTTTCCCTGAGCCTGCCTTCGTCATAGGAAAACTTCTGGATAATCCTGAAGGCATTGAACGGCGCAAACCTGCTGATATCCGGTGAGAATTCGACAACAACACTGTTCAGACCGGCATCAGCAGTTCCCCTGCCCTGTCCCCAGGAACTCTGAACATGGAGCGTCCGGGAGTTGCCATCAGCCGGCAAGGTCTTCACCCTGAAATAGAGCGTCTGGTCGCGGTCCCCTGCCCGGCCGTCATAGTCGGGATGCCGCCGGTAGATTTCCTTAACCGATTCCCATCCGTCTTCATGAAAACGCTGCACTACTGAAAAGTCATAATCATAGGAAGGCTGCCGCTGCCATTCGCCCTGCGTGAACCGATAGGCAACGCCCGTTCCGACATATACTGCCGTCCTGAGCGGTTTTTCTGTTTTTTCCGTCAGGGGGAGGGGAGAATGAAGGGATGAACAGCCGGAAAGAAGGGTGCCCAGGAGCAACAGAGCTGTAAACACCAGTCTTTTGACTACTCTCTGGGCATGCCGCGCCATGCGACCTTGGCTACTCTTTTTTGTTGATCTGGTTGAGGAGGTCGTCGGCCCTTTCCGGGTCTATCCCCAACAGGGTGTTGTATTCCTTCTGCGCCTTCTTCATATCGCCCAAGATGATATAGAGACTGCCAAGAGCAAAATGCGTACTGACATTGTACGGATCGATGTCTAATGCCTTCTTGTAGTTTTGTATTGCTTCAGGGTATTTCCCCGTCTCGGCATATATCCATCCCATCCCGTAATAGGCTTCCAGGAATGAAGGGTTGTTCTTGATCGCGGCGGCAAATGACAGCTGGGCATCCTCGTATTTTTTCTCCCTCACAAAGGTCACCCCCAGATCGTAGTGAAAGATCGGGTTCTCCGATTTGATGGCAATGGCCTGCCGGTAGGATGCTATTGCCTCGTCGGACATGTTCATGCGGGAATATGCCGAGGCGATACTGTAATGAATATCTGCATTTCCCGGAGTGATCTCTGCCGCATGCTTGTATGCAGTGAGAGCCTTGTCGAATTTCTGGCTTTCAAAGTACTTGGCGCCTTCTTCCGTATAGGCATCCGCCATCTCTGCCTGTTCACGTGTTACCCCTGTCCCGCTACGGCCACCGCAGGAGACAATCGTGAGGAGAGATACCAGAAGTGCGGACAGGATAATGCGCCTCCTGAGATTATCAGGAGAGGAGATCCAATCAATATCCGACCGGGATGTCTGTTGCAAAGAGCCCCTGCAGAATACCAAGATCATCAAAGGTCAGGAGAAAGGGGAATGAAACAACGTCTGACCTCACAACACCGTGGAAACTGCCGTCCGGGCGTACGATGCCTGCTTCGACGATCACATCCCGACCCGGCATGCAGATGGCAAAAAAGCCGCTTCCCACCCTTTGCGTAATGCTCACGTCAAGAATGGCATGCGCATTGTTTCCATCGAAACGGGTGCCCGTAACATCATAGAACCTGAGCATCAGATCGCCCTCTTTGCCGGCAATCTCTCTGGGTACAACCTCCCAGTCGACAAAAACAGTATTGGGATCAACCACCATGGCGATAATCGCGTTCTCGCCATATTCTTCGGGCAGTCCGGAAATAAAGCCCTCCTGTATATCCTCCTCACCTGCTTCTGGCCCGGGGAGGAATATCTTCAGCTTTGCTCGGTGAGGTTTTACAGGCAATAGGGCAACAGCAGATTTCTTTCCCGCAGGTTTCTTCAACGCTGTCGCCGTTTTCGTGGAAATCTTCGCCGGAATAACCTTCCCCTTCTCTGCTCCCACAGTTTTTCGGATAGGCGTTTTCCCCTTTGCTCCGGCAATCCCGCTGACGACAGGGCCTGTCTTCTTTAGGGCCGGAGCCTTCGGCGTAATGGATTTTTTCTCTTCAACTGGCTTTACGGCTACCCGTTTTGTTACAGTCTTCTTTTTGGGAGAAGGCTGCAGTTCTTTTTCCTCGGGCTTGAGAGGAGCAGCAGGCTTCCTGCCCGCCCTAACTGATAGCTTCGAAGAAACAACATTTTCCGCAACGGCCTTCGCCGGCGTTTTCTGCTTGCCCTTTTCCGCAGTCTTCAGAGATAAGGATTTGGCTTTTACCAGTGTTTTCTCAACTTTCGCTGCAGATGCTTTTTTCGCTTTTCTTGCCGGCTTTTCAGCGGCAGCTATCTTTTTGGAAGAGGGTCCTTTCACTTTCATCCCGATCTTTTTGACGAGAGCAGCAGACACCTTTGCTGCAATCTTTTTAGCTGCAGGTTCTTTTGACGCGGGTTTCTGCAGTTTCTTCCCCGTTGCCTTGGATTTTGCTCCAGCAGGCGCCGGATTTTTTCCTGCTTTTTCCTGAGAACTCTTCTTGGCAGGTGCGGGCACCTTTGCAACAGCAGGCTTCTTCATTGTCTTAGAAGGCTTAACCGCAGATAGCGTTACGAGTTTTCTTGTCTCATCTGAAGGTTTTTTCTCTGCCCCTCTTTTTTTAGCATCAGCAGAAGTCTTCTTCGCAACAGCAGGCTTTTTCAGAAGTGCTTTCCTTCCCGGCTTTGCTGTTTTAGCAGCAGACTTTGATGTTGCAGGCCTACTGACAGCCTTCCCAGTCTTCGGAGGAGAGGTTATGCCCTTTTTCGTGGATACCCTCTTCTTTGTCTCCGGCTTTCTGGCCGCTGTTCTTGTGCCTTTTAAGTCTCTGGCTTTCATATATTATCCTGTAGTACTATTGTATCAAACTTCAGACCACATTATATATTTTATTTTCAGAGCCGCAAGTATCAATGTGCCTCCGCCCAGTTTCTGCCGTAGCCGATATCTACCTTCAGGGGGACAGAGAGCCTCAGGACTCCTTCCATTTCTTCCCTGACCATGCATTTAACCTTCTCAAGCTCGGTCTCCGGAATTTCGAACAGGAGCTCATCGTGCACCTGCAGTATCATACGTGTTTTACACAAGGCAGCATGCAGGCGCTTACGGATATTGATCATCGCTATTTTGATGATATCAGCTGCAGTGCCCTGGATAGGAGAATTCACCGCCAGCCGTTCGCCCAGCTGCCGGATTGCCCTGTTCTTGTTGTTCAACTCCGGAATGGGCCGTTTCCTGCCGAAGAGCGTTGTGACAAAACCGTTACGCGCAGCCTCTGCGATGAGTTCCTCTACATAACGCTTTACTCCGGGATGGCGGTCAAAGTACTGCCTGATATATTGTTCAGCCTCTTTCCTGTCAATGTTCAGGGTCCCGGAAAGTCCGAAGGAGGATATGCCGTATATGACACCGAAATTGACCGTCTTGGCCGTCCTTCTCATTTCTGCTGTTACACGCTCGAGTGGCACACCAAAGAGTTCTGCAGCGGTACGCGCATGGATGTCGAGGTTTTCGGTAAACGCGGAAATAAGCCCTTCATCCCTGCTCAGATGCGCCAGTATCCTCAGCTCGACCTGAGAATAGTCGGCAGAGAGGAGGAGATTGCCCTCCTCACCTACAAAGGCTGCCCTGATACGCTTTCCCCAATCCCCTTTTACCGGTATGTTCTGAAGGTTCGGATCACTGCTGCTCAGCCTTCCGGTAGCGGTGATGGTCTGGTTAAACGACGTGTGCACCCTTCCGGTCGCAGGGTTCACCAGCGCCGGCAGCACATCAATATAGGTCGTCTTGAGTTTTGTGAGACGGCGATAATGGAGCACTTCACGGGGAAGGTCATGGACCGCTGCAAGCTCCTCCAGCACATCCATGCCGGTTGAAAACCCGGTCTTTGTCTTCCTTGCCGGGCTGAGTCCGAGTTTGACAAAAAGGATCGAGCTCAACTGCTTGGGCGAGTTAATATTGAACTCTTCTCCTGCAAGAAAGTAGATCCTCTTTTCGATAGCCGAGATCTCTTCCGAAAGCTCTTGAGACATCTCCTCCAGGAGCGCTGAACGGATCCGGACCCCCGCGGTCTCCATATCGGCAAGCACCTTGATGAGCGGCATCTCAATATCGAAATAGATTTTCTCAAGGCTATGCTCCCTGAGCTTTGCGAAAAGAATATCCTTCAGCTCAAAAGCCAGTGCGGCATCTTCTGCTGCATATGCGGTTGCTTCATCCACCGGCACGTCGGTAAAAGAATGCCGCTTCTTCAGGACCTCCATGAAAGACCTTTTCCTCCTCGACAGATATTCAAAGGAGACCTCATCCAGGCTGTGCCCCGGTTTGTTCGGATTTAGCAGATACGCTGCGATCATAGTATCGCAGAGGGGGCCATCGATGTTGATCCCTTTTCCGGCGAGCACCATAATGTCATACTTCAGGTTATGTCCGATCTTGCTGATACCCTGATCCAGGAAAAGCGGGCCGAGAATGCTGAAAACCTTTTCCGTTTCAAGCTGTTCTTGTCCGGACATGAGAGACTGCGCATGACCGATCGGGATGTAACATGCGCTGTTCCTCTCTCTGCAGAGAGAGATGCCGACGAGACTATCCCGAAGTGGGTTTCTACCCGTTGCCTCGGTGTCAAAGGCAAATTCGCCGGATATAGAGGCGGCAATGTCACGGAGCCTCTCCTCCGACATGATCGTTTCATGATACCTGACAGCGGCACCGGCTCGGTCATCAGCCGCGGGGATGAGCTTCATGAGGCTGGTAAACTCATATTTCTTGAACAGAGAAAGCACAGCGAGCCAGTCAGGTTCCTTCAGGACAAAGTCGTCAACATCGATATCTATCGGAGCCGCCGTATCTATCGTTGCAAGCTTCCTGCTCATACGCACCATATCTTTGCTGTCCATTATGAGTGTCCTCAGCTTTTCCCTACCAATCCTCTCCGGATGCTCCATGAGCTCGTCAATGCTCGAAAAGGAAGCAAGAAGATCCTTCGCCGTTTTGTCACCTATCCCTTTTACCCCCGGGATATTGTCAACCGCGTCTCCCGTAAGCGCCATATATTCGGTCACACGCTCCGGCCCGACACCGAATTTCCCGATCACATAATCCCTGTCGAGTATGCGGTCCTTCAAAGGATCGTAGACCTTAATCCGGTCGTCAACAAGCTGCATCATGTCCTTGTCTGCAGTGACAATAAATATATTCGCTCCTCCTGATGCAGCCTTTTTTGCTATGGTGCCGATAAGGTCATCGGCTTCATATCCTGGAAGCTCAAAGATCCTTATGTGAAAGGCCTCTATCACCCTCCTGATATGAGGCAACTGCTCAGCCAGATCTCCCGGCGTCTCCTTCCTGTTCGCCTTATACTGGCCGAAGAGCATATGCCGCTCAGTAGGCTCCGGCGAGTCGAAGGAGACCACAAGGCCTTCAGGCCGTTTTTCCCTGATGATCTTCATGAGCATGTTCGTAAAGCCNNAAGAAACGGCTAAAAATCGAGATTCCGGCCGACATCCTCGAAAAAGAATACAGCGATTCTCTTGATAAAATCCGGCAGCGAGCGCGCATCCCCGGATTCCGGCAGGGGAAGACACCGATCAGCATCATCGAAAAGAGATTCGGCGAAGAGATAAAGAGCGAAATGCTGGAAAAGCTGGTGCCGACCTATTATGCGCAGGCGATAAAAGATGCGGATATTTCTCCCGTTACGATGCCGAAAATCGAAGAAGGCCTTAATTTCAAACGGAACGAGCCGCTCTCCTTTTCCCTCACGGTG
>DKBO01000006.1 GCA_002448975.1 Nitrospiraceae bacterium UBA6898
GGAGGAGCGGTACTGCCTCACCTGTCATAAGGACAAGGAATTCCGGCCTCATGGTACCACGGACAAACCGCATGTAAAGGTGCCGATGGGGGATTTCCCCTGTCTCAACTGCCATACCGACCGTACCCGCGACCTGAAGCCGGGAAGACTGAAATGTCTCTA
This sequence comes from Nitrospiraceae bacterium UBA6898, assembly GCA_002448975.1. Lineage (GTDB taxonomy): Bacteria > Nitrospirota > Thermodesulfovibrionia > Thermodesulfovibrionales > UBA6898 > UBA6898. The sequence goes on from DKBO01000006.1 coordinate 163, forward strand.
CTGCCACGGCGACGAATCGGTCAGGAAACAGCTCTTAGCTGATGCCACCCTTGACGTCACGCATTTCAAGCCGTCTGAAGAAACGGTCAGAAAGGCAATCAAGATCAACATCCCGGAGAATGCGGCGATGAAGTTCGACTGTAACACCTGCCACAACCCGCATCTGCGGTCGCGGCCTGACTGGGCAAGCTGTACCGTAAAGTGCCACCAGAACGTTCCGAGCACCGGCAAGCATGATATCCATCTGCAGATGAATCTGACCTGCAAGAACTGCCATAAGCCGCATCTCTGGAAGATAACTCCTGAGCTGGCAAAGAAAGAGTGCGTGACCTGTCATGAATACCGAGAGCCAAAGTTGTTCCTGAAATAAGATGACCAGGCGCAGCTGGCCGGAAAAAAAATAAAATCCGGCCAGCGAAATTTGCAGTATAATAGACGTAACGCCACGGGGAGGTATATTGGATGAAGAACCATGTCTTCAGGCCGCTTTGGGTCGTCATTGGTCTTGTTGTCCTAATCCTGATCATTCGTCCTTTTTATGTACCAAAGGATTTCGGCATTCATGAGCGGGGATACATGTACGGGTGGTATCGGAAAGGCAATATCGAGGACTGGAAAAAGGTCTCGGTTAAATATCAGGGCAAAGAGTATTGCAAGACTTGCCATCAAGATAAAGTTACCTCGATCGACAGGACACCCCATGCAATCATCCAGTGCGAAAATTGCCATGGCCCCGCAATCGAGCATCCTTCTGAACCCCCGAAGCTCGCCATCGACAGGACACGTGGACAGTGTCTCAGATGCCATGCCAAACTGGCATACCCGTCGAGTGACAGGGCAAATATCAGGGGGATCGATCCGGACAAACATAATCCTGATATCGAATGCGTCATGTGCCATAATCCCCATAACCCGAATCTGGAGGGTCTGAAATGATATCGAGAAGGGATTTTCTGAAAAATACTGCGAAGGTCGTCGCGGGAGTCTCCATCCCCCTGGCTGCGATAGAGATACTCAGTCCGGCTCGCGTCCATGCGATCAAAGCGGACAGTTCCATCCGGTGGGCTTTCCTGGTTGATACCTATAAATGCGTCGGCTGCGGATTCTGCGTCAAAGCCTGCAAGAACGAAAATGAAATTCCCTATGATGCCAATGTTACGAGGACCTGGGTCGAACGATATGTTCTCACCAAGGACGGGAAGCTCTTTGCAGACTCTCCGAAAGGCGCGCGCGACGGTTTCATCAGCACCAAGATCGACCTCGGCATGGGCAATTTTCAGGATGTCAAGAAAGAGGACATCAAGAAAGCGTTTTTTGTACCGAAGCTCTGCAACCAGTGCGACAATCCTCCGTGCGTTCAGGTATGCCCGGTGGGAGCGACCTATCAGGCGCCTGACGGCGTCGTCATGGTGGACCGCACGTGGTGCATCGGATGCGGGTACTGCATCATGGCCTGTCCTTACGGCGTCCGCTTCTTTCACCCGAAATACCATACGGCGGAAAAATGCAACTTCTGCTATCACCGGATCACGAAGGGGCTCAAGACCGCATGTGTTCAGGCATGCCCGTTCGGTGCACGTCAGATCGGCAATATCAAGGACCCGAACGACCCGATCGCAAAGATCATAACCACGGAGCGTGTGGGCATTTTGAAGAGTGAATTCGGAACAAAACCCCAGGTCTTCTACATCGGGTTGGATGAGGAGGTGCGATAGTCATGGTACATGGTGAACTCTGGACGGCAAAAGAGCTCTTTGTTACACCGAACGAGTATATTTACTGGTCTGTGCAGATCGTAATGTATCCGTTCATGACCGGTCTGGTTGCAGGGGCATTCGTCCTTTCGTCTCTCTATCATGTCTTCGGCATCAATAAACTCAGGGAAATCGCCCGATTTGCTCTCGTTTTTTCCTTTGCCTTGCTTTTCGTTGCTCCGGTGCCTATCATCCTTCATCTCCAGCATCCGTTGCGTGGCGTAAATGTCATGATGACTCCCCACTTTACTTCGGCCATTGCGGCGTTCGGTATCGTCTTTTCGGCGTATGGGGCGATCGTTGCATCGGAACTCTGGTTTCTCTACCGAAAACATTTTGTTGATGTCGCTCTCCCGCTGAAGGAAAAGCAGGACAAGACGCCTGCAGAGTGGCTCAAGTTCCTTGTATTCTGCACCCTCACGCTCGGGGTTTACGATGTGAGTGAGGATTCCCTCAAACGCGACGAAAAGGCTATCAAACTGCTCGCCGGCCTCGGCATTCCGGTAGCCTGCTTCCTCCATGGCTATGCGGGGTTCATATTCGGATCGGTCAAGGCAAACGCACTCTGGATGACCCCGCTCATGCCG
>DKBO01000193.1 GCA_002448975.1 Nitrospiraceae bacterium UBA6898
ATTAACCAGACCTATACCATGCATTTCAACCGGCGCTACAAAACCGTCGGCCACCTCTTCCAGGGGAGGTACAAAGCCATCCTCTGCGACCGCGATAATTACCTGCTGTAGGCGATCGTCGGAACGACATCGATTTTGATCGGGGTGATGTCGGCGTTGACTGTAAATGCGCGCACTGATGTGTTGGGCCACCCGTGTTCAGACGCACGGGTGCCTTCTCCTGATTCGGAGCGGTTGAGACTATCGCGAGCTTGTTCTTGTTATCGCTTACTCCTATAGGACCTCCCCTCAAACGTCAGAAACTGCCCGTTCAGACCAAGACGGTCAAGGATCGCCGAGGCGGTCACGGAGTCGAAGATCTTTCCCCATTGCGACGGGATCAGGTTGGTGGTGACGATCGTGGTGCCGATCTCGGAGCGCTTCGAGATGATCTGGAAGATGCTGTCCGCCTGCTCCTTGGTCGGGAAGACATACCCCATCTCATCGAGGCAGAGCACCTTGATCCTGGCGTAGTAGTCGATCAGGCTGTAGACGCTCCTGGCTTTTGCCAGCTTCGCGGTCAGGTCGAAGATGCTGATCGAGACCGCCTGCTGGCCCTTCATGATCGCGTCCACGCACAGGGCGTCGGCGATATGGGTCTTGCCCCCCCCCGCCGGCCCGATGATCACGATATTGCAGGTCTTCTGGAGCCAGTCGGTGCTCATGAGTTCCATGATCTTGTCGCGGGGGATCTTGGGATTGAACTTCCAGTCAAAGTCCTCCAGCCGCTTCACCCGCTTGATGCCCGACATCTTGAGCAGGTGATCGATTCTTTTTTTCTCCCGCATCTGATATTCCGCTTGCAGGAACCGGTCGATGATTGTCCGTTCGTCCTTGGAGAGCGATTCCCGGTCCGAGAGTATCCGCAAGTGCTTCCACGCGTCATTTGAGCTTGTCATATTCCGCTAAATCCCTTTCCTGGTACGAGATGTCGAGCAGCCGTTCATCCTGGGGATACACCGGGTTGTTCTGGGCCTTGTGCGGCAGGTTCAGGAGATGGACCAGGTGCTTGATCCTGCAGATGCCGCCGGCATTCGCCTCCCTGACGGCCGACAGCAGCATGCCCTTGGAGGCCTGTTTGAGGAGCCTGAACAGGTCATAAGCGATTGCTGCCGGGTCCTGACCGTCCTGTTCCGCCGCGGCGATAAATTGCCGCATGCAGATGTCCATGCCGCTCATCAGCTCGTATATCCGCTTCAATTTGAAGTGCGGGGTGATCGACAGCAGCCTCTCACGGTGGAGGGGATTCTCGATCTTCTGGCTCCGGAGAAAACTCCGTTTATGGGTCGCGATCTTCTTGCCTCGCTCGTGCAGTTCGATATGATCGGGATAGGCCATGAGCTCGAGCGTGGACTCCGGGGAGGCAGGAACCGAGTACCGGTTGGTCTCGAACGACACGAACCCGGTCTTTCCGACAACAACGAAGACCGATCTGCGCGGCTGGTAGGGTATCTGCGGAAGGGTGATCAGCTTTTCTTCCGTAAGCATTTCCAGGGGAGGTCTCTCTGTCGTGCGGTGGACCCGCTTGTTCCGCTCCTGCCGCCAGAGCGACGTCTGTTTATTGATATCGGAGATCGTTTCACAGGGGGTGACCCGGAGGAAGTCCTTGATGTCCCGGATAACGCGCTCGACACGGCCTTTCTCATTCGGCCGTCGTACCGTGCAGGGATGGATCCCGAAGCTGTAGTGCCGGCAGAAGTCCATGAACTGGGCATTGAGCTTGAGCTCCGGCGTTCGTTTGGTCACCACGCTTGAGAGATTGTCATACCGGCACTTCCGGGGAACGCCGCTGATCTCTCGGAACGCCTCGATATGCCCGGCCAGGAAGAACTCCATGGTGCAGCGGGGATAAAACCGCACGTATAGATACCGGGAGTACGCCAGAAGAAAGGCAAAGCCGTACACAATGCCGGACGGCAGCCGCCACTGCATCCAGTCCACCTGCGCCTCTTCTCCGGGAAGGAACGTGAGCTCGTGGAAGACCGGCTTTTTGCTCTTCCGGCGGTATTTACGGGTGTAAATGGAGATTCGCACGTAGCTGCCGGTATAGCCGTACGGTTTTAGCCGGTCAAACACCTGCTGGGCCTGAAGGTAGGGATGCTCCTGGTACCACTGTTCGATGAGGCGTGCGTACGGCTCGACAACGGTCGGCTTGGTCGGCTTCACCATTGCCCGGCCGCTGATGATCCTGCTGATCCGCCGTGTTCCCATGTGAAGCGCCTTCGCGATCTGCCGGATCGACAGGCCTTCCACGGCGCAGAGATGCTTCACCCGGCTTTCGAGAGACTCGTTCTGGTCGTTCGCCATGATCGCGATTATCATCGATCAGTCGCCGCTTTCTCAATACCGGCTTGTATCTCGCGCGGGCCGGAGTGGGTAACTCCATGATTCATCGCCCGGATTCTACTCATCTCGGCTTGTATCTCACGCAGAACGGCAGGGTGAAACGGCAAAACACCCTGCAATATCGGCCAGTTGGAAAGGCATCTCGGCTTGTATCTCGCGCAGCACCAGGACATTTTCCTGAACAGCATCAAGGGCTTTTGAAAACATCTCGGCTTGTATCTCACCGGCCGAGAGCTTCATACGCTGCTCTTTCCGTCGCTGCCGCCACTCCCGCTGGTAGTCAGGATGCTCCTTTCTCCACGCCTTGACCATGTCGTACCTGCCGCGCCAGTAGCCAGGGTTCTTTCCCCGAAAGCGCTTGTTGCTTTCGCCCTTTCGGATCTTCCGGCACGCCGCCGAGCACGCTCGCTGGCGCGCTCCGACCCTTCTGTCCGGCACGAACATCCTGCCGCAGCACTGACACCGCTTCTTTCCCGCCATCATCATTCGTTCTCCCTGAACTTTGTGATGGCTTCACTCTAGTGACTTTGACGAAGAAGAAAAGGCGGAAATGCTTTAGGAAAGGAAAAAGCAACAGGCAGGAACTACATTGACAACATCATCAGCAGAATCGTAGTCATATTCTTCAGCGCTGACAGAGGGAGCAACGGGCGTTCGCTTTGCCGCTTTTGTTGCAAAGCGAATGAC
>DKBO01000064.1 GCA_002448975.1 Nitrospiraceae bacterium UBA6898
GAGCGAAACGAAGTGGTCATCGTGGATATGGAAGCAGGCATCGAGCACCTTACCCGGGGCACAGCCGATTCCGTCGATGCGTTCATTGTTGTTATCGAACCCGGTCAGCGCAGCATCCAGACCGCGGGCGTCGTGCAAGATATGGCCAAGGGGCTCGGCGTAAAGAACGTCTTTGTTGTTGCAAACAAGATCCGCGGAANNATACCTTTAACATGATCAGGAGATCGCTGGACGAAGGGAAACGGGTGGCACTTCCGCGGGTTGAGGGAGCGGACCTCGGACTTTACCTGATCAAAAGCCTTGATGAGCTCGCTCCCGGGTATATGAATATCCCGGAACCGATGGTCCTGACCGATGACCGTAAGGTCAGCATCCGTGATGTTGATGCCGTTATCGTGCCGGGTGCGGCCTTTGACCGAAGCGGCAACAGGATAGGCTACGGCGGAGGTTTCTATGATCGTCTTCTTGCAGGGATGCAAAGGACTATCCCCATTATTGCTCCGGCATATGAAGAGCAGGTTATCGATGCTGTTCCCGCAGACCGGCATGATAAAAAAGTGAGCATCATTGTGACGGACCGGCAGGAGATACGCTGCACCCAGTAGCTCCTGGCTCTGCAGTCAGATAGGTCTTTCCTCGGTGAGGAAATGCCGCTTTTGATGATTACAGCAATAAAGATTTGCAGAAGAGGGCAGTAAGGTTCAAGTCCCCGAGCTTGCGGAAGGAAGTAAAAAGACCGCTTTTCGCGGTCTGGGGCCATCGTTTATAATTTGGTAAAACAGTCACCATTGCAGTTCTTCGGAGTGTTTGAGCACAGCCAGAGGTGAAAGCGGAGGACGTGATTGAACTATAAGGACATGCGCAGGGAGGAGCTTGAGGCACAGATGGAGAGGATGCAGCGGGATCTCGAAGACCTCGAAGAGACCATTGGCTTTAACCTGATCAATACCTCAGCGCATATAAGCGGTGGGCAGGTGAGAAAAGATGAGGCCTGTCTGACAGCGCTCAGGGAGCAGATCGCCGTTATCCGCCAGCTCTTGGATAGCTCGAAGGCGTAGCATGAGAGACCGCACAACCGCGGGCGGTCCGGTGGCACGGCAGCGGTGCTTACCGCACATTTTGTTCCGGTCGGACCGGTAGTAGATTACTCCTTTTTTTCCGGCTCCTTCACCTTTGTCCATGACTTGTCAGGGTCGAATAGCTTTAGCGCTTCCGCTCTCCGCCTGGTATTCTTGCCGAGGTTCCGCTGATAAATGTCCCCTTCCTGATTCACCATGAACGTCATGACCCCGGAATTTCCGTATTCAGCCGGATAGGCGAGAAGAGCGAAACCGAGGAGCATCTTTCCCTTGACCACATAATTATATGCTCCCCCGTCAGCATGTCTTCCCTGCCCCTTCAGAATCTTGAAGTAATATCCGTGGAAGGGAGAGAGGTCCGGGTTGGCATATCCTTCCTTTGCCGCTTGGGCGACCAGCGGGCCCAGCGGGCTTTGCTCCTCGCCTTCTTTTGCATCCCAGTAAAGACCGTCTTGTTTGCCTTTCGTGCTCACAATTCTCTGCGCAAATTCGACCGCGCCGCTACCGCTGCAGTTTTTGCTTGCGTACTCGTGCTGCGCATCGACATAGGCATGAAGCACATCCATAGTCTGGAGCTCATTTCTGCCTACTCGGCGGTCAAGGATCTGCTGCTTCCCTTTACGTATGTCGAAGACCCATGATCTGCCTTTCTTTACGATCGGTATCGGCATGGGCCAGTTGTCCTCACCGGTACAAAGTGTTACCCTGTCAGCAGACCGCTCCTGAAGGTTGTTATGCCGGTCATAGGCCCTTAGGAATTTCTCGCGGCCGACCCTGTCAGCCATCGCGTCTCCAGAGGAGACCAGTTCTTTGCTTCCGGGTCCGAGGATGGCCATCATCTCTTTCATATCGTGCATCCTGATCGCTGCAACCAGCGATTTCACCGCCTCTTCAGGAGAGGTAAAACTCTTCTGCGTTTCAACCTGCGCACTGGCTGCTGTCCGGAACAGGATAAAGACAGCCATCATGAGGAAAACCGGTACGATGAACCGGTAACCGGATATTTTCGTATGACATGCGATGCGCTTCATGTTTCCTCCCTTTTGTAACGTGCAGTGCTTCAATGATCTCAGCATGGCTGTTTCATGAAACTACCGGCGGGATCCGCCGCCCTGGCTACCACGGGCGCCCCCGCTGTGGCTGCCGCTGCGGGATCCGCCGCCTTGGCCGCCGCCCCTTTGGCTGCCTACGGGCGCGCTACCCTGTGGCTGTAAGCTCCTGTTCTGGCGCTGCATGGTCCCGCCCTGCTGTCTCACCTCGCCACTCCGACGGCTTTCGACCCCTCGTTCTTGCGCCCTGCGCTCAAAGTTGCCATTTCCGACCCCCCTGAACGGTGATTCCCGGCGAGTTGTGCTTCGCGTCCTCTCTTTTTCCGTTCTTTCTCGCGGTGCTGCCGCTCCAATCCGCTGTTCAGTGCGATCCTGTGTCCTTTGGCGGTCGATCCTTCCGGGTTTAGGACTGCTGCCGCTGCGGAGTTCGCCGCGTTCCCTTGTGCGCGTGTCGCTTAGATCTCTGCGCTGGTCGGATGGGTAACCGCGCACGGCTCTGCCGGGTCTGGACCTCCGTGTAGGCCGCTCCCCAAAACGGTCACTCGTTCTTCTATCCCGGTATGCGACACCTCTCCGGTGTCTGGGGTCATGCTTCCAGTATTGGTGGTCACCCGTATATCCGCCGCGGTAATGATGGAAATGCCGCGTCCGGTAATAATCTACATAGATAAAATTACTGTGCCAGTCGAACCAGCACCAGGAGAAAAGATCGAACCCTATGAAGAAGCTGGGACCGAAGGTGATAAATGGGCCGGACACTACCACACCGGGCGGGTAGTCCCAGTACCAGGGGGGATAGCCAGGATACCACCAGGGGCCATATACATAAAGCGGGTTGTAAGCTGGTACATAAACAACCTCGGGATTTGCCGGCTCGATTCTGACGATCTCCTGCTCGACGATGACCTTTTGTTCTTTCGTCGTTTTGAGATTCCCCTGTTCCTCTGCCCTGCGGCGCAATTCCTGCACGGTCGTCATGACATCATCCTGTTGTGTCAGATAGGCATCTCCCATGGTCCGCGTCTGGTCAAGGCGGTCGCTCATGGCAAAGAGAACGTCAGGATAATGACAGAGCGACTTTACGCTGGGGTCCCATGTTTTTTCCTGAAGGGCATTGTCCAGCGCGTCGCCCCTCAGATCCTTGTTCTGACGGATCCAGCGTTCGGCTTCGACAACCTCGAGTGGATAGGTAGCAGCCATCAGTATCTGTGCGAGCAGCGAATCGGGATACAGTGCAATCGGTGCGAGCATTTGTGCGAGCTCTTCCGAGCTGAACTTATCGTCAGGAACCGGTCCCCCGCTATCCTGCGCCCCCAGTCCGCCAGGCAACATGATCATGACGATGAGCATCAGCACAAGACCTCTCAGCATCGTGCGTATCTTTTTCATGGCACCTCCTAAAGTGCAGTTCCGGAAATTCCGGAATCCACCGGCGACCGGTAACGGGTTCCCTGCGATAGTCTTCATCTGAAGCAGGGCATGGCAGAGTTTTTCTGGTTCAGGGAACACCCCTGAAGCTGACCAGGGCTCTAATGGTAGCTATATAAACCCTGCAAGAGCTGAGAGGTTTCTGAGTGTCGCAGAACGTGGATTCCTGCTGTTCTCGGCAGGAGCCGAAGAAAATCGCGGGGACGAGGTCGAGATGCAGCTATACGGGCTGCGGATTGTTGAACAATCACCGGCTGTTATGATATCTTTCCGAAGAGCAAAATTCCATTCCTAAAGGTGGTTATGTCATACAAAGCATGGTTTCAGTGCATCAATCCCGCATGTAAGGAGCGCTATGCTCTCACCACGATCATCTACCGCTGCAAGAACTGCAACTCTCTGCTTGAAGTGCAGCATGACATGCAGGCACTTGCCCACAGGAGCGCCAAGGCATGGATGAAGCTCTTCGAGGACCGTTACAAGTCTACCGAGTGGCCGTACGGCTCCGGCATCTGGGGCAAAAAGGAATGGGTGCTTCCGGAGATACATAACGAGAATATCGTCTCGCTGTACGAGGGCGGTACAAACCTGTTCTGGGCCGAGCGCTTCGGGAAGATGGTAGGCATCGACAACCTCTGGATCAAGCTCTGCGGAAACTCGCACAGCGGCTCATTCAAGGATCTCGGCATGACCGTACTGGTCTCCATGGTTAAGCAGATGATCAGCGAGGGCGCGCCGATCCAGGCGGTCGCCTGCGCATCCACCGGCGACACCTCTGCTGCGCTCGCGGTCTATTGCGCTGCGGCCGGGATCCAGTCCGTTGTTCTTTTGCCGAAAGGCAAGATATCCATTGCGCAGCTTGTCCAGCCCATTGCAAACGGTGCGCTGGTCCTTTCTCTTGACACGGACTTTGACGGTTGCATGGCGGTTGTGAAGGAGATCACGAAGGACGAGACCATCTACCTGGCAAACTCGATGAACTCGCTGCGTATAGAAGGGCAGAAGACCGTCGGCATGGAGATCGTGCAGCAGTTCGACTGGGAAGTACCTGATGTGATCATCATACCGGGCGGTAACCTTGGCAATGTCTCTGCCTTGGGGAGCGGTCTGCTGATGATGCGCGATCTCGGCCTGATCACCCGGCTGCCGCGTATCGTGGTAGCACAAGCAGAACGGGCGAACCCGCTGTACCGGTCGTATCTGAAGAACTTCGAGACCTTCGAGCCTGTCCGGGCCCAGAAGACCCTTGCGAGCGCCATCCAAATCGGCAACCCGGTCAGCAGGGAAAAGGCAATCCGCACGCTGAAGCAGTTTGATGGCATTGTCGTGGACGCGACCGAGCAGGAACTGGCAGATGCAGCCGCTCTCGGCGACACCACCGGCATGTTCAACTGCCCGCANNTCGACGGCGCACGGGCTGAAGTTCACGGATTTCAAGGTCTCCTATCATGAAGGCACGCTTGACTTCCCCTGCCGTTTTGCCAACAAGCCGATAGAGCTGCCGGCTACCGTGGATGCGGTAAAGGAAGCGCTCCAATCTGCAATGAAAAAGAGGAGAGGAATAGATGCCTAAGGAGTCGTCCA
>DKBO01000165.1 GCA_002448975.1 Nitrospiraceae bacterium UBA6898
CCCTCGGCAATGTTCAGGGAAACCTTGACGGTCCTGTTCTGCTCATCAGGCAGAAGGTCCGGCACAACCGACGCGAGGGCATATCCATTATTCGAATAAAGCTCAGAAATGGAAAGCATGTCCTTTTCGAGCATGTTTTTCCGGAAGAGGGTATTCGGCGCAAGGGTTATTTTTTTCCTGATCGTATCATTATCGAACACGGTATTGCCGGAGAAGTCGACGGATGCTACGTTAAACTGGTCGCCTTCGGAGATCATGATCTTTATCGTCATCTTCTTCTTGTCATTAGCGACCGCGATCTCCGGCTCTGCAATCATTACCTTTAGGAACCCGTTATTGTAGTAGAGGTTTCGAATCTTCTCAATGTCAACCTCCATCTGCTCTTTTTTATAGTAGCCGGAAGACGTTATGAAAGAGAACAACCACCATTCCTTCGTATCCATCACCTTTTTTATCTGCCGCGATGAAAGCTTCTTATTCCCCTCGATCACAATATGTTTGATCCGTACCTTTTGACCCTCATCAATCTGGTAGGTGAGACTTATTTCATCAGGAGAGATCTTCTTGATGACCGGGACAACATTGGTAAGCCAGAACCCTTCTTCCTCGTAAAACTTGCCGATCTTGCTCGCATTGTCCTGGATCAAAACCGTGTCAGCGATCGACCCGGGCGTTACAGAAATTTTTTCCTTCAGTTTTGCATCTTCGATTTCCTTATTTCCCTGGAAATCGACCCGTATGATGGTGGGCTTTTCCTTGACAACATAGATAAGTCTTACGCCCCCTTCAAAGGCCTCGATCTCGGCCTGAACGTCCTCAAAATATCCCATGGCAAAGATATTCTTGATGTCCTCATTTGTTTTTTCCTGGGAGACGGGCTCCCCGAGTTTTTGCGATATCTTTGCCTTGACCGCCCCTTCTTCAATACGCTTGAGTCCCTTGACCTCGATGGCATTGACGCTGGGTTGTACCTGGGCAGAGAGGCTGGAGAAAGAAGCTATTAACATGACTGCCACCGCTACCAGCAGAACGGTTTTACGCACGTATTCCTCCCGGAACTATGTATTTTATATGCAAACAACGGTATGTGAGAGCACGGTAAGTATAGCACTGATAGAGGGGCTATTGTAAATAGGAAAATACCCCATTCCGGAGGGCTTTTTCGTGTTTCATGATCAGGAACAAAGGGCAGAGAAAATTAGATAAAGAATTATGATTTGTGGATTAATTTTTTTTATTTGACCATCAAGCAACAGGTATTTTAAGCTGTAAAGCCTGCACTTCCTGTTTTTTTAGGCAATGAACAATCACCATATAAGGAGGATTCGATGAAGAAGTATGANNGCAGTGGGGCATCTCGAGAAATGCTTCAAGACCAAAGTTGGATACTGGAAGCATGGAGGTATCGTTGGCGTCCTCGGTTATGGAGGCGGGGTTATCGGAAGATACTCCGAGATCGGTGACGAGTTTCCCGGCGTTGCCCACTTCCATACGGTCCGTATCAACCAGCCCTCAGGTTTCTTCTATACCAGCGCTGCGTTGAGAGAGATCTGCGATATCTGGGACAAATACGGCAGCGGTCTTACCAATGTGCATGGCTCAACCGGCGACCTTGTCCTTCTCGGGACCAAGACCGAAGCTCTCGAGGCCATCTTCGCTGAGTACTCTTCCCGCGGATGGGACCTCGGCGGCTCTGGTTCTGCCCTCAGGACCCCGAGCTGCTGCATAGGACCGGGCCGCTGCGAGTGGTCAAACTACGATACTCTCGACTTGTCCTATGCGCTTACCCAAGAGTTCCAGGATGAGATCCACCGCCCCATGTTCGCCTACAAGTTCAAGATCAAGATGTCAGGATGTGCATGTGACTGCGTTGCATCCCTTGCACGTGCCGACATGTCCATCATCGGCACTTGGAAGGGTAAGATCGAGGTCAACCAGGACGAGGTAAAGAACTACGCCAAGAACGGCATGGACATCAATGCCGAGATCGTCAATATGTGTCCGACACAGTGCATAAGTTATGACGGCAAGGCGCTCAAGATCAACGACGCTGAATGTTCCCGTTGCATGCACTGTATTACCAGGATGACCAAGGCCCTCAGGCCGAGCGGTGAGCGCGGCGCAACCATCTGTATCGGATCAAAAGCGCCGATTGTTGTTGGTTCGCTCCTTTCATGGGTTATCGTACCGTTCATCAAGGTCGAACCGCCTTATACCGAGCTTAAGGACCTTGTCCGGAAGATCTGGGAATGGTGGGATGACAATGCAAAGCCGAGAGAGCGGATCGGCGAAGTCATCGAGATGAAGGGCATGCGGTCGTTCCTCGAAGGCATCGGCCAGAGCCCGATCCCGCAGCAGATCAAGGAGCCGAGGAAGGATCCGTTCATGTTCTATACCGAGGACGATATGGCTGCATTCAAGGCCAAGGAAGCAGAAGAGAAGAAGAGCGGAAAATACAAATTCTAATTTACAGATAATTATCAAGGAGGAGATTGAATATGGCATTACCACAGAGAAAAACAGACATAGGACCGCCGCATTATAAGCAGTTTCTGCCGCCGGTTATCCAGAAGAACTACGGCAAGTGGAAATATCATGAAATTACGGATCCCGGGCTTATGGTGCATGTCGGGGAGAGCGGTGACAAGCTCTGGACGGTCAGGGTCGCTTCGCCGAGGATCCTTTCAACTGCCACGATCCGTGAGCATTGCGATCTGGCAGACAAGTACTGCGGGGGATTCTTCCGCTATACCACGAGGAACAATGTTGAGTTCCTCGTATCCGATGAGAAGCAGGTCGAGCCGCTCAGGAAGGACCTTACCAAAAGAGGGTTCAAGATGGGTGGCATCGGATCGGGTATCAGCAACGTTGTCCATACCCAGGGATGGGTACACTGCCACAGTGCATGTACTGATGCATCCGGACTGGTAAAGTCCATGATGGACGAACTTATGCCCTATTTTGAGTCCAAGAGGCTTCCCAACAAGGTCAGACTCGCCGTTGCCTGCTGCGTTAATATGTGCGGCGCGGTTCATTGCTCTGATATTGCAGTTGTTGCGGTCCATACCAAGGTCCCGACGATTGCCCATGAAAACTTTAAGAACATGTGCGAACTCCCGACGGTTATCGGTTCCTGCCCGACACGCGCNNCGCGACGGTGTTGCCATCGTGGTCGGCGGTAAGGTCAACAGTCTCCGGAGCAACCCCAAATTCTCGAAGCTGGTCATCCCGTATATCTCGAACGAGCCGCCGCGCTGGCCGAAGGTTGTCGCAGCCATCAAGCATATTGTTGAGGTCTATGCGAAGAACGCCCGGAAGCACGAAAGGGTCGGCGAGTGGATCGAGCGGATCGGCTGGGAAAGGTTTTTCTCCCTTACGGGCATCGATTTCACCTTCCAGTGCATCGATGACTTTACCTTTATGCGCGACACCATGAGGACATCCTCGACATTCAAGTGGTAACACGATAGGGGAAACAGCGGCAGCCTCCGGGCTGCCGCTCCTTTTGAGAACCAACTACATCACGGGGGTAAAGAAGAGATGGAAATGGCAGAACTGCAGGACAAGATTTTCGCCTTCTGTGAAGCAGCAAAAGGCAAGAAGAAGCTGAAGGAAAAAGACATTCTCAACGGCGTTAGCGCTGAACTGAGCATCGAAAAGGATGAGGTCAAAAAGGCGCTTCGTGAAATGATCAACGTCGGCAGGCTCATGTATTCCTACGGCGGCGGCGCCAGCTCTGTCGAGATCCCGAGCGAAGAGTATCTTCGGGAAAAGGGTATGATCAAATAAGAACTGCCGTACCGGACGCAATCGTGTCAGAGGGGCGCGCTGCGCGCCCCTTTTTTTATTTCCGGAGCGTTATTCTTCGAGGAGTTGATAGCCGGCAAACTCCGGTTTGCCTCCGCCGATCGATCGTCCCCGCAGCCGGACCGCTGACTTCAGCGGGTGCGTCTTGATCGTGACGTAGGCCCTTACAATATTCGCGATCGTAGCTTCCTGTAAGATAACTTGAGTGCCGTCATGGAGCAGCAGACTGGTCCTCAGATGCCGGTGTCCTGCCGGCACTTCCAGGATTACTTCCCGTATCTTTTCATTCGAAATATTCATGTCTGTTCTTCCTTCTGCCACTGATCGAGTTTTCTACGGATAAAATCGATGATCTCCTGGTGTTCNNCCGATGCCCCATGCATCGGTCTTGAGCGCTATCGGCACCACAGGAACATTGGCCTTCAGCGCAAGCTTGATCCCAAGGGTATTGAACTCTTCAGGGTTAAAGGTGAACGATCGCGTGCTTTGGGGAAAGATAATGATCGATTGTCCCGCCCCAAGTTTCTTAGTCCCTCCTTCAAGTACCGCCTTCAGGTCTTCCCGTGGGTTTGTCCTGCCTACCAGGATGGGATCGCGCGAACGCATGATCGGTCCGAAGACCGGCATATCAACGAGGCTTTGCTTTACCACAAAGGTCGTCGGTTTCACCGGCTGTATGATGCAGGGGAGAACCAGCGTTTCCAGTGTGCTCATATGATTGGCAATGAAGACCGCGGGACCTTCGAACTTCCGCAGGGCTGCCAGGCCTGTTATCGTAATGCTCGTGCCGATGTTCTCCAGTGCACGCAAAACATCGAAACTGCTCTCTGCCCATGTTTCTGCGCTATAGGTGCCTTTTCGGGCCTTGCGGCTGTTTTTCCATATGATCCAGAATGTCTGGAAATAGAAGGTGAATTTCGGGCGAAGGAATATCCGCGAAAAAATGCTCCGACGGCGATGCGGGTCTGTGCTGTAGCTGTCTGCGACGGCGGGGATCACTGCTTATGCAATACCCACGTTATAATCTCTTCGACCATTGCCTCAATCGTAGCCTCCTTCGGCATGACAGCAATGGTGAGCCCGGCTTTTTCAATCGCCCTTGCCGTTACCGGTCCGATGACCGCTATCGCAACCTCTTTCAGAAGTTCATCAGCATCCTCACCCATGATCTCCCTAAAGTTGTTGAAGGTAGCTGCACTGGTAAACGTGGCGATTGTTATCCGCCCTTCCTTGAGAAAGCGCTTCAGCCGCTTGCCGTGATAATCCGGTTTCATGGTACGGTAGGCAGGAGGTACGTCGATAAGGCCGCCAAGTTCCCGCACCTTCTCCGGGAATACCTCGCGGGCAACTTCTGCACGGGGTAGCAGGAATTTCATTCCCTTCAGGGGCTCGGTATCCGTCCTGGTGCCTGTTGCCCGCATTCCTTTGCCTTCCTTTATGAATGCCGCTATCAGGCCTTCGGCATTAAACTCCTCGGGCACCAGATCAACCCTGATGCCAAATTGGGTCACCGCCGCTTCGGTTTTTGTGCCGATAGCGCAGATCTTCAGCCCTTTCAATTGACGGATATCGACGCTTTTTTCGAAGAGCCGGGAAAAGAAATATTTCACGCCATTTGTACTGGTGAATATGAGCCAGTCATAGGTGCTGATGCTCCCGATAGCCGCATCAAGTGCGCTCCATGTTTCCGGAGGCACAATCTCGATCGTAGAGAACTGCAGTACCTCTGCCCCGAGTTCTTCAAGGGCCTCAAACCCACCGGAATGCTCGCGTGTCACAAGGACTCTCTGTCCAAACAGGGGCTTCTTCTCATACCAGCTCAATTCTTTGCGCAGGTTCACCACATCGCCGACGACCGTGACGGCAGGCGGCCTGATGTCTTTTTCCCTTACGAGGGCAGCGATATCCTTTAACGTGCTCACGACTGTATTCTGATCAGGTCGGGTTCCCCAGCGGACAACAGCTACAGGGGTATCAGGAGAGCGGCCATGTTCTATAAGCTTCCGTGTCAGTTCGCTGATATTCTTTATTGCCATGAGAAAGACAAGTGTGCCAACTCCTGTGGCAAGTTTTGCCCAGTTGATCGCAGATGCATCCTTTGTCGTGTCCTCGTAGCCGGGTATGACAGCGAAGGAGGAAGAGTAGAGTCTGTGTGTCAGGGGAATGCCCGCATATGCCGGAGCCGCTACAGCAGAGCTGACGCCGGGAACTACCTCAAAGGGTATGCCCTCCCGTGCAAGCTCCTGCGCCTCTTCGCCACCCCTGCCAAAGACGAACGGGTCGCCGCCCTTGAGGCGGCATACAATATTTCCTTCCTTTGCCTTTGAGACGATCGCCTTATTGATCTCGTCCTGGGTCATAGTATGGTGGCCGCCGCGCTTTCCCGCGTAGATAAGCTCGGCCTTACTGTTGATAGCGTTCAGGATCTGGGCATTGAGGTGGAAATCATAGATTACGACCTCTGCCTTCTGCAGGCAACGCAGACCCTTCACCGTGAGCAGACCGATGTCACCGGGGCCTGCCCCGACAAGATACACAATGCCTTTTTTCTTTTCCATAAGGGATGTATTTTAGCACAAAGGGTAATGTATCTTGCCTGGGGGAGTCAACGAGAAATATCATAAGGAACTATCGATATGTTTCAGTCCTACAGATGTTGTCCTACGCTATATTGACAACGACATTTCCCTGATATACGCTTTGAATTATCAGCTCACTCGACAAGGCCTGGCCCCTCAGGGGGTACGGAAAGCCACGGATCTTTTGGCGTAGACGTCCGGGTTACCGAGGGATGCATTTTGGGAACCCGGGCTTTTTATCTTTAAGTGTCTTTCCTGGCGGGTCACGTGTCCCATTGATGGTGCAAGCTGCATTATCACGGGGCAAGTTTAATACACATGAGTCTTTGTGTTTCAATGATTTGTAGCGGGCAATGGTTTTGCTCGAAAGAAGTCCTGGAGAGCGACTAGGCGCTCGTGAAGTGGGCGACCTGAACATCTCGCAGGGTGCAAGCCTATATCGCAGGCTAACGCCTGCGGCTGCTCGAACGAGCTTATCTCTTCTCGATGGAGTGGCCGTACTCTTCGTGGTGCGTTTCCGGCTTTTTCAGCATCTTGCGGGACATTCGTCGCAAAAGGCAACGGAGAGGAGGTGAAGGGAGAGAAGGAGGGGGAAACGTCCCAGGTGAGAGGAGGCTGTTTTCAGTCTCGGCATTCAGTATAAACATTAACGATTGGAGAAGGAGGAAACATGAAAAGAACTTTGTCTCTTTTGATCGCATTGCTTTTCGTATTGGCAATTGCCGGTAGCGCGCTTGCGGCAGGCACTGACGACGCCCGCTTTTTTGGTGACCAGGCCACGAGGAAGCGCGTCGGCGTTATTGCCTACTGCGCCGACATGTACCACAATGCAGGCGACACAGGGCTCCAGGCCAACAAGGTAAGCATTCGGAACGGTGATATCAAGCAGAACCTTGCCAACCTCGCTGTAGGCCTGCCTATCCTATTTACCCGGCCTGACCCCACGAACCCGGCGCTGGCACCCCTTGAGCACTTGTTCATCGATGGCCCCTGGGACAATTTAGGCCAGTACGGCGCGCAGAACGTCCTTGACTACCTTTCCTACGATGACGGCATTGACAGGGAGAGGGATCTCCAGCTGCTCGACGGTGACCTGCTCGCGCCGACAGGAACGCAGCTCATTAACAACTTCGACATCGTCATCGCCTACACGGACAACAAGTGCGGCGAGCCAATCTCGAAGCAGGTCGCGAACCAGGCCGCCGGCGCCCTCTCTCAGTTTGTCAATGCACCGGGCAAGAAGCTCATCCTCACCGGCTTTGCCTTTTCGAGCACCCTCTCCTTCGGTAACGCCATCTTCGGGGCAGGCCTGAGCCCGCTTACGCCGGGTGGCCCGCAGAACGCTGCCTGCACGCGCGAGACGCCGTGCTTCATCGGCACCTGCCCGTCTAACAGCCCGATCACCGGCAACCCCTGCGGGACCGTTCAAGCGGCCAGGGGCCCGGAGTGCCAAGAACTGGACGCTGGTGGTAACGGAACTGGCGCCATCTGCACAGACTACACGCCTGTCGTCGGTGGAGTGCTCGGCACGAACAATCCCGACCAAGCCTGTAGAGAGTTTCTTAACGCCGTGAATGGCCCGACGAGTTCTTCCTGGGCAACGGCGCTCACGTCGGCGAATGTCGCTGGTGGTGCCAGCCTGTGCATGAACTACAACAGCGGTCCCGTTAACGGCACAGACACCGGCGTGCCTTTCATCGCGATAAACGCAGCTCGGAACATCGTCGCCATCAACGCCTTTCCCCCCGATGCAGTCGACATCCAGAAGTTCTGGTTCGGCTGCCTCCTCGGAGACGTGGTCCAGTATCTCTCGGGTGACATACAGCGCTGCGGTGGCGGGATATTTTGCTACTAAGTGTGTAGGCAGAAATAGGGACGAGGGAAGTACGGCAGCACCTACTTCCCCGGCTCAGCAAGCTCGCGGGGAGGGGAAACCCTCCCCCCTTTTTTTCCTTATGCTCTCTTGACCCTCGCCAGGTCAGCCGTTCCTTGGCTTTAGACAGAGTGACGGAATTCGCTGCCGCCTGCTACAAGAAATTTCTACGAATGTAATTCAGATTCGGCTACGGTTTACTGAGGGTTTTTTTAGGGCTCTTTGAAGTTATGTCTATTTGTAACAAGGGGAGTTCTGGCGGGAGCCTGTGGGAATCGAACTCACCTTAACCCTTGTGGCTCTGAGAGGTTCATGGATGTTGGTGACGGTTCGGTGACGGTCATAGCTCCTTTAGATACACGACTGATCCTTTATTAGATCCTGATACCTTAGAAAGCTTTTTCTATCTCGTACTGAGGATATTACGTCAAGGGCTGTCATGTACGGGGAACTCAGCGACTTCCTGGGACAAACACTTTTTAAGCGTGCAAGTATAGTGCTTCTTACGAGAAGGAACAAAAACGATGTAAACTGCATGTTCTAATCTTTGAGAATATTGTCATAAAGTGATTACCATACCTTCCCTTGCGAGAAAAGCATTTGCAAACAGCCTCTGGCATTCTTTTTCAACCCTCATAAGAAAACTATCATCATGTTCCGGATCATGGTGGAAGAGAGCCAATTTCTTTGCTTTAGCCCGCAGGGCCACGTCAATGGCCTGTTCCCAACTGCTGTGCCCCCATCCTTTCTTGTCTTTGAGCTCTTCAGGTGTGTATTGAGCATCATGAATTAAAAGATCGGCATTTTGGGCAAGCTTCACCACATTGGGATCAATGCTGTCCCCGTGTTCTACATCGGTACAATAAACCAAAGTTGTTGCTCCTTCAGTTATACGATAGCCATAGGCATCCCCGGGGTGGGTATGCTTCGAAGCAAGGATACTAACACCGCTTGGTGCTGTAAAATCTGTTATCTCGGGCTGCCAAAATGATATATGTGCACCCATCTCTGACAGAGACACGGGAAAATATTCACGCTGCATCTGAGTTGCAAAAATGCTTTCGAGATTTGTGGCTTTGCTCCCTTTCCCGACTATTGCTACTGTGAACTTCCTATTGGGGTCGTAGGCGGGCTTGAAGAATGGGAAGCCCTGAATATGGTCCCAGTGGGTATGTGACAAACCGATGAAAATGTTATCGCGTTGTTCGATACTGGAGGTAAGGATGTCGTGGCCAAGCTTCCGTATTCCCGTACCAGCATCGAGTATCCCTATGCGCTCATTGTCAAAAGTCACCAATACGCACGATGTGTTTCCACCGAAATGAGAAAATTCGGGTTCAGATACGGAGATTGAACCTCTCGTACCATAGAAAGTAATTTTCATGCCAGCTCTCTCGAAGTAACAATATCAGGATTTTAGCGTCAGGTCAATCGATTGTATAACCTTCCTGAATGAAGAACTCTTACATGGTAAAACGTACGCAATTGGATTCACTGCCTTTGTGGTTAAATGGTCAGGATGATAGAGATGCCAAAGAATACTCTTTAAGGATGACGAGATGTAACGGAAGATGTATGCGACTGTGAGGAGATATGAAGGAGTGCAGAACCCTGCGGCCGCCGCAAAACAGGTAGATGAAAAGTTTGTGCCGCTAATCTCGGCGCTGCCCGGATTCGTCGAATACTATTGGATTGACCTGGGTGAGGGCGCAATGATATCCGTTACGATTTGCAAAACTCTTTCCAAGCCATCCATGCAAATAACCAGGCGAGAGTTTGGGTGGATGAGCACCTGAGTTCAGTTCTTGCGCCTGCAGTCCGAATTGAGGCTGGAACAATAGGTGCACATAAGGAGACCAGGTAATGTTGATCTGTAGTTCACACTTTCCAATATCGGTAAAAATAATGTAAGTTATTATCGGCAATCAACAATGAAGAATACGAACTAACTTTCCTATAAAGAAATCGATAAGGAGAAAACAACTATGAGAGGCGTACTGGCAACTATTTTACTGATCACATGTTTAGCAACCCCCTTATCAGCCCAAGAATTAACGGGAACACTAGTACAGATTAAAAAAAATGGGGTTATCAGGATTGGTTATCGTCAGGATCAGCCACCAATGTCTTATTTAGAAAAGGACGGCGTGCCGGCCGGCTACTCCGTTGATATCTGTAAACGTATTGTGACTGAGGTAGAAAAGAAGATTAATGGAAATGTGAATATTGAATATATCCCCGTGACGGCAGCAGAGCGATTTACTGCACTGGCTGACAACAAGATTGATATCTTATGTGGTTCAACTACTAAGACACTTTCTCGTAGCCAGGTTGTTGACTTTACCCAACTTACATTTGTTACAGGTGCGACGTTCATGGCCTTGAAAGATACGCGGATCATGAACAATTTTGCCGGGAAAAAAATTGGAGTTGTCAAAGGAACGACGACAGCTGATGCGTTGAAGCAACTTTTTAAAGAGACCGGGGTAGTTGCTGATATTGTCATGTTGAATACAACAAACGAAGGAGTTAAAGAGCTGGAAGAAAAGAAAATCGATGCTTTTGCTGCTGATCAGGTTGTACTTATTGGCCAAGCATTGACAGCATCTAATCCAGAAAACTTTACAATTCTTCCCAATTTGTTCACGTATGAACCTTTTGCGTTAGCAGTTCGGAAAAATGATGCGGACTTTCGTCTCGTCGCCGATAGCGCAATATCTCGCTTATTTCGAACAAAAGACATAGTGCCGATTTATAACAAATGGTTTAGTAAATTTTCCGATAAAATGCCTTCAGCGTATCAGGCATTGATTCAAATAAATGCAATACCGGAATAAAAAATCATTTACAGGTCAGTTTCCTTCCTGAAATGTGTAGCTGCTAAGCATGGAGGAAAGTGCAGAGTACGCCAGGAAATCATTGGATAGGGTCTTTCCACCTGAACAACTCAGTCCTGTGTTCTCTCTAGCGTAAATTTATAACTTCCCCCACAGTTATACATGCCATTCGACCATGTCCAGACCGAACCACCCATCCCTGAATTGCTGTCTGACATTTGCAGGTCGAAATATTGTGTCACGATACCAGCATCTTTTAGAAAACTGCCCATCAAGTGTATATAGTTGGGGTTCGCGGCCTGTCGTCCACCCTGATAAACCTTTCCAGTGGTTTCTACCGTTAGTGTGATGGTGTTGCCTTCCCCCTGCGTAATAAGCACATCATAATAGTCCTGGAATTCTACTCCTATATGTTTGCAGGCAGATGTTGATTCTTTCACTTTTGCTATCCACTTCCCATCAAATTCTCCTGCTAAAAGGAGTGAGGGAGCAAAAATAAAGGAGAGTATTAATGGCATGAGTAAAGACACGTTGGGTCGCATTGTTGAGCCTCCTTATAGGCCTGTTTTCTCTGGTATTGCTGTAGATTTCTCAGCTTTGTGCAAGAAGAAAAGGATTGCGCACAGAATGGCGGCACAAAAACCGATAGCCGAAGATATTTCCAGTGAGAGACCGAACCCGATCTTTGTATAACAAAAGAAAGTAACAACCACTACTGTCATGAATATCGCCGGAACAGTAGCTATCCAATGAAAGGTAGCCAGTCTGCGCAGGTAGACGGCTGAGGTCCACAATACTATTGCTGCAAGCGTTTGATTTGCCCAACCGAAATATCGCCAAATAACATCAAAATCACTTTTCGAGAGGATAAAACCGACGATGAAAAGGGGTACCGCAACCATCAACCGTTTTATTTTTTCTTTTTGGGACATCCCGAGAAAATCAGCAATGATCAGGCGAGCGCTTCGAAAAGCAGTGTCACCGGAACTTATAGGCAGAACAACAACACCAACAATGGCAAGTATTCCGCCAAGCCCTCCCAGTAGCGTCTTGGAAATAGTATTGACTACATATGATGGTCCACCTTTTCCGAGTGCAAAATTCAACTCTTGGGGGTTCTGGAAAAAAGACATGGCCAAAGTCGCCCATATCAGGGCAATGATGCCTTCTATGATCATGGAACCATAGAAAACCTTGCGACCGTCCCGCTCATTATATAGGCAGCGGGCCATCAGAGGCGATTGAGTTGCGTGAAAGCCACTAATGGCCCCACAGGCAATAGTGATAAACATAAGAGGCCACATCGGTAAGTCTACTGGATTGATGTTTGCTAAACTCCGCTGTGGATAAAGCGTATATCCTTTCAGCATGAGCATGATCATCGTGCTGAAAGCCATGAATAGTAAGGCAAAGCCGAATAGAGGATAGATACGGCCTATAATCTTATCCACGGGAAGAATGGTGGCAAGAAAGTAATAACCAAATATGACGGCAATAAGGAGTGGCATAGGAGCACCAGTCAGACTGTTCAGGAGCTGGGCCGGGGCAGCTACAAAGACTACACCTACCAAGACCAGAAGTATTACAGAAAAACCTCGCATGAACTGCTTCGCCCAGTTTCCCAGGCTATAACCAACCACTTCGGGAACAGACTCGCCTTTATGCCTGACAGATAACATACCTGAAAAATAATCGTGTACTGCGCCGGCAAAAATTGAGCCAATGACAATCCAGATCAAAGCTGAAGGTCCATATAGGGCCCCAAGAATTGGACCGAATATCGGACCGACCCCGGCAATATTAAGTAACTGAATAAGCATTACCTTCCAGGTCGGCATTACCACGAAATCGACGCCATCTGCCTGAGTAATGGCTGGTGTAGAACGGGATGGGTCAATGCCAAACAGCCGATCAATCAATGCGCCATACAACACATATCCCAAGATCAACGCTACAACGGCAATAAAAAATATGATCATTTCTCAACTCCTAAAGGTGAGTTGTGCGTTTCTGCCATATATTCCCCTGGCAACCCGGCTGAATTACACTTAGAACCGATCCGAACTTGCCCACGTCATTGCGAAATCATTATATCACTGCCCGGATGTTATGCAACTATGAAGGGTGCTGGGCATTGCGGTTTCTCCTGAATCATAAGTTGTGTCGCAGCAGTCGGTCTGGACCCGAGGATTGGTCGAGTGGATTCGACTCATTGTGGCATCACGTTCGGCTTTCGCGCCTCCATTGCAATAACTTTCTATGCTAACCCTCACAATGATTGGACTACTTGGCACGGCAGGCTTCTGGCAAAAGGCCGATCATCCCAGATGTCGTTCAAATTTGGTGGCGGTTTTTAGTGCGGCTATTACTTATAACTTATTGATAATAAGGGAAGTTCTGGCGGGAGCGTGTGGGAATCGAACCCACCCTGCCCGCTTTTGGCAGGCAACACTGGATTTGAAGTCCAGGCGGGACACCAGAACCCGATGCACTCCCGTGCGTGTGACTCATTGATAATACTGTATTTTCCGGGTTAGCGCAAGGTGTTCTTGTCCCGCTTCGGCCTCCACTGTAGTAGAATTGTAGTAGTCGTCCAGAACCTTTACGCTCGGCGACAGACTCGCGGGGCAGTGATGAGCGTACCGCTCTGTCATCTTGATAGATCTGTGCCCCATGAGCCTTGAGATGGTGTAAAGGTCGACTCCAGATTGAACAGGCCGGGTTGCGAAGGTGTGTCTAAGGTCGTGGAAATGCAGGTCTTCGAGTTTCGCCTTTTCTACAGCCCTTTCAAAGGCGTCCTTGACGGCGTTCATCTCATAGGGGAAAACCCGCCCCGAGATATCACGTACCTTCGACCTCCTTGAGAGCATCTTGAAGAGCGTCTCGCTCATCGGGATGACCTTCAGCTTGCCGCCTTTCGAAGCCTGAACAGTGATCGCCCGCCTCTGCATATCGATATTCTCTTTCCATCTGCTCGCAAGGATCTCTCCTCGTCTGCAACCGGTGTGCAGGGCAAAGATGATGACATCCTTAAGATATGCCGGTGAAGCATTTCCGATTAGTATCGTCTCCTCTTTCACTGTCAAATACCGCCTGCGCGCATTGTCCATATCCTGAAGCTCAGAGAATGTTACATCGCTGAAAGGGTTGGAATTGACCCATTTCCACTTCCGGCGCGCAACGTTGAACATTCTGCGGCCCAAGGAGAACTCCTGGTAGATCGTAGCCGGCTTCGCACCTTCTTCAGCGCGCGACATTATGTAGTCCTCGACCATATCGGCCGTGATTTCGTTCAGCTTTATGCTGCCGAAATAAGGCATGAGATGCTTCTGAGTGCTTGAGTCCCGCTGTTTCTGATATTTGGCCACGTACTTTTCCTTGAGCTCCTCGAAGGTGATGTCGCCGCACTGCTTCTGGAAATAGCTTCCATCGATAATTTCCGAAACGATCTTCGAGTACCTTTCTTCCGCAACCCGCTTTACACTCGTGTCAAGACTTCTTTCAATCTTCTTCCCTCGATACTGCTTTATCATCCAATAAACGTTGCCTTTCTTGTATATGCCCATTGACTCTATCCTCCCTTCCGGGCACCGGCAACAGTTCCAGCACCTGCATTATACCTCTTTGCGGTTTCCTCTTTCCAAAACTGCAGCCAGGCATGAATCTCTTCAGAGTCGAACCGCAGGATGGCTTTCCGTCCCATCCCAATTTTTATTGATGGGATACGGCCGAGCTCAGCCCAGCTATAAACCGTCTTCGGTGAGCAATTGAGAATCTCCGCAACTTGATCTGCGGTGAGAAGTTTTTCCATCGTCGTCTCATGGGGATGCTGTGGAAGAGGGCCTCTATTCAAGCTTTCCCCTCGCTGGACTCCCTGTACCATTTTGGGATATATCCTTCATCCCTCTATGGCAAAATTGGTTTACAAAATTTCTTACCTCCTCAACAGTGGGCCCATCGTCCTGGGCATCTTCTATTTCACGGCGCTTTTTCTCTTTGCGCTTCGCCTCCTCGAATCTAATTCGGTCTTCTTCCTCCCTCGATACGTATCCAAGAGGGGCCTCCATGCCTTCCGTTACGAGGGCTCTGAAATGACCAGCGGGATTTGAAACAGGGTGAGACCCTATCTGATATTGTCTCGCTATCTTTCTGGCGGTCTCGTATACGTGATTGAACCCTTTTTCAGTAATCAAGTCAGAGATCAATCTGTCGGTTACCCCCTCGTAGGGGATGCTCATTGTGGACAAGACGCCTCTGATTTTTCTTATTTCAACTCCTGGGACAACAACGGGCTCTGTTGTTGTAATTGGAGGATTGTTATAGTTATCTGTTTGTTGCTGTCCGGTTTCCTCGGATAGGGCCTGTCCATGTGCGTCGGATAGCCTGTCCGGTTTTTTAGGATAGGATGACCGGTTTCTTCGGACAGGGTCATGGTTGTAATCGGAGAAGAAAAGGTCATAGCATCTTTTCGTTTGCCTTACATAAAGTGTGTTGTCTTTGGCCTGAAAGGTCTTGATGAGATCCTGTGCCCGAATTTTCCTGATCCTTGCGGATATGGTGTCTTTTTCCCTAATGCGGAGGGCCGGCATTTCTTCGATCAGATGAGCGTAGTTGATTCGCGTGTACTCTTCGTGATCAAGGATGATCCGGTCGGCCTTGGGGGCAACACACCATCCGTGGATGTAATCGAGAATGGCCAGGTCGGTTATGTCGAGCTTATCGCATAGGCCCATTCTAAAGCAGGCCAGCTGGTTGATGAATATCGTATATTTCACTTGCTGTGTCCGAAATTGAGGGATGATCTATCCATCCTGAATAAGTCGGCTTATTAAATAGTTCTACTGGAATATATATCCAAGGGGGCAACCTTTTTCTCTCAATGAAGGGGCTGAATAGGCAAAGGGTGACTCGATTCCCATCAGGGTTACCTGCGGCAGTGCACTATTGTTTTGTCAGATTTTACTCTGGATGGTTTTGGAGAAGACAATAACAACGTTTGTTTCTTTGTAACAATGTCAGATTCGATAACTTTGTTATCTTTGTAACAATGTCGGATTTCAGACCCCCCTGCAGACTTTGAAAAGACCGAGACAACATCTCGTAAATATATTGTCAACAGATGGGACGTGTAGTGTATAATGCTGAGCGAAATGTCTCTGAGGAGGGGATAATGGGGCATCGTCA
>DKBO01000069.1 GCA_002448975.1 Nitrospiraceae bacterium UBA6898
TTGGCTGCTTGCCCCTGCAAAATTTACCGGACAATCAGAGACCATTGCAGCAGAGTTCCTGACGATCTTTGCCTTCGCGCTCATGCCCAACTACCTCGTCATCATCGCAAATGCCGTTTTCCGGGCCGGGGGTGAGGTAAAGCTGTCGCTGGCGGCAATGTGTCTTGTCAGCGTGGTGAACATTGCGTTGAACTTTGTGCTGGTTTTTGGTGTCGGCAGTTTTCCCGGTATCGGGTATAAGGGGATTGCGCTTGCGACCGCCCTTGCCATGGCCTGTGGGACACTTGCCTGTCTCTTCCTTATCATGAGAGGCCGATGGCGAGGGCTGTTTCATGATACCTGGACTCTTTCCGGTGCCTTCATCAAAAGGATAGTTGCCGTGAGCTGGCCGTCAGCCCTCATACAGATTTCATGGAACGCGGGTAATATTTTTCTCTATTCGATTCTCGCAGCGCTGGTTTCCGGCAGGATAACGGCAATGGCTGCACTCACAAACGGCTTACGGATCGAGGCGGCTATTTACCTGCCGGCCTTTGCGCTGAATATGGCCGCAGCGGTGCTTACGGGTCAGAACCTCGGGGCAGGCGATTCCCGGAGAGCAGAGCGGCTCGGATGGAAGATATCGCTGGCAGGAGTGCTTTTTGTGACCGTGATGTCCGTGCCGGTACTGGTATGGCCGGATATCTTCTCTTCCCTCGTATCACATGACGGCCCTGTTATTAGGGAAACGTCCCGCTATCTGAGAATAACCATGCTGGTCGAGCCGTTCATGGCCATCAGCGTGGTGCTGGGAGGTTGCCTTCAGGGAGCAGGGGATACCCGTGGTGCAATGGCCGTTATTGTTGCAACGCTCTGGGGAGTTCGCCTGCCCCTGGCATTTCTGCTCGCGGTGATCACGGGCTATGGTGCCGTGGGGGTTTGGGTTGCAATGGCCATATCCATGGTCATTCAGAGCATCGGCATGACCCTGAGGTTCAGGAACGGCAGATGGAAAAAACTGATTCCCTAGCAGTGCCAAGGAAATAAACAGCCTGCGCAAGGGTTCGACGCGTAATTCATGCATCTCGGAAACGATCACCCATAATGAATGATTCCGACCGCATCCTCTCTGTCATCCATAGCATTTCTGATGAGCTGTTTCCAAGGCGGATAATGAAGAATGCATTCCATGCCGGGCGGGCGGGGCAACCATGATGGGTGGCGGAGGGGGAGGGATTCGAACNNAACGATTTTCGAGACCGTCCCATTCAACCGCTCTGGCACCCCTCCGAAAAAATGTATTGTATAACAAAAAGTTGCACCGGGACAAGCAGTTGGAGCGCGGAGTACGTAAGAGAGTGTTGCCGACAGTAATATAGTCCTGTTGGCTGGAAGTCGCCATGCATGATGATGAGATGAATATAACAGCAGTACTGAACAGGGCATCGGATCTTGCCTAATAGTGCCACTCATATCACGGAATATTATATATCTATAAGGGGGTTACGACTGGGAACAGAACTCCACGTTGTTCTGTTTGTTACGGCAGACGCCTTATAATAAGTAGGCACTTTAGCATTCATAGCATAACTATTGAATTTTATTCCGTAAAACTGGTAAAGTTGTGTAATTTATGATATCGGTATTCTCCAGAAACAGCGAACTGAAGGTCAGACAGACCATCCTTAAAGGCGTCTATGAAGAAAACCTTGTTATCCTCGGCAAGGGGAGAGGCAGACTCGCAAAGCGGAGCACGTCCTTTCGTAAGAGGTTTTTTGTCCTCCTGCTTCTGTCCCTCACGGTACTCTTTATCTACGAGAATTATGTAACGAAGAATATCTTCCCCCAAGAACAGCTGACAGCGAATACCGCTGGCCGGGGAGCCGTGGCCCGACCGGAGAGCAGTTCGTTTGTTGGGGTGCCCAGTGCTTCCCTCTATAACGCTTTCCTCGATAACCGGGATGTTCCGCTCAGCCGCATGTTCGGCCTGGGCGTGCAGACGATCATGATCGATGCCGGCCATGGCGGATCTGATTCGGGCACCAGGGGGAAAAGGGGAACCCTGGAGAAGGATGTGACACTGGATATCGCAAAAAGACTGAAAGCCCGGCTCCTGCGTGCGGGTAAATACCGCGTGGTCATGACTAGAGAAGATGACAGCAAGATATCTCTCAACAGGAGAGTGGAAATGGCCCGGGATGCAAAAGCCGACCTGTTCATCTCTGTTCATCTTAACTATCTGCCGCGCAAACCCATTAACATTGTTGAGACGTATTATTTTGGAACGTCTTCGGATGATACGGCAATCATGCTCGCGCAAAAGGAAAATGCAGATTCCGAATATAACATGAGTGATTTTAAGGAGATCATAGAGAAGATCGGCAAAACCATGAAGCTCCAGGAATCAAAGGAGTTTGCGACGGCTATCCAGAAAAACCTTTTTCTGAACAGCAGACAGCATAATGGGGCCATACGGGATTTCGGCGTGAAACGAGCCCCCTTTGTGGTCCTGCTCGGGGTCGATGTGCCTGCGGTGCTTGCCGAAGTCTCATGCCTCAGTAACCGGGAAGAGGAGGTCGACCTGGCGTCTGAAACCCACCGGGAAAATATTGCCCGATACCTCGAGGCCGGCATTCTCGACTACTTAGATAAAGGAGACACCACGCATGAAGCAAAAAGATGAGC
>DKBO01000063.1 GCA_002448975.1 Nitrospiraceae bacterium UBA6898
ATTCCGAACGGCTCATGTACACGGTGGACCGGGTGCTGAAGGATACGGGGTTCACCCTGGCGAACATAGCGGGGTACGGCGTCTCCATCGGACCGGGGTCCTTCACCGGCCTCCGGATCGGCCTCTCCACCATCAAGGGGCTGGCATTCGCCACGGGAAAGCCCGTGGCCGCGGTGCCGACACTCAAGGCACTTGCCTGGAACATTCCCTTTTCACGCTATCCCGTTTGTCCGCTGCTCGATGCCAGGAAAAACGAGGTCTACGCGGCGCTTTACCGGCATGACGGCAGGGACTATATTCAGGAACTGCCTGATACGGTCATATCCCTTGCGGAATTGGCGGAAAAGATGCCCGGCAATGTTCTCTTCACCGGTGAAGGTGCACATCTTTTCACGGCGGATATACAGAAGATCTTCGGTGACCGTGCGCATGTTGCCCCCTTGTCCTCATCGGTTCCCTCGGCCGCAAGTGTGGCCGAGATCGCTCTGATAATGCTCAAGGCCGGTCAGCAGACCGGTCCCGATGCTCTTGTGCCGATGTACATTCGACGACCGGAGGCAGAGGTGGCGTGGGAGAAACGTCAACGATCACGATAGATCGCATGCTGAAAGAGGACCTGGACCAGGTCCTGGCGATCGAGCAGACCTCATTTACCATGCCCTGGTCACGGAACCTATTCCTTNNGAACGGATATGACCGAAACGTCCGGCGGGCCTTTCTTGAAGTAAGGAGATCGAACGAGGCGGCGCTGAACCTTTATGAGAGGCTTGGATTTGTCAGATCGATCGAGCGAAAGGGCTATTACGACCTGCCGGTCGAGGATGCCGTGGTCATGGCGCTTGAGCAGGATGGTTTGCGAAAATTGGTATGTCAGAATACAGGGGAAGGGCGGCCGGTTCCCTAACGCCGATTATTTAAGTAACTGTTTGATCTAAGGTTTAGAGTTTCGTGACCCTCACAAGGAGGATTTTATCAAAAAATATATCGAGAAAACGTAGATAGTTCTTGACAGAATGGCTTGATTCGGGCAGCCGCTCTTTAAAAGCGTAGATTTTTATTTTGAGCTTTTAAAGAGCGGCCTCTGGAAGAAATTAAATTTCACTCTTCCGGAGGCCGCCATGGACATTGCGGGATACCGACATATCCCTCAAGCCCTGTTCGAATTTATCACGTTTCTCGTTCAGGTGCTACCACTTCGTTCAGTACCAACGTTCATCGAACTCGTCATCGGGGCGATGCTCACAGAGACCGGATTCGTCACGCAGGCATATCTGGCTCTTCCCATGAAGCGAAACTGGTCCAGCTACTACAAGTGGATCGAAAAAGGCAAATGGTCCTGGGTTGCCGTCGGTGTCCAGATGGCCCGACTTCTGATCCGGATGTTTCCCCAGCCGCTGTGGCATCTGATCATCGACGATACCCTGATCCTTCGCACGTCCAAGAAGGCGCCAGGGAGCAAGATACATCGTGAGCACAGCAGAAAGCCCAACCGTCCTGACTTTGTCAGGGGCCAATGCTGGGTCAGCCTTGCCGCAGTCGTTGAAAACGGTTTACAGGCTGCCGCCATCCCGATCCTCTCCCGGCTTATGCGAAATGAAGGGAACGGAAGCAAGCTCACAGCAGCGAAAACCTTGATCCGGGTGATTACTCCGGTCTTTGAGAATTTCACCGTCCGGTTGCTTCTGGACAGTTGGTATATGCGTGGCACGCTGCTTCGGGCCGCATTGAAAGCAGGGTTCCAGGTCATCGGTCAGGTGCGAAAAGACACAGCACTCTTTCGTGTGCCGGAACTAAGGGCCAAACGGGGACGACCCCGGAAGTACGGAACGAAGTATACACCGGACGATATTGCAATGCTGCCGGCCATCTCGGTGCAGCTGTTCATCTACGGCAAGCTCCAGTGGGTACGGTATCGAAGCGTCATCGCCAAAGCGCGGTTCCTGGACGGTCGCCCTGTTCGCGCCGTCTGGGTCAGCTTTGAAGATGAGAAGCGCGGCGTGACTCAAGAGCGACTGATCCTTGCTACGGATATCAACCTCGAACCGTATGAGGTGATCGAGGTCTATGCCAAGCGTTGGAACATCGAATCCATGTTCCATCAGGCAAAGAACAGATGGGGATGGAACGAGACTTGGCAACAATCGCGACAGGCTGTTCATCGGTGGCTTCATATCCTCGGTATCGGGTATGCTCTGCCGCAGCTTCTTGCCATCAAGGGCGGCGATAAAGTCACGAAGCTGGCGAATACCACCCCGTGGAGGGAGAAGGATCCGGTGACAGCAGGACGTGTACGATCAGGACTGGTTCGGATTATTAGCCACTTCCCGATTAGGGACTGGTGGAGCAGGAAGTCCCGAAAATTCGGGCCGCCGAAAGAGCCTGAAGCAGCCACATCGATGCGGAAACTACAAAAAGCCGCATAGATACTATATGAAAGAACGACGAAACGAAGCTGAGTACACCGTGATTATCACGATGAATGCTTCAGCTCGCTCGAAACTTTAGATAGGTTGAGAATGGGTTAATTCCGGGTAAAACGCAAGAAATGCGATGGGGGCAGCCAGTGCGGAGTGCGGAGTGAAGAAATTAACCTCACTCCTCGTCCGGTTCCTTTTCCTCACCGTTGAACGGCCCCTTGATCCCCAGTTCCCTGATCTTTTTCCTGAGCGTGTTCCGGTTGATGCCCAGGAGCTGCGCGGCGCGCACCTGGTTGCCATCGGTCTTCCTGAGCACGAGCGTGAGAAGAGGCTTCTCCACGCGCTGGAGCACCAGGGAATAGATATCGCCATGGTCGAGCCCGCCGAGCCGGTCCACGAGGTCAGCAAGCTTTTCCTCCAGGAAGTTCTCGAACGATATGGTGGCGCCGTGGCCGGGCTTGAAGATCTGCGGCGGCAGGGCATCGGGAAATATCTTGTCCCCCTGGGACAGTGTCACGGCGCGCTGGACGGCATTCTCCAGTTCGCGAACGTTCCCCGGCCAGTCGTAGGACTTGAAGGCCTTGAGCGTCTCGGGCGTGAACGTCTT
>DKBO01000067.1 GCA_002448975.1 Nitrospiraceae bacterium UBA6898
TGTTTAGGCTTCTTTCTGAGCGCCTTACTCAGAAAGAAGCTGGTTGGACTAAGCCGTTGCGCGCCATATCGCTATGGGATTTCAAATGATTTTTCAGTTTAAAGTGAAGTCCGCAGAAACGGCATTGACAGGGGCGTGAGACTTGTTCGATTGAAAAGCGGCGATTCCGGACTGCTCCGCAAGCCCCTTTCGTAAACGACTATACAGGAAAAAGGGCTTTTGGGCAATAGGGTATCCTTGCGAAAAAAGGGACTGTTTTCGGGGATGGAGTTGGGGGCCGGGTTGATTATTTCAGTGCTTGTGGCAATCATATCCGAGGCGGTCCTTTGCAGCGAGCGGGTCGCAGGAGTTCGATCGTGCGCATTTTGCGTTCGCCGCAGGCGGGGCATTTGCCGACATCGATGCCGGTGAGCCGAAGCAAAGTGTCTTGCCATGTTTCGGACTTCTCTTCCGTCTGAGGCTGTTCCGCGCAGGCCAGTAGTTCTCTGCACCGATCAAGCTTCTTTCTCCGGCATCGGTTGCCCAACAGGCCGTAATGCCTGATCTTCACGAACCGGTCAGGCAGCACATGAAGCAGGAATCGCCGGATGAACTCGATGGCGTCCACAGTCATGATCTTGGTTTTGTAGTTGTCCGCGTAATCCCGCCATCGGAACGAGACCCTGTCGTCTTCAACCTTCACGATTCGGTGATTGCTGATCGCAATCCGGTGAGTGTATCTGCCAAGATATTCAAAGACGCCCTTGGTCCCGTCGAACGGCGGCTTGCAGTAAACAACCCAATTTTTCTTATACAGAGCGGCGATCAGGGCATTGAAGGCCGCAGGCTGTGCAAGATGGTTCACAGCACCAGGATAAACGAGCTGATTCTGAGTTCGGAGCTTTTTCAGATAGGAGAGGAACTTCCCTTGGAAGAGCTTCGACATGACCTTGACCGGAAGGAAGAAGTCCTTTTTGCACAACTTCCATTTTTGTCCATCGGGAGACAATCCTCCACCGGTGACGACGTTGTGGATATGCGGATGCTCCATCAGGTTCTGTCCCCAGGTATGCAGGATACTGATAAACCCGATCTCGGCTCCAAGGCGTTTCCGGTCTTCCGAGAGTTCCGTCAGAGTTTCCGAAACGGCCTTGAACAGAACCGGGTAGATGGCTTCCTGATTTCTGAGGACGAGGGGATTTAAAAGATCGGGGATGGTGAAGACGACGTGGAAGTACGGTATGGGCAGCAGGTCCTTTCCCCTGGCTTCGATCCATTGCTCTTTTTTGAGGAACTGGCACTTGGGACAGTGCCGGTTTCTGCAGGAGTTGTACGAGATCACCTTTGTCCCGCAGTGTTCGCATTCATCCACGTGGCCGCCCTGATCCACAGTGCGGCAGGTCTCGATCGCCCGCATCGCGCGCAGACGGTTCATGGGCAGGGCATGGGCGTTCCGGTAATCTGGACCATACCTTCGGAAGATATCCGCGACCTCGATTTGTCCGGCTTCCCGCGCGCACATGGCGAAAGGGCGATCAGGAGCGCTTTGTTTTTTTCCGGGCTTTCCCCGGCGGGTCCAGATCCAAGGGGCTCACGATCTTGGCGAGACTCTTGTTGCTCACGTGGAGATAGACCGTGGTCGTCCTGATCGAGGAGTGGCCGAGCAGGACCTGAATCGTGTGCAGATCAACGCCTGCCTCCAGAAGATGGGTGGCGAAGCTGTGGCGAAGCGTGTGGCAGCTCGCGGGCTTTCTGAGGTTGGCCCGGCGTTTCGCCCGTTTGAAGGCCGTCTGGATGGTTGCAACGGGCACGTGTTCAAGCGGGTCGGTGTCTTTCGGAAAGAGCCAGTCCTTGGGCCGGTATTGTTTCCAGTATTCCCGAAGCGTTTCCAACGCCACCTGCGATAACAGGGTGTGGCGGTCCTTGTTCCCTTTGCCCTGCTCCACGCGGATCAGCATGCGGCTGCTGTCGATGTCCGTGATCTTGAGCCTCGCCGTCTCGCTTGCCCGAAGACCGGCGGAATAGGCCACCATCAGCATCGCCCTCTGCTTGAGCGTCACCGTGGAATCGAAAATCCTCTGGATCTCTCCCTTGCTGAGGACCTGAGGGATTGTTCTTGTCGTCTTTGGATACGGGATCCTGTCGATCACCCAGCCCTTGCCCAGCGTCGTCTCATAGAGAAACCGCAGAGCGCTGTAGGCTATCTTGAGCGATGATTGGGACAGTTTCCTGTCCGTGACGATGGCATGCAGGAACGTCTTGACGTTGTCCTCGTTCAACTGGTCCGGCGGCCTGTTGAAATGACTCTCCAGATCACGCGCCGCCCGGTGATACAACGATTGCGTCTTTGTACTCAGATTCCTGAGCACCATGTCCCTTTGCATCTGTTCTTTGTACGTCTCCATTGCACAATCTCCTTCCGATGAATTGATATTCCAACGGCATGACGCCGATGGTGATACGGCAGAAGATTGTAGAACGGTCCGGATCGTGAGACAAGGGACGGATAGAGGAGAGTCTACTGGAAATGCGGGGAAGGGATTGAAATTACAACAATTGAAATGCAACTAACACTGCCGCGTAGCGGCTTAGTTCAA
>DKBO01000123.1 GCA_002448975.1 Nitrospiraceae bacterium UBA6898
CAGCAGGTCTGAAGGCCATGATCTCAGGAGGCGTCGTATATTCATTTCCCGGACAGAACGGACAGAACCCCCCCTTTTTTCTCTGTGTGACCGAAAGAAAATCGGTCGGCCGTTTTCCCCGCTCAACCGATATAATCACCCATCGACCTACGATGGGGTCTTTTCTGAGTTCAGGCATACTACCTCCCTCTCTGCATGCACGCGGTAACATCCGCTCCTGCTGCATGTTTTGTTTTGCTGATTTTCGTTATTATATCACAGAACTTATGTGCGTAAATGAAGCCGGCATTTCATCATAAGCTTCTTAACGGCGCCTTTGGAGACCCCTGCTTACACGTGAGGATACTCAGGGAGAGGCGGTCGTTGCTCTTTGACCTTGGGGATATCCACACCCTTTCTCCTGTCTCGCTCAACCGCATCAGTGACGTTTTCATTTCCCATGCGCATATCGATCATTTCATAGGTTTTGATCTGCTGCTCAGGGCGTCATTGAGAAGAACAGCCCCCCTCACGCTTTATGGTCCGGCCGGAATCATCAGGAACGTCGAAGGGAGGCTGAGAGGATACTCCTGGAACCTCGTCGGGGGATACCCCCTCGTGATCTCTGTCCTTGAATATGATGGCAAGTTTCTTCGCCGAGCAGAGTTCCGCGCAGAATCGCGGTTCATGAGACAGACAGCGCCGCATGCCGCGTCCAACGGAGTGCTGATTGAAGAACCGTTGTTTACGGTCAGAGCAGCGGTGCTCGACCACGGGATCCCCTGTCTGGCGTTTTCCCTTGAAGAACCACTCCGCATAAATATCGATAAGGACAGGCTTCTCAAGAAAAATCTTTCGGTTGGTCCCTGGCTCACAGAACTCAGGCAAAAAGTCAGGGAGGGCACTCCTGCAGGATCACTTGTTATCGGAGGAAAACGATATCCCGTCAGGAGGCTGCTCGATATCGTAAGGACAGGCAGGGGACAGAAGATATGTTATGCAACCGATGTCGGCATTAGCCGCACCAACGCCGAAAAACTGATCGAACTGGCCGAACATGCTGACATATTGTATTGTGAGGCGTATTTCATGGAAAAGCATAGGGATCTCGCAACTGAGCGCTTTCACCTGACAACCCGGGAATGCGGCCGCATTGCGCGCCTGGCCGGAGTCATGAGCCTCCATCCCATGCACTTCTCACCGAGGTACCATGGGTACGAAAGAGACTTGATCAGAGAGGTTAAAGAGGAATTCGGCAGGATGGTTTCTTGTTGAAAACTCTTTTTCATGCAGTCTTCCCTCAAGGACGCCTGCGCAGCATCATCAGAGAATGTGATGGCGATGCCGCTTGCAGGAACACGCACCTCTGCACTCTCTCGGCTGCATGATTTCTTCTTTTTTGCGCCCTACAGATCAGAAACCGGAAACAGAGCGCTAGCCCGGATTATGCATGATTAATGCGGGGCTAAGGAAGGAAGGTATGTCGTTCGAATCATCATCGTGTATGAAATATGGCAGGGAACTCCCGATGCAGCTCAATCTGCGCCTTTCACCCAGGATGACGGAACTCCGCCTGTGAGTCTGTACAGGGTTCTGATGTACGTGATGGGGGATTGGGAACACTTCACCGGCTACCTCTGCCACAAAAGGTGACGGAAAGACCTACTGGACGATCTTGAGGCTGATATCGGCTGCAGTGACCGAATGCGTCAGCGCACCGACCGAAATCATATCAACGCCTGTCTCTGCGATTTGCCTGACATTATCGAGCGAGACATTACCCGAGGCCTCAAGCACAACCTTGCCCGCAGCTATTTTTACTGCCTCTGCCATATCCTGAATAGTCATGTTATCAAGCATGATGATATCAGGTCTGACAGCAAGGGCTTCTTCAAGGTCCTTCAGGTTCTCGACCTCGACCTCGATCTTAGCAAGGTGATGGCCGGCCTTTGCGAGCGAGATCGCCTGCCGAATACCCCCTACCGCCTCGATATGGTTGTCCTTTATCAGGATGCCGTCATAAAGACCGAAACGATGGTTCACGCCACCACCCATCCTGACCGCATATTTTTCCATAAACCGATGGCAAGGTGTTGTCTTGCGCGTATCCAATATCCGTGTGCCCGTACCGGAAACTGCCTCAACGAACCGTGAGGTAAGTGTCGCTATGCCGGAGAGCCTTTGCAGGATGTTGAGACTCGTCCGCTCCCCTGCGAGAAGTAGCCGGGTCTTTCCCGAGACCTCACCCAGCACATCACCTCTTCGAACCTTTGCTCCCTCTGCCTGAAACGTTTTGCATGCTACCGTCGGATCGAGGAGATGAAAGACCAGCTGTGCAAATGGAAAACCGGCCAGTATAAAGTTACCCTTTGCAATGAAAAGCGCCCTGGCCTCACTCTCTTCGGGTATAATAACAGACGACGTAATATCGCCGTGACCGAGATCTTCCTCAATCGCATGCCGCAACAGCTGGGTCACACTTGCGGGAATATCCATCATGCCTGTTTGCCTTTGAGGTCAAGCATCTTCTGAAGATTCTCCTTAATCCTTTCCATTTTTTTCGTGCAGTCATCATATTTATCCTTCTCTTTGGCAACGATCTCTTGGGGCGCCCTGCTGACAAAGTCCTCGTTGCGAAGCTTCTTACCGAGGAACCCCGCGGTTTCCTCGAGCTTTGCCATTTCCTTCCTGATACGCTCTATCTCAAGGTCGATATCCAGCAATCCCTCGAGAGGAACGAATACCTCGACATACGATCTTACCGCAACAGACGCCCCGCTCGGTTTCTCCAGATCTGCGCCGATCTTCAGGATATCTGCCCGGGCAAGCTTTTGCAAAAACAGCAGGTTTTCTTCAAGGATTTCACGCACGCGATCTGAATGTGTCTTCACCAGGGCCTTCAGCTCCAGCGTCGGCGATAAATTAAGCTCTCCCCGTATTGTTCTGACCGCAGTGACAGCTTCCATGAGGACTTCCATCTGATCTTCCGCGACAGGGTCCCGGGGAATACCTTCCGGAAAGGCTGCCGTGACAATGCTGATACCCTCATGAGGCATCGTCTGCCAGATCTCCTCGGTAACAAAGGGCATGAACGGATGGAGCAACCTGAGCGTCTTCTCCAAAAGGTACAGCAGACATTCCTGAACAGCTGTCTTTTCTCCCGAATCTCCGTACAGTACCGGCTTCACCATCTCGATATACCAATCGCAGAGTTCGTGCCAGATGAAATGGTACATACTGCCGGCCGCATCATTGAACCGGTATTCCTCAAGTGCCTTGCGTACATCCTCTGTGGTTGCCGACAACCTGCTGACAGCCCATCGGCTTCCCACGTCAAGGCCTTGCATATCGGGAAATGCGGGAAGAGCTTTCTCTTCGGCGTTGGCAAGGATAAAACGTGCAGCGTTCCAAAGTTTGTTCACAAAGTGGCGGTATCCTTCCACCCTTTCCTCGGCGAACTTCACGTCGCGACCTTGGGCTGCAAAGGCAGCAAGGGTAAAACGGAAGGCATCGGTTCCGTATTTGTCCATCATAACAAGCGGATCGATCACATTACCCTTGGATTTCGACATCTTTTGACCGCTTGCATCCCTGACAAGAGCATGGATATAAACATGTCTGAATGGCACGTCATCCATAAACTGGATTCCCAGCATCATCATACGGGCAACCCAGAAGAAGATGATGTCAAAGCCGGTGACCAGCACGGAAGTCGGATAGTACTTCTGCAGTTCCTTTGTCCGCTCAGGCCAACCCAGGGTGGAAAAAGGCCAGAGGGCCGAAGAAAACCAGGTATCCAGCACATCCTCTTCCTGCCTGAGGCGGATGCTACCGCATTTCTCGCATTGCTCAGGCTCTCTACGCGCGACCATGACCTCACCGCAGTCACAGAACCAGGCAGGGATCCTGTGCCCCCACCAGATTTGGCGTGATATGCACCAGTCCTTGATATTTTCCATCCACGCAAAGTAGGTATTTTCCCAGGTCTTAGGCACAAAATCCGTTTTCCGGTCATGTACCGCAGCCATGGCCTTTTGCGCCAGCGGTCCCACTTTCACGTACCACTGCAGCGCAGGCAGCGGCTCAATGATCGTCTTGCAGCGGTAGCATTGACTGATCGCGTGGATATACCGTTCCTGTTTGTCAAGAAATCCGGCATCCTGGAGGTCCTTGATGACAGCCCCTCTGCACACATAGCGGTCCATGCCAGCATAGCGTTCTCCGGCATCAGCAGTCATCGTACCATCAGGAGCTATTACGGTGAGAAACGGCAGCACCGGCGACTGTCTCTTTGCCATGGCCTCATCATTAAAGTCATGGGACGGTGTGACCTTTACTGCTCCCGTGCCGAAGGCCGGATCAACAGACGCATCTGCGATGACCGGGATGCTCCTTCCCGTGAGAGGAAGGGCTATGGCCTTACCTATCGCAAAGCGGTATCGTGCATCTTCAGGATTTACTGCGACCGCAGCGTCACCGAGCATGGTCTCAGGTCGCGTCGTCGCTACCGCGATATGTCCGTTGCCGTCTGCAAAAGGGTATCGCATGAAAGTTAATCTGCCTTCAATTTCCTCATGCTCGACTTCTATGTCTGAAAGTGCGGTATGACATCTCGGACACCAATTGATCAGTCTGTTGTCGCGGTAAATAAGGCCCTGCTCATAGAGGCTTACAAATACCTCATTGACCGCCCGGGAGAGTCCTTCATCAAGCGTAAACCGTTCACGCGACCAGTCGCAGGATGCGCCGAGCCTTTTGAGCTGATTGCTGATCCTGCCGCCGTACTCAGATTTCCAGGTCCAGATGCGCTCAATGAACTTTTCCCTGCCGAGAGTATGCCGGTCAATGCCTTCTGCCGCGATCTGCCGCTCTACGACATTTTGCGTCGCAATACCGGCATGATCCATACCGGGTATCCAGAGCACATTATAGCCGGACATTCGTTTCCAGCGGATAAGGATATCCTGGAGCGTAGCGTTCAGGGCATGTCCCATGTGGAGTGTGCCGGTAACGTTCGGGGGCGGGATGACAATCGTGAAGGGTTCGGCAGCATCATTCGGGTCAGCGCTAAACAGGCCGCTGCTCAGCCAGAATGCATACCATTTCTTCTCTGTATGTTCAGGTTGATAGCTCTTCTCTAATTCAGCCATGGCAAGAAAAACGGGGAATCGGATGCTCCGCTTCCCCGCCCGTATCAAAAATCGTAGCGTTTAGAATTCTGACTTGATCTTTTCGATCTCTTTCGAGATCATCGATCCCGCAAGGTCCGGGACTGTCTCCCAAATGACCTTTTCAACCTCTGCGGTCAGGGATGAGATTGACCCCTTCAATATCTCCTTAAGCATCTTCTCCGCAAGCTCTGGGGCAACCTCCCAAAGAACCTTTTCAACAGACTCCTTCATTGCAGGTATGAGCGACTGCAAGATCGTCTCCTTGATATCAAGAGAAGACAGGAAAGTATCAACGCGATCCCTAACCGTGTGTTCAAACGCGGACATCATCTCTTCTTTTGACGGTGCAACGATCTGCGGTGAGACCATTTCTCCCGTCAGCTTGATCCCGGGAACTTCCTCACGCACGGGGGTGAAGAAAGGCTCTTCCGCCGTGCTCTCTTCAGGGAGCCCGAGTTCCTCACCTGCAGCTACCTCTGAGGCGAGATCGATCTCTTCAGCACCTGCCTCGGGAACATCCTCCATGGACCAGAGGTCCTCATCCGGCCCTTCCCTGTCAACCGTGTGTGCCGCCTCTTCCGTTTCCTCTGCCGTCTCCTCGGCAAGTTCGAATACATCCTCTCCAGATCCAGCTGCTGCTTCGGCTTCAACCGCGGCGTCGGGCTCCAGAGGAACAGCCTGCGCTTCTTCATCTGCTGCACTCATGGTAAGCACGGCATTAATCTTGCTAATCAATTCCTGAGACTCAAATGGTTTAATAACAGAATCATCAGCCCTCACCTCGCTTGCCAGTTCCTCGTCAATCGGTTCAAAGGCTCCCGCAAGAAGAATGACCGGGACATGCGAAAGCTCGGGGCTCTTCTTGATTCTGTCACAAAGCTGATATCCGTTCACCTTCGGCATTTCTATGTCAGCGAGGACAATATCAGGCTTGAAACTTGAGAGAATATTCAGGGCGTCTTCACCGTTACTCACAGATTTTATCTCAAAATCTTCCTCGGCGAGTACCAGCTCCACCACCTTCTGTATGGTTATACTGTCATCCGCGAGTAACAGCTTGCGAGCCATTCTTCACCTCAATTAAAGTATTTTGAGAAATTCTATTGCTAAGTACTCAAAAAGTCAAGACTTTTCAGCGTCATCTCGCACATATGACAGGGCTGAACCGACGGTTCAGCAGGAAGAAACACCTCAACCGCCGCCGGAAAAACCGCCTGCGGAAACCGCGGGCGAAATGCTCTTTCCGGAGCCGGAAGAACAGCAGAATGATGACAACATCTTCTTAACATCGCCCGAAGAACACTTCGGACATTTTGTCTCCTTCTGGTCACCGGTAACACGCTGCAGAAGAGAGAACTGTTCGCTGCACTTCAGACATATATATTCATAAATAGGCATACCGACCTCCCAAAGATATTATTTCTAAACTTTAGTTTACCTTTCACGCAAAATACAAGTCAACTACGGCCAAAGTGTACATTAAGGAAATACCTGATATAATGATGCCATGAAAGAAGCCCTCCTGTACGACAGCCGTGACAACGGAGAAGTGAAATGCAGATTGTGCATGCACACCTGTCTCATTAAGAAGGGGCAACGGGGCATTTGTGCAGTGCGGGAGAACAGGAATGGCACGCTTTACAGCCTTGTCTACGGAAAAGTCGTCTCCATGAACGTTGACCCCATAGAAAAAAAGCCGCTTTTTCATTTCCTTCCGGGTTCGACGTCCTTTTCTCT
>DKBO01000197.1 GCA_002448975.1 Nitrospiraceae bacterium UBA6898
GCCCGCGCCATGGTCTCGACATTGATGCCGGATAGTGTCCTCATCGAAAGGCATCCCTCAGCAGAACAGTTGCATATGGCGCCGATGAAGGGGGTCATCATCGTCCATATGGTGTGGACAGCGCCCCGTCCCTCCATCTCTTCCATCTGCTTCACCGCAACCTCACCGGTCAGGGATTCCAGCCCCTCATCTGATACCTTGCCGAAGTAGCTCATGTCGATGCTGTTATACCAGGCCTCCGATCCGTAACTGACCGCATAGCAGCAGCGCTCATCCTTGTTCTCCAGGTTCCAGCGACAGGCACAGGGCATGCGCACTACGGTCCTTGCCTTTCGCACCAGCTCGCCGATCTCTTCTATGGGCAGCACCTGACCGAAATGCTCTGTTTTTGCCTTGCCTATCAGGGCTGTTTCCACGGCCTTTGGGAGGTGTCCTTTTTTCCGGTAAATGGTCTCCAGCCTTCCGAGGGTCTGAAAACCCTCTGAAAATGCAGTGGTGAGAAAGTTTTCGATATAGTTCCTGCGGTTAAGGTCGGACAGCAGGTCATTCGCGTAGTTAGCAGCGTTCTTGTACCAGACCTTGCCTTCACCATGTGTCGTGCAGAACTCACACATCTTGTATCCCCGGGCATATCATCACAGATATTGTACGCTCTTTCGTAAAATTGCCGCAATCCGGAAGACGCAAAAAGGCATGACATAATAGGATATGCACGGTTATACTTCTGTATACCCGGGAAGGACGGATACGGCGAACGAGAACCATGAAGGGCAACAGAACATACGCCACATATGCCGTCATGTGCGAACTGAACAGCAGAGAATTCAGGAGACGGCTCTCTCTCTTTCCGGAGGATCAGCGCTATCAGGTCGTCCTGGCAAGCAGTATCATAGGTGCACAGAACGCCGGCAAAGTGGAAGAGATCCCTGCCGCTGTTGTTGCCGAAGGAGATGAGTTTGTCGCAAAGCTGCTAGACATGGCGGGACCGGAGCAGGGCGATGCATTCAAGGATGTCCTCGAAGCGTGCCTGATCGAAACGATGAAAGACGAGCTGAGATACTGCTGCCCCAACTGCGCGAACTTCTCTTCCTGCCTCAACATGGAAAATATGCCNNCAGCGTTCCTATGGCATCAATTACCGTCAGATCCAGCTGGAAATGGTCCGCATCAATATGGACTTTGTCGAAAAGGACCGGGTCACACCAGGGCATAGGAGGGTTGGCCCGCGTTACGATCCACGAGAGAAATCATGACGGGACATGCGTACAGAAGATCGCCCTATATCACCCCTGAAGGACATAAGAGTCTGAGCGATGAGCTTTCCTACCTCTGGAAGACCAAGCGGCCGCAGGTCACACAGGCGGTTGCGGATGCGGCAGCAATGGGTGATCGCTCAGAAAATGCCGAGTATATCTACGGCAAAAAACAGCTGCGCCAGATAGACGCCCGTATCCGTCACCTCTCGAAGAGACTGGGCGAACTGAAGGTTATTGACAGAAAGCCCGCGGACACCTCGAGGGTTTTTTTCGGAGCGTGGGTTGAGCTCGAGGACGACAAAGGGAACGTTTACGAATACCGGATCGTCGGCGCTGACGAGATCGACCCCAAAAGGAATTTTATCAGCATTGATTCACCGATGGCAATGGCCCTGCTACGAAAGACCGATGGCGATGATGTGACCGTGAGCAGGCCAAGCGGCACCTCTGCCTTTGTTATTCTGTCCATCCGATATTGATCCGAACGGCCTCTCGGGTTCACGGACCTGACAGCCCCCTGAAAACCTCTTTCAGGTCCCGAAATCTCTTATCACGGATGATAGCCTCGACCGTCAGTGGGGTCTTCTGTATCCAATTGGGATGCTGGTCAACGGTTCCGGGCAGGTTCTGCTGGTCCATGGTCCCAATGACGTCGTCAAGGCTCACCAGGACCATCCTGCAGGGCGTCTTTGCCAGGTAGCGGTAAATCGCGCTGCAGAGCCGCGGTGTCATGCGGGGCACAAGAGCGGGATCATTAGGGACACCATCAGGAAGCAGGTTCTCCGTTTTCAAAGCATCAAGAATAAGACCCCGGTCCCTCTGCCGTGCAGCACGGTCCTGTTCCTGCGCAAGATCGTCAGGATATATCCCAATCCTGCTTTTTACGTCGATATCGTGACCTTCCCAGTACCCGTAGAGTGTCGGCAGATCATGCGTCGTGACCGCACATAATGCCGTTGGGACATACTGCCCCGGCAGCTTGAAGGAAACGTCGGGGTAATTCCTTTCAAAGTAGAATAGCCGGTATGAAAGCATCCTGAACTGCTGCAGCATGTTCCTGAATTGCTCATCAATGGTGCCGAGATCCTCTGCAATGACAACAGTCCTGTTCCTCCGGCTTTCGAGCGCTGTGATCCTCAAAAGATCGAGCGAAGGCTGAAGGACATATCCCCCCTGCTTCGGCGACATCCCGGACGGTATCCAGAAAAGGCGGAAAAGACCGAGTGCGTGGTCGATCCTCAGGGCCCCGCCGTGTCTCATGTTCTTTCTCAGGGTCTGGATGAACAGTTCATACCCTGTCTCTTTCAGCATCTCCGGGATAAGCGCAGGAAAGCCCCAGTTCTGACCGTTCGGATTGAAATCATCCGGAGGGGCACCTACATCAGCCCCTCCCGCGACGTCCTGATACACCCATATATCGCCGCCACCGCCGACCGCCCCAATAGCAAGGTCATGGTACAGCCCCACCTTCATCCCGGACGTGCGGCAGAGGGCCTGCACCTCGGCAAGCTGCTCGTCGATCAGCCATTGGACATAGCACTGGAACAGTATCTCTTTCTCATGGTCATCCCGGTATAGCTTGACCGCTTCGTGTTTTCGGTCACGGTAG
Organism: Nitrospiraceae bacterium UBA6898; assembly: GCA_002448975.1. Lineage (GTDB taxonomy): Bacteria > Nitrospirota > Thermodesulfovibrionia > Thermodesulfovibrionales > UBA6898 > UBA6898. The sequence goes on from DKBO01000197.1 coordinate 2,866, forward strand.
CCTTCCGGCCACTCCTGCCAGGAATAGACATGACGTGTTCGCACAAAATGCTCACGGAGTGCAAGATACAGACTGAAGGATTCGAGGGTCTCGCCTTCTCCCTCCAAATAGGTCCTGAAATCTCTTCCGCGTGCAGTGTCCTGTACATAGTGCGCTTCATGGAAGTGGTCAAAGGCGTATCTCAGAATTTCCATCTTGAGGGCAGCAGCCTTCTCATAATCAACTGAAGCGGCATCCCTGAGCTCTTTTAACGCAACTTTGAACAAATCAGCCTGCATGGCACTTCGGGCAGCAGCCGATTCAACAACATCCGTTACCGCTTCGACATCGAGATAGATCACATTTCTGAAAAGCCTGCTGATCGGCGAGTAAGGGCTCAATCCGTAAGGGCTGGTATTGGGTATCGCATGCAGCGGATTGATACCGACAAAACTGCCGCTCAGGCCGGCAACACTTGTGCAGACTTCTCTGAGGTCCCTGAAATCACCGACACCCCAGTTCCGTGCAGAGCGCAGGGCGTAAAGGTTTACGGCAAGTCCCCAGAGGCGATGTTCACCATTATCTTCCGGCAAATAGCAGGTTTCCGGCGCGATGATCACGTTCGTCGTCTTCTTCAGTATGCCCAAACCTTGGGTATGGTTACGGACAGTGACCGTTAACGTATAATAACCAGGCTCCCTCATGGCCGTGTCAGTCAGCATTATTCTGACATAGCGCTGTCCATCGATAATGAGTTCTTCGGACACTGAAAGCGAATCTCCCGACAGGGTGACATCACCGGATAAGCCCTGCTCATCTTTCATGCTGCATGAAACAGAAAGCCTACCTTCCGCACCTTCCTTGACAGGAATAAAGAGCGGGCACGACAGAGGCTGTTCATGTTCTGAGATCACGTATATCGGCGCCAAATGAGATCTCCAGACCTTGGTCTTCTTTTCATAGACCTCCTTTTCAATATCATCTACCGTGTCGACCTTTAGTTTCATTGCTGTAAGTATCGCCTTTTTCGCTTCAGGGGTTATCGCATGCCAGGTCCCGAAGATATCCCAGTAGCCGGGGAGTATTCCGTACAGTTCCGCCAGTTCATTGATGCGCTGTTCAGCCGTGTCCTGATCCATGAAGTTATGATACGCGACCTTTCACATAAGCGCAACTGCGAAAGGCCGCGTCTGTAGCGGGCACATAAACTGTCAGGTTACCATTGGATGGCAAGGAGGGGCCCTTCATGGAGAGCACGGAACTACTGCAGGAGGCACGAAAGACGAGATCTGAAGAGGCACATGAACAAAGGCAAAGGGGAGATTGACGCCGGAAGAGGTCGTCATCTCGCATAAGAAGGCTGCCTAATACTTACCTGCTACCACAGGACCGTTGGTGTGCTCTATAACCGGACATTTCTCTTTGTTGACATCACATGAGGAGCCAAGAAATCTCTAACATCATATGTAATAAGAATCAAATTGATGCGAGTTCACTCTGCGAAAACTCTTGATTAATAAATAGTTGCCGGGAAATTACGCATTCTCCCCAGTCCACTTCTCTGCGATATTCCCTTTTACATCAAACTTACAAGCAGGCACGAAAGGATCATGATAGAAGATGAACCATGCTTCTTTCCCGACATGCACTCTTTCGAGATCTTCTTTCTGTTGAATAGAATCTAAGGGAAAATTATCATAGGCCATCACCCATAAAGGATTGAAGTGGGCATGCGTCGGCAAGAGATCGCACGGATAGACTGCTGACTGTCCTCCGGATTCCACGGTCACTATCTGGTAGCCCTTTGTATGTCCTCCGGTATGGATTACCCTGATCCCACTCACAATCTCCGCCTCCCCATTTACGAGCTCGAGATTCGGGGTACCCCTGAGGAGTTCATTATTAATGGGCCAATAGGTATTGATGGAGCGGATATTCGGACGCATGACATCTTCCCATTCCGTAGCCTGAATGTAATGCTTTGCCCTGGGAAAAGTAAGGCAGAACGACCCGGATTCCTCCCGCATTACCACTCCCCCGGCGTGATCAAAATCGTAATGGGTCAGGATTACATGACTGATGTCATCTCTCTCTACGCCGAGGTCGCGTAACTCGGCTATCAGGTTCCATTCTTCGTTCACCCTGAATATCTGCTTCTGCTTTTCCGTCAGCTTGTTTCCCAGTCCAGTTTCTATGATAACCAGCGAGTCCGGGGTTTTGATAAGGAGCGGCCATGCCACCATAGGAATTGTATTATCATGGTCTGACGGATATTTCCGTGCCCATAACGCTTTCGGAACAACACCGAACATTGCACCGCCATCCAGTGCGAACATTCCCCCGTTGAGCCATATGAACTCAAAATCGCCGATGTAAAAACCTCTTTTCATAATTTCACCCCCATAAAATCAACGGTACGTGCCTCTCCGGGAAAACTCACTGCATGTATATTAACTTAAAGACTAATCGCGCCGGAAATCAAGAGACCATGGTGTAAATCACGTTCTTCCATGGGACTTCCGGAAGAGTCGGAAAGTTCGTGGGCTACGGCGTGGGTCTTGAGCTGAACGAACTGCCGGTCCATGCGCCAAGTTCAAGGCCCCTCTTCAGACAGGAAACGTGATCGCCGTTGAGCCGAAGTTCCTCTTTCCGGGCAAGGGAGCCCTAGGCAGAAAAAATACTTTCGCAGTCACAGAGAAGGGAGGCGAAATCTTCACCGGGCTTGCAGACGACATCGTCCGCCTCTGACAAGGGTTGCCGGAAACGGTAATCTCTCCCGGGATGGCGATTCCACCCCTCAGATCTTCATCATAAGGAATAACAGGATCTCGACGGCGATCAGGACGATGATTATGGCCTCAAGAAGCTCGGTCCTTTTGTTCGCTATCTCACGGTACAGCATGTCGTATACCCGTGACACGATAATTATTTTTCTTTCAATGCTTGTATCCCATTCCTTGACCTTAAAAAGAGAAAGCGCGGAAGAGTAGATCCTCGCATAGTAAACATCCTCAGTCACTTTCAGGGAGTTGTCGATCTTCTCGGTGATACCGGTCAGGTCCATGACCGTTCGCATCGCCCGCGCAGCAAGCTTCTCATACCGTTTGATCTTCCAGATGGACGGCGGAACTTCGGTCATGATGCGTTCGTTGATGCTGTCAAGTTCCCGGTCGACCATATCATCGTATACCC
>DKBO01000200.1 GCA_002448975.1 Nitrospiraceae bacterium UBA6898
TTGTCGGCAAGCCTTCGCCGGCTGAAGTGCCGGAATTCTGCGGCAAATGCCATATCGGCATCCTGAAGAACTATATGGAGAGCGGCCACGGAAAGGCGTTCAGAAGTTCGGAGAAGGGGCCCAACTGCGTCACCTGCCACGGTTCTCACGGTATACAGCAGGCGAATATTGATATCATCAATGAGCAGGGGTGCACGAAATGCCATTCCTATGACCGAGCGCGGGCGATGAAGCAGGCACTCTTCCTGACAGAGAAAAAGATCGGAGAACTAGCTGCAGATCTTCTCACGCTGCGAAAGGAGGGGGTGTACATTGAGGATCAGCGGAAGAACCTCTTCAGCATTCAGGCCGAATTCCGTGCACTGTTCCATTCGGTCGACGTCAACCTTGTCAAGGACAGGACCGACGAGTTTTCCCATAAGCTGGCTGCAGTTGAGGAAGAAATCGTTTCGACCAGGCAAGAACTTCGGTCCCGGAGAAATTTCTCGGCCTTTCTCCTGCTGGTGTTCGCGGGGATGGGCTCTGCACTCTACCTGCTGACGAAGACCCCCAAAGAATAAGAAAACCCGTCTGAAAAGGCCTGCAGGCTCATCCGCAGGCCTTTTCCCTACATCTCAGGAAGCCCGTTATTCCTGCCGGATATTCTCGAGCGCTTTCAGAACATCGCTGCCGGCAACCGTTCCCAACGGCTGGCCATCTCCATCCACCACGAACAGGAGATTAGTCCCTGAAGCTGCCAGGATCTTGCCGAGATCCTGAATGCGGACATCCTGCAGAACAGCAGCTGACGGTGGTTTCATGACATCAGCTGTTGTCTTGCCCGCTGTTTCTCCGATCTCGAGTGATATGGCGTCTGTATCGGATACCGCGCCGACCAGCCTGTTTTTCTCATCCACGACCGCGGCCCCGCTCAGATGCTTTTCGATCATCTGCCTGATCAGATCAGTCACCGGCGTTTCCGGATGCACCAGAGTCATGCGCCGCGACATGATGTCACGGGCGACGACTATCTGGGCCTTCGAAAAGAAGCGGAGCTTTCCGGTGTAGACCGGAATGGCTAATTTCAGCAAAAAAGTATAGAGCAGTGCTCCGGAGGCCCAAATACCGATCGTTACTAGGATCTCCTGCATGGTCGGTGTGTACTCATAAATCTCTCCAAGGGTATCGGGAATGAATCCCGGTATGATGAGTCCCATGCCTTTTTCGATATAAACTCCGGTGACGACGAAAAGGCAGGCCATATTCAGCGTGGTGAAGTTCTCCCGTGTCTTCGGAAACATGAAAAGAAAGAATGCGGTGATGTTCATCGTAGTTGCAAACCACATCCACGGCACGAGTTTGTTATGACCGTGAAGGCCGAAATAAAGATATTCTATTGGTGCCGAGTGTATGCTGCCGGAGTAGAACTCCTTGAATATTTCGGCCCCGAGAAGGAACAGGTTTATCCCCATGGCATATGCGATCAGTTCCGCAATCTTGAAGATCGCCTTGTTGTCAATCTCGACTTCAGAGAGTTTCCTGATGATCTGGAAGAGGATGAGCATAATGGCAGGCCCGGAGCAGAAGGCCGAGGCAAGAAAACGCGGTGCAAGGATCGAGGCATTCCAGAACGGNNGATGCTGACGGCCCAGGGGATCGACAGGATGATCAGCGGGCCGATCACGGACATCTTGTATTCCTTGCCAATGGAGAGTCGATAGAGTACGTAAAAAGCGATAGCCGTGTTGATCGCAAGATACCCGTTGAGCACTACAACATCCCAGGCCAACAGGGAGGCAGGGAAATTCATGGCCCCGATTATAGGCAGGATATGCCAGACTCTGAGCGGCTGACCCATATCGACCATGATGAAGAGGATACACATGGTGATAGCCGAGATAGCCAGGAGTTCGCCGAACAGAACGATCTCTTTTATGGGTTTGAAATTATAGAGGTATGCGGGAACCACCAAAAGCACCGCTGCGGCAGCGACACCGACGAGGAAGGTGAAGTTGGAGATATAAAGACCCCACGATACCTGGTCCCGCATCGCCGTTACGATAAGCCCCCGATTGAGTTGGCTGATATATGCACTGACACCGAGCAGGACCAGGAACGAGAGCAACGATACCCAGAGGTAATACTTCTTGTCGCCGATGGCGATCTGCCGGAGAGCAATGAAGAAGTTCCTGATGGTCTGTATCATGCTACCTCCCTACCTCCCATAGGCGAAGAAGTAATAGAATTTCGGGCTCGTGTTCAGATCTTCCTTCAGCCGGAAGACGCGCTTGTGCTCAATCGCGTACCTGATCTCACTGTTCGGATCAAGGAGATTCCCGAATTTCCTGGCGCCGACCGGGCAGGCCTCGACACAAGCAGGATAGCGGCCCGGGTCCTTTCTTGTCCTCTGTATGCAGAAGGTGCATTTCTCCACCACTCCCCGGTACCGGGGCCGGTTGCCGAGATAGTGCGTCTTTGGATTGATCTTTTCTTCCGGCCGGTTCGGCGCTCCCCAGTTGAACCTTCGGGCGCCGTAGGGGCAGGCTGCCATACAGTATCTGCAGCCGATGCACCAGTTGTAATCGATGACGACAATGCCGTCCGGTTCCTTCCACGTTGCCTGTGTCGGGCATGCACGAACACAGGGCGGGTTTTCGCATTGCTGGCACTGGACCGGCATATAGAAATATTCTTCCTCAGGGACTTTTTCCGGGCTGTAATATTTTTCCGAATTCTCAAGGTCGACCCATTTTTCGCCCTTCCTGAAGCGGAGGACCGTGATCCAGTGTATCTGGGGATCAATCGACTGGTTGTTCTCTGCCACGCAGCCGTAAACGCAGCGCCGGCATCCGATGCAGCGGGACAGGTCGAGGCCATAGCCGTACAGAACGCCGGGGATGGGTTTATCTGCGCCGATCTCGATCTGCTTCTTGAATTTTTGGGCATATTCCTTCTCAAGCCTGCTGATCACCTGCTTGATCTCGTCATCGTTCATTTCCCGGAAATGCTTTTGGAAGAACGCCTCCCAGAAAGAGGCGTCGGCCCGGTCAAGCGGCAATGTCAAACCGGCGAGACCGAGAGCGGCCCCTCGTAGAAAGTCCCTTCTGTGCATGCCCCTCTGGCGGCTTTCGTCCTGTTCCATGGGATACCTCTTATTTGATGTCCGACGGCCTGACCGGCGGCGGCATCGGTGTTATGGCTTTGAAAACGGGATCATGTGGCCAGTGGCAGTGAACACAGAGAAGGTATTGCTTTTCACCATTCCACATCCCGGTCCGCTTTCCATGGAGGCCAGCTTTCCATTCACGGAGAATGGTGCCATGGCACTGTCCGCACAGGTTATACGACTCTTCGAACGTTACGATTTTCCCGTTCGCAAGCCGGAGCGTGTCACGGTTATCGGGATTGTGGCAGTCAAAGCACCACCCGCCCGGCATGTGGTTCAGCACGATGTCCTGATGCATCATCTCGAGCTTTCGGGGAGTCCTGTTTACCGGCATGCCCTGGTGGCACTGCGAGCAGGGGAAAATGCCTTCTGAAAAGGGTGGAGGAGGTACCAGGAATTTCTTGTGGACTTCATGTTCGATCGGGACTGCAGGGGAAGATACCAGCAGGAGAGAGAAAAAGCAAAACAACCCTATGCCTGATATTGCCAGTGTTCTCATAACCCTTCGTTGGCTTCTCACAGAATTCTACTCAATCATAGTATATTTCCGGGGGCATTACAACACGAATCACCGGGCGAAAAGGAAGGGGAGCGACCCGCTCCCCTTCCTTTGTTCAGTGAGATTCCTTCACATCGAAAACCGGGAAAATCTTCGCCATAAAATAGAATAGAACAAAGGGCATGATAAAGACGCCCAATGCGCCGAAGAGGCCTTCTTTCAGTGTTTCGATGTTATGCGGAATGATAGGGAGATGGTAGTGCATATAGCCGGCGAATGTCAGGGAGAAGGCCTGCCCCCCGATAACGACGTTCCACCGCATCATGAAGACGCCGAACAGAACGAACATGACGCCGATGACCGCTCTGCGGATCGTGAGGCCGGGCGTGAGAAACAGGATCAGCGGAATAAGATTGCCGATGCCGTACTGCAGGATGAATATGCTCGTGAAGTCCTTGCCATAGATGACACTTCGCAGCACATCCCACGACTTCGTTGCGGTATATCCCCGGAAGATAAGGTCGAGAAGTTCCAGGCTGATCGCAAAGACCAGGAAGAAGAGCAGGTACTTCGCCGTCATGCGGATGACATTGACCTCAGCGCTCTGAAGTTCCTCGCGGGTCTCGTGCCTCGGGACTGAGGCGCTCTTTCTCTTTGCCATGAACTTTCTGATCTCCATGGTAAGAATGTATGTCAGCATGCAGAGTGCGATGCCTGAGACAATAGCAGACATGATGAATATGACCGGCATGAGCGGGGTCATCCAGAG
>DKBO01000153.1 GCA_002448975.1 Nitrospiraceae bacterium UBA6898
TGAGAGCGTCGCATGTGAAGCACCTCATCATAGGGAATGGCGTGGCAGGAACAACTGCGGCCCTGCATATAAGGAAAACAGCCCCTGCGGCATCCATCCGGATCATCACCGAAGAACCCTATCCCTTCTACAGCAGGATCAGGCTGCCGGAGCTCCTTGCGGGAAAAACTGGCGAGAACGAACTCGTCATATACAAGCCTGCCTGGTATGACAGCAACCGCATCACCCTCTCCCTCTCCACAAAAGTGACAGCCATAGATGCGGCGCAAAAAAACGTCATTACATCAGGAAAGGAGGAATTACGGTATGACCGTCTGCTTCTTTCGACCGGCGCTCACTGCTTTATCCCTCCCGTTCCAGGGGCCGGCAAGAAAGGGGTTTTCACGCTCAGAAGCATCTCAGATGCGCTGGAAATTACGGAATATCTTAAGAAGACCGGGAAACGGGCTATCCTTATCGGAGGGGGGGTGCTCGGTATCGAGGCGGGATTCGGCCTGATGAAGGCGGGGTGCAGCATAACAGTAGCCGAGGTACTCCCCCGTCTTATCCCAAAGCAACTGGACCCGGCGGGTGCGGCCATGCTGCAGACACGTCTCGAAGCCATGGGTTTCGTATTCCATCTCGGCGCTACAATAACGGAGATTCTGGGAACGGACAGGGCTCACGCACTTGTCCTTGCTGACGGCAGACGCATCGACGGTGACATGATCATCATCTCTGCGGGAATCAGACACAACCTTGAGCTTCCCCAAATGCTCGGCATGACCATCGACAGGGGACTTCTGGTTAACAGCAGGATGGAGACGGAGGTACCGGGAATCTATGCCGCCGGTGACCTGATCCAGCATAACGGAAAATGCTACGGCATATGGCCTGCTGCAGAAGCACAGGGAGAAGTTGCCGGCATCAATATGGCCGGAGGCTTTGCCGAATATCACGGCACGACCATGTCCAATACCCTCACCGTGGCCGGCATAGACATTTTTTCTGCCGGCGACATCGACGCGGAAGGGAAAAAGGAATCCGCCGTAGTTGCTGAGCTGGAACGGCTTGTCTACATGAAATTGGTCTTCGATCAAAATGTGATCTCCGGCGCCATTCTCCTCGGAGACATCAAAGACCGGCGCAAGATCATGAAAGCGATCGGCGAGAAGAGAGATATCAGCCGCATCAAGACAGCACTCAGCCACGGGGACCTCTCTTCGCTGTAGGCTCCGTCCTGCGCTTCACGCTATCGATGGTCCCTTACTACAGTAGGCTATTGTCACCGGTTACGCAAACCACCTGCTGTTTATCCACTGGTTTCGTGAGTCGGAATTATTGCGCTTTTCTCGCACCTAACTACAGACTGTTCAGTTTACCGATTGACATCAAGTACCCTCAACGCTATCATGGGATCATGAATATATATAGAAGGGGGTGATAAGGGCGCAAGGCTGTGGGGGTGTTCCAGCGCACATCATGTTTTCTGCGCCGGAATATGGAAAGGCTAACAATTTTGCAAGGAGGGCTAGTATGAAAAAGCATGCGATCTTTTCATTGGTATTTATTTTAATTATGACAGGAGCGGCGTTTGCAGACAATTTGAAAATAAGGGCCTTGACGGCGACAGCCATTGACGTGAACGGAGATCCGTGGCCGTGGTGCAATGCAGGAGGGAGCACGGACGGCATTGCTTTTTTCGAAGCAAAAGGCACTGGTGACGTCATCGTGAAGGTGCTCGTCTTTGATCGTGCTGGCGCGCTGACGAACATATTCAAACTTGGAACATTCACGGTATCTGCGGGAAGCACCTGGGAAAAGTGGCAAATAGCCGCTACTCTTCCCTGCGAATCACCAGGTATTTACAAAGTTGTTGCCAAATACAAAGTCACATGGAGTGGCGCTTCAAGCTCTGCCACAACAAAGATCCACGTGGAATAAGATATTTTCCACTGATGCTTTCTGTAATCAAGGGGTATCCCCTTTTTCTGTCGAAACAATAGGCAGCCTATCCCCGGGAAAAAATAAAGAAACGGGATTGAACAGAACTATTCGATGGCAAGATAGAAATGTCCTGCCTTTTTTGAGCGGACTGCAGCAAGAGAAAACACTCGGCGCTATATCGGCGTGAGGAACTGGAGTACATAGCAACAGTTACGGGAAATGGAAACTGCCGTTGACTTCAGGCAATAAAATAAATGAGTTTCGTTTTTTTCAATGGAACTTCTCATCTCCAACAGAAGTCTCCGTTTGGGGGATTGCAGGTGAATCCAAAAGCCCGCTCTCGGCATCGCACATGAAGAATGAATTCGGATAGTCGCTGAGCGCTCTGTTCTGCTCTGTAATGGTTAACGGTTAAAGACCGCGCATTCGCTGCGGTCTTTACACTTAATAGCCTGTATGCCCGGCATGCGGTCCCTATCTCCACAGAATGTCCCCTTACCCTGAGCGCATAGGTCTCCATTGTCATGCCAGACAGGACATCCCCCTTCCCGGCCGCGCGTCCGCAGGGAAAATCCACCTGTAACCCCTACCACGCGCGCCTTTTATCAAGGGGATTGAAAAGACCATGTCATTGGTATAGGCTATAGAAAAGGAGCAATCATGATGAAAAACATATGTATCAGCACAGCGTTTCTGATCTGCGTCGCCCTTGTTGCGACGAGCCCTGCCCTTGCCTTGAGATGCGGCAACAATATCGTGGATGTCGGCGACTCCAAGATTGAGGTCCTTGCAAAATGCGGCGAGCCTACCCTGAAGGAAGAGGTAGGCGAGGACATCACACGCGAACATGACAGAGGGGAATCGAGGAGAGCAAAAAGGTATGTGGAGAAGTGGACATACAATTTCGGGTCGACCCGCTTCATCTATGTCATCACCATACGGGACGGAAAGGTGATCGATATCAGCGCTGAGGACAAGGGTTTCTGATCACTGTCTGTGACATTTCCAATGGATATCCTGTCGGTTATTGCAGAACAAAAGATCCGTGAGGCGATCGCGCAGGGCGAATTCGCATGCCTTGAGAATGCGGGAAAACCGATCTGGCTTGACGACCTCCCCTGGGTGCCGGAAGACCTCAGGATGTGCTACCGCGTATTACGAAATGCCGGCTGCCTTCCGCCAGAGCTTGAACTCAGGAACGAAATCATCTCCCTCCGCTGCCTACTGCGAACTATCGACGATGACCAGGAGCGGACAAGAAAACTGCGGGTGCTGAACTTCAAGCTGATGAAGCTCGGCGAAATGAGAAAGAAACCCCTGCTCTTTTAAGAGGTTCCTGAATATGAAGAGAAGATCTGCCAAAGGCTGCTCAGCGGTAATGGCCGGGATCAAGAAACGCAGGGAGCACACCGTACCGGAAGATGAGACAGGCTGCGGGGTGATCACTTCCCCTGAAATACCGTTGTTTTTATCTTTTCCTTGGCGCCGACTGTTCCTGCCAGGGTAACTGCTTCTTTTCTCTTCTCAAACCTGCCAATCAGGACCCGGTAAACTTCGCTGGAGTCTTTCGCTGTTCCTCTCTGTGCATACGCTTCATAGCCCTTTTGCCGGAATTTCTGCGCAAGTGCCTCAGCTCCGCCTTCGGTTTTGAATGCACCTATCTGCGCAGCATAGAACGTTTTCCCGGGGAGCAGCGCAGCAGATTCAGGAGCCTGCACCGGTGCAGGGGGCAGGGATGACGGCACATCCGGCGTATCCCCGCTGATGTCCCGCTGTTTCTGTGGTTCGCGCGATGTTCTCACCTCACGAACCGGGTTCTCCGGCAGCACATCGGCCAGATACAGGACAAACCCCGTGGCGATGAGCGCGATGAGTGCCGTGGCGATAACAACGGGGCCTTTTTTGATGCCGCGCTTTTTTTTGGACCACTTTCCTTCGTATTGCTGCGCAGTATATTTCTTATCCGTCCATATGGTCCGGTCATTTCCCGCTACCCTTTCATGGCCCTCAGCATGCCATGCTTCTTTGAAACGTTCCGGCCCCTTCTTGTCCTCTGAAGGAGAGACTTGGGCGGTTTCTTCCTCGCGACCAGCTGCATCCTCACCAGAGGGCACTTCTTCTGCTGCCCTGTCGTCCTGTTCATCAGGAGGAGTCTCTTCAATTGCAGGAGAGCTCTCCTCACCCTGCACTCGGCCGACAATGGCAGTGGTTTTTTCCAGGAGTTCTTCGGGAGTAAAGCTGAGCTTGAGAAAGTCTACGATTCCGTAATAATCGGTAAAGCGGGGATCGATGGGCCCCTTCAGGGAGGCAAGGATCACGATGGGGACTTCCCTGAGCGTTTCGAGAGTATGGATCGTTCTGCAGACGGCGAAGCCTGCCGTACTCGGCGAAAGAGGTCTCAGAAAAATAAGGGCAGGTCTGAATTTATCTGCCATTTCTGCATTGACCTTGCTACCCTCGGAAGCAAACACGATATATCCCTCTGATTCAAGGGTGGAGACAATCTTCTCCTCGATCTCAGGGACCGCATCCACCAGAAGTATCGTGTCACCGGTCATGCGATCATCACCCTATTCTTCCAGAAAAATCCCCGACGCTTATGCCTGCATCTGCTCAAAGTGTCTCCCAGTACTTCGACGGCATATCCTGGGCAAGTTTCAGCGCCCCGTCCGACCCTGCAAAAAGGGCGTCTGCAACACAGGTCACCTTGCAGGGGCCGTATTCCTTCAGCGCATCCTGCAGGTACCCAGCTATTCCCCTGATCAGGCTGCCGCCTCCCGCAAGCACAATATTGTTCTTTATCTTAACCTGGAACTCAGGATCGAACCGCGCGATCATCTCCGTCGTTGTCTCGGTCAGGGCCGGCAATATGCTCTCACATGCNNAATTGCCGGACCATATTCTTATTGAACTTTGCATTCGGATATTTTTCACTCAGATAGCTGAAGAGCTGATCATCGATATAGTCGCCTGCGGCAAGGATGGTCTTCTGATCCTCTTCAGAAGGGATGGTCCCGTGCATGATACAGAAATCCGTTGTTCCGGCACCGATATCAATGACCAGAGAATTGTTTAAGAGGTTCATGCCATACGCCACCGCAAAGGGCTCTGAAACGACCATCAGCGCATGGACATAATCTGCAACAGCCTTTCGGATCGCCAGCTTATTCACCTTGAGAGAATCTGCAGGGACGCCCACCACGGCGTGTATCTTCTGGTCGGGCTGCGGCTTCGCCAAGTCGATAAGGTGCCGGATGATCTCCTTGACCGCTTCGTCGCTCCGTTCGATACCTTCCTTGATAATCCCGCGCTCGAGTGGTCTGCAAAAATCAAGAGAGAGCCTGTTTTCGAGAGCCTCGGCACCGAAAAGGACAGGCTTGCCGATCACTTGCTGGGCGATAAAATCCCTTGGCCAGCCTACAAAACTCTCAATCCACTCCCGTATCTGGTTACTCGCACAGATCGAACTCCTCGATGTCCCGAGATCGATGCCGACAAACAGGATATTATCTTGTTTCTGCTCATCTTTTTGCTTCATGCGT
>DKBO01000263.1 GCA_002448975.1 Nitrospiraceae bacterium UBA6898
AGAGCGTAATACTCCCCGAAATTGATCCTCATGGTCTGAAGATACTTGGGAGAAATCAGGACCGTGAGAACAAGATTCGCCATGAAGATAAGCTTGAAGAATGTGCTGTACCCATCAGACACAAACATGCCGCCGAAGGTCGTACCTGCGGAACCGAGGAGGAGATAGGATATCAGACCAACAGATATAAGAGAAAGGAAACCGAGCGTCTCCTTCCTCTTGATCACCAGCTCTGCCATGAGCAGGATGATGGCAACACCCGTCATCACAAGCTCAGGCATCACAGGTATAAGGTTCGGCATCGCTATGGGCATCAATAGTCCTCCGGTCTCATTTCAGAATCTGCGTCATGACATTTGCGGCCACTGCCGGTGCGCCTCCGCCGTTTACTCTCTCAAGTAGGTGCAGGACGGAGGGATGCATGAAGCTTAGGAAGGTGTTCGGGTAGATACCGATCCAGAATATCAGTATGACCATCGGCAGAAGCGTGATCAACTCCCGCATAGTCACGTCCTGAAGTCCTGCAACCTTCGGGTTCGTCTCCATGAAAAATACCCGCTGATAGAGCCAGAGCATATAGCCTGCGCCGATGATGATACCCGAGGCTGCGAGCACCCCGGCCCACTGGTTTGCAGTAAAACCTCCCAGGAGGATGAGGAACTCCCCGATGAACCCGTTCGTTGCAGGCAGCCCTATGGACGCTAAGGTGAAGACAATGAAAAGCGAAGCGTAAATGGGCATGACTGACGCGACGCCTCCGTAGTCTGCGATTACCCTTGTATGGGTTCTGTCGTAGATGATGCCGACGCTCAGGAAGAGCGCGCCGGTGACAATCCCGTGGTTCAGCATCTGCAGAATGCCGCCCTCCACGCCCTGGGTATTCAGGGCAAAAATGCCGAGAGTCACAAATCCCATATGGCTGACCGAACTGTATGCGATAAGCCTCTTCAGGTCCGTCTGTGCAAGGCAGATGATCCCCCCATAGATGATCGCGATGACCGACAGGGTGAGCATGATCGGCGTCATTGCACGGGATGCATCCGGAAGGAGCGGCATCGAGAACCTGAGGAAGCCGTACGCCCCCATCTTGATCAGCACGGCAGCAAGGATGACGCTGCCTGCAGTGGGAGCTTCCGTATGGGCATCAGGCAGCCATGTATGCACCGGGAACATGGGTACCTTTACCGCGAAGGCGGCAAAGAACGCCCAGAAAAGAACGAGCTGCATCTTAAACGGGTATGCCTTGGTCATGAGCTCAAGGATGTCGAATGTCCTTCCCGCATAAAAGTATAAAACGATAATGCCGACAAGCATCAGCACGCTTCCGACCAGCGTGTAGAGAAAGAACTTCACGGCAGCGTAGACCCTGTTGGGTCCTCCCCATACACCGATGAGCAGGTACATGGGAATGAGCATTGCCTCCCAGAAGATGTAGAAAAGCATGAAGTCGAGAGAGCAAAAGACCCCGATCATGGCCCCCTCCATGACCAGGAGGGAGATGAAGAACTCTTTTGTCTTCGTCTTTATCGATTCCCAGGAGATGAGCACACAGAGAATCGTGACCAGCGTTGAAAGAAGAACGAAGAGCACGCTGATGCCGTCAAGTCCGAGATAGTACGTCATATTCAGCGACGGTATCCATTCGTGTTGTTCGACGAACTGCATGAGATGCGTTGACTTGTCGAAGTTCGTAAAAAGCAGCAGCGAGAGAAGGAATGTCGCGATGCTCACAAGCAGACTCACCATCTTACTGGCCTTTTCGTTTGCCCGATTCAGGAGGAGGATAACGGCCGCTCCCACCAGGGGCAGGAAAATGAGCATGCTCAGTATCGGGAATCCCATAGTATTGTTCATGGTCTGTACCATTATCTACCTCAGGAGCATTATGGCGACGATTATCAGGATGCCGGTCGCCATAATGGTCGCATAATGCTGCATAAGCCCTGTCTGGATTTTTCGGAGCCCGGAGCTGAGCGCTGCAATAGCGCTCGGCACACCATTAACGACCGCTTCAATAATGCGGGCGTCCGTTATGCCGATAAGCACGTTTTTGGCAGTCCAGATAGCCGGTCTCACAATGATAAAGCTGTAGAGCTCATCAACGTAGTACTTGTTGAAGAGGATCCGGTGCACTGCACTGAGCTGCTGCGTCAAGCGGGCGGGCAACTCAGGGCGCAGGATATACATGAAGTATGCAAGGCCGATGCCGGCCAGGCCAACGGTGATGGAGATAAGCATCACCACCATCTCTTCCCCGTGCGTTCCGTGCCCCTCGGGATGGCCGAGGACCGGCTTCATGAACTCAGCAATGTAGTTGTGCACCCCGATTTTTTCGCCGATGAGCGCCGGTATGCCGACCCATCCGGCTGCCACGGCACCCACGCAGAGCAGCATAAGCGGAATGGTCATGGACTTGGGCGATTCATGCAGGTGGTGCTCCTGGTCATGTGTTCCGCGGAACTTTCCGTGGAAGGTGAGAAAGATGAGCCGGAAGGAATAAAATGCCGTAAGGAACGCGACCAGGGTACCGATTGCCCATACGAACTTTCCGACCGGACTCTCTCCCGCATAAGCCATCCAGAGAATCTCGTCCTTGCTGAAAAATCCGGCCAGACCCGGGATGCCGGAAATACTGAACGATGCAATAAGCATGGTCATGTATGTCACCGGCATGTACTTCTTCAGATTGCCCATCTTCTGGATATCAAGCTCTCCACCCATGGCATGCATGACGCTGCCGGCACAGAGGAAGAGGAGGGCCTTGAAAAAAGCATGGGTATAGAGGTGGAAGATACCCGCCGTGTAGGCCCCTACGCCGCATGCAAGGAACATATAGCCGAGCTGACTTACTGTCGAGTAGGCGATGATTCTCTTCAGGTCGTTCTGTACAAGGCCGATCGTTGCGGCAAAGAGCGACGTAATCGCTCCCGTCAGAGCGACGACCATAAGTGCAGTTTCGGAAAGACTGAATATGGGACTGCAACGGGCAACCAGGAAGACGCCGGCAGTCACCATGGTCGCTGCATGGATAAGGGCGCTGACTGGTGTCGGTCCCTCCATGGCATCAGGCAGCCATACATGCAGCGGTATCTGGGCGGATTTTCCGACAGAGCCGCAGAAGAGCAGCAGCGCGATCAGCGTCATCAGATGCACGTCATAACCGAGGAAGTTGAAGGTTGCTTCTGCAAGGCCTCCCGCCTGGCTGAATACCGGCTCGTAATACACCGTCCCAAAGGTAAGGAATACCACAAAGATACCCAGGCCGAAGCCGAAATCGCCGAAGCGGTTCACGATGAATGCCTTCTTGCCTGCATCCGATGCCGACTTCTTGTTAAAATAATAGCCGATAAGGAAATAGGAACAGAGACCCACCCCCTCCCACCCGAAATACAGCTGAAGAAAATTGTTTGCCATGACGAGCATAAGCATCGAGAACGTGAAGAGGCTGAGGTATGCGAAGAACCGGTAGTAGCCGGAGTCACCATGCATGTAACCCACCGAATATATGTGGATAAGTGTACTGCAGGTCGTGACCACAATGAGCATGACAACGGTGAGCTGATCAATCAGGAAACCTACGGAGACCTTGAACCCTCCGGAGAGCATCCAGGTGTAAAGGTCAAAGTTGATCGTATTGCCTCCCAGAACATCAATAAGCGCCATAACTGCAAGCACCCAGGAACCAGCGACCGCAAGGATCGAAACCCAGTGAGCATTTTCTTTCAGGTATTTTCTGCCGAAAAGGATATTGATGACAAATGCGGCAAGCGGCAGGAACGGTATCAATGCGTAGCTGTTCATGGTCTATCCCTTCATCTCGTTCATTTCGTCGACATGTGCCGTCTGCTTGTTCCTGAAGAGGGAAATGATGATGGCAAGGCCTATCGCTGCTTCAGCCGCTGCTACCGTGATGACAAAAAAGACGAGGATATGGCCCCGCATGTCCTGCAGATAATGACTGAAGGAGACGAGGCTGATATTCACCGCATTCAGCATGAGCTCAACGGACATGAACATGATGATGATGTTTCTCCGCGTCAGAAAACCGAACATGCCGATCATGAAGACCGCTGCGCTCAGGGTAAGATACCAGTGTAAAGGGACCATCATCAACTCCTCAGTTTCCTTTTTGCGAGGACCACCGCACCGACGACGGCCACAAGCAGGATCAGGGATGCGATTTCAAAGGGGAACAGGTATTCCGTATATAGCAGCCTGCCCAGTGCCTTCGTATGGGTCTCGCTTCTGACGGCCTCTATCGAATAGGAGCCGACCGGTCCCTGGACATAGGCACCGAGCGCGGCCGTTACGGTAATGAAAAGGGCGGCAACAATGAAAAACGCAGCAGGCCATGAACCGGCGATCTGCCGGAGAGAAAGCTCCTCCCTCAGGTTCAGCAGCAGGACAACGAAGAGAAACAGGACCAAAATCGCGCCGGCATAGACGATAACCTGGATTGCAGCAATAAACTCGGCGTTCAGGAAAAGGTACAGTCCCGCAATATGGAAAAAAAGCAGCAGCATCCACATCACGCTGTGCACGGGGTTTCCCCTGGTGACCACGAGCAGCGACAGGATTATGATCATAAATGCATAATAGCCGAAGAAGAGTTGTTGAAGCATTCCTATGTTCTTTCCTTCCTCTTTATCTTGCTGAACATCGCCTGCTCAGGGTTTCCCGTGAAGTCATCAGACATGGGCCTCCAGAATTCCTTGAAATACCGCTTTCCCTTTTCGCCCTCAAAGAACTTGTCCCAGTTAGCAAGGAGTTTCTCCTTGGTCATATAGAAATCGTCCCTCGTATAGTTCGCATATTCATAATGTTCGCTCAGGGTTATGGCACCGAAGGGACACGCTTCAACACAGAAACCACAGAAGATGCACCTGAGGACATCCACTTCATACCGCTCGACTGCCTTGTTGTGGTCTTCGCCCTCTGTTGTATAGATATGGATGCACTGCGACGGGCAGTAAGCTCCGCAGAGGCCGCACCCTACGCATTTCATCCTTCCGGTATTATCTTTGGCAAGTGCATGCAGCCCGCGGAAACCGGGCAGTGCCGGCACTTTTACCAGCGGGTACCTGCGGGTCACCGGAGACTTGAAAAGCGTCCTGAAGGTAAGAGCCATACCCTTGAGGATCTCGGTGAAAAAAACTGTCTTGATCAATGGATTCTTCATTAGAACCATCCCATGATTTTCAGTGTCCCGGAAAACACAACGTTTACAAGGGCAAGCGGGATGAGCAGTTTCCAACCGATATTCATGAGCTGGTCATAGCGGTACCTCGGCAGCGTTGCTCTTACCCAGTAAAAAAGGAACATGAAGACATACACCTTCGCCAGAAACACGACGATCCAGACAAAGTTCGGGAGTTCAGAAAGGAACGGCAGGGCCTCCATAACGAACTTCGGCAGGGTCCAACCGCCCAGGAAGCAGACCGTACCGATGGACGACATAATGAGCATCCCGGTATACTCTCCGAGAAAGAACATGGCGAACCTGAATCCACTGTACTCCGTAAAATACCCTGCCACAAGTTCGCTTTCAGCCTCGGGCAGGTCAAAGGGCAGTCTGTTCGTCTCAGCAAACATTGCCACGAAAAAAACAAAAAACCCAAGTATCTGGGGAATCGCATAGAAGCCGGTCGGATAGTTGTATTGCGCCCTTACGATCTCGGTAAGGTTCAGCGAACCGGCCATGATCATGACGCCCACGAGGCTTAACCCCATCGCAATCTCATAACTGATTACCTGGGAGGCCGACCGGAGACCGCCAAGGAAGGAGTACTTCGATCCGGCTGACCATCCTGACATGACAATACCGTAAGCACCGAGCGACGACATGGCCAGGAGAAAAAGCAGCCCGACATTGATGTTCGCAACTGCGAAGCCGTCGAAAAACGGCAGTACGGAAAGAGATGTGAGCGCAGATGTAAAAAAAATCACAGGAGCAAGATAAAATATCGGTTTGTCCGCATCTGCCGGTATGATATCTTCCTTGAAAAAGAGCTTCACCCCGTCAGCAAAGGGCTGGAGAAGACCGAAAGGGCCGACCTCACGGGGACCCAACCTCAGCTGCATATGACCGATAACCTTCCGTTCCCAATAGGTTGCATAGGCGACATGCAAAAGGGTCCCGACTATCACCACTGCCACCTTGATCAGGATGATGACGATGTTCAGGATCATGTCCGCCATCGGTTCACCCACGAAAGAAGCAAGAAAGCTGCTCACAGAGCTTATCATGCAGTCACCTTATCTATGGATATCTCAACAGCATCGATACAGGGAGCCTTGGTTACCTGATCGAGCGTGTAGTCAGCAAGTCTGAATGCGCCTTTGCTTTCGAAGTTATTGCTTATCGTGACAGACAAGTCGTCTCCGGCTTTCTCGATAGCAATAAAAAGAGACAGGGACCCGGCTTTTGACCTGACGGTTACCACATCGCCTTCCGTGAGAGAGAGCATCTTCGCTCTCCCCGCTCCTATCCGTGCCACGGCATGGGGATAGATGTTCATCAGAGAGGCGGCGTGCGTGCTCATGGTACCAGAATGGAAGAGCGGTCTCTCCACCTTCAGATAGAGCTTTCCGGCTGCAGCTGAAACGGCTGAGGTGTCGATCTGAATATCTTCCTTTACATCCCGGAGAGGCTCTCCCTTATACGGATAGATGTTCTCACCTTTTTCGATGTCCTCGTAGGTAAGGTCCCGGTAAAGCGGCGATACCTTTGCAATTTCGTGGAAGACCTCTTCTGCCTTGGAATAATCCATGCGGTATCCCATGTTTTTTGCTATTTCCGCTACGATCTTCCAGTCTTCCATGCCCTCTCGCTGCACAGACTTTTTCACGCGCTGGATCCTGCGTTCCATGTTTGTAAAGGTACCGTCCTTCTCTCCCCAGCCAAGCGCCGGAAGAACAACATCGGCGAGCTTTGCCGTTTCCGTGAGAAAGATGTCCTGAACAATCAGGAAATCCAGATTCTTGAAGGCCTTTTCCACCCTGCCGGAATTGGGAATGTTGCATACGGGGTTTTCTCCCATCACATACATTGCCCTGAGCGTTCCCTTCTCGGCAGCTTCGATCATCTCGAAGAGATTAAGACCGGGCTTTTCAGACAGCTCTGCATGCCAGACCGCCCCATACTTCTTCATGAATTCGGGATAGGCAACAGGACGATATCCCGGCAGCATGTCCGGTGCACAGCCCATATCGAGCGCACCCTGCTCGTTCGCCTTCTCCGAGAGAAGATATACCCTTCCGTTTGCAAGATAGGTTATTGCCGCAAGCAGGAGAAGCTTGTAGCTTCCGCCGGTGCTCTGNNAATCCTCAGTCCCTCAAACTCGCCGACGGTCATGACCTGTCCGCCCCTCCTTGCGCATGCCCTGATCTGGAGCCCAAGGATGGGGTTGACCGTAGTAGGGTCCCCGCCTATTACCATGACCGTATCAGAATTGGCAAGACCGGAGATGATATTCGCCGTAGCACCCTGTCCGAAGATGTTTTCAATGAAGCTCTGCGCCCCGGCAAATCC
>DKBO01000105.1 GCA_002448975.1 Nitrospiraceae bacterium UBA6898
TTATAGCAGGCCGGAAGGAAGGTGAATACCAAAAAGCACCATGCAGGCCTCTACGGTTTCAGCTGTTCAGAAGAGGGTCTTCCACGGTACCGGAACCGGTGGTCGGCATGCTGCATCGGCGTGCCGGCAGGGGAAAAGATCGGGGCAGGAAAAGGGAATCCCACGTCGGCGGGTTGATGCGGTATGTCTTCACGCGTATCGAATACCTGCCGATCAGGAGGCCATAGGCAATATGGAAATGTCGGTACTGGCCATAGAAGGCGATGAGTCGGTGGTCCTGCACGGGAGGAAGCGGGGCCGTATCCGTTCCCCGGTAACCGCTGCCGCTGTGAGTACCCTTGTTTCTGAAGACCGCTGGTACTCTGTGTCCACACGAAGTTTCAAAAAAAGGTCATACCTGCCCCTGTCCCAGCGCATATATGCTTCTCTATCGCCAGACGCATGCACGCCGCTCATCCCCACGACAGCGGCTTTCCTGCCGCCGACAGTAATGATCTTTCCGACAGGCGGCACGACTTCATCATCCGCAGTGGGGATATCAGCTGGAGCAGCGGAATAAACAAAGAGCGACTGAGAAAGAAAGGCGATCATGACGTAAAGGATTCGCGTCATGCTCCATTATATCCTGCAGTGAAGAGGATCAGCTTCTCTTTTTCCGGCAGAGGACCGGTTGAGCAGCTGACAGGTTCCCGGCATCCCCCGGGAAAGGCAGGGTATCGGAGATGCGCACGAACGGATTTTGTCCGCCGACCCCGTCATGGGGATGTCAGGAGGGATTTCGGGGACAGTGCAGCGGTTCCATGAAAAAACTAGCTCTTGCGCTTGAGCACTTTCTGTTCGAGCATCAGCTTGTCGGCCCGGGTCAGCAGCGCGTCGAGAGACCCGCTCCCCTCCGGGGTGAAGCCCGTTATGCCGAAGCTCAGGGAAAGCGCATGTCCACGCAAATTGGATTTGTTGAGAGTGTGAACGTTCTTCCGCAGACGGGCCGTGATGCTTTCCAGGCTGTTTTCATCAGACCCGATCGTGATGACGACGAATTCGTCGCCGCCGATACGGGCGATTATATCAGAATCCCTGAACGTTGTCCGCAGCAGATGGGCAGTATCTGTTAACGCGATATCCCCTTCCTGGTGTCCCAGCCGGTTGTTGATATCCTTCATGTTGTCGATATCAACATATACCATAAAGATCTCCTGGTCATTGCGGCGTGCTAATTTCAGCTGCTGCTCGGCCAGATTAAAAAATCCTCTTCTATTGAGCAGCCCGGTTAGTTCATCCGTGATCGCCATCACGCGCAGCTTCTCCTGCTGCCAGACGTGTTTGATCCGCATCAGGAGTTCAGCCGCGGTAAACGGCTTTTTGATGAAATCCGATGCGCCGGACTCGATTGCCTTGTCATATGTAAACTCATCAATAAACCCGGTCATGATGATGACCGGCATGGACGGGTTAAGTTTTTTTGCCAGTTCCGTAAGCTCCAGGCCCCCGAGGCCCGGCATGACGATGTCCGTGATCAAGATGTCAAACGATCTGGTGTTGAGCATGGCAATGGCAGCATCGCCGCTCGCCGCTTTGCTGCACTGATACCCCTCCAGTGACAAGGTCTCATGGAGAATCTCTCGGATGGACGTCTCATCGTCAACAATAAGGACAGTTATTGCTCTGTTCATGCTGTCATGCATGCCATGTCTTCCCCGTCGCAGCTGTTTTGACCTTCATCCTATTTTCCAGTATATCACGAGAACGCTAGGGATGAACCAATCTCTCTTCGAACCGGAGGGTGCCAGCCGGTTTGAGCAGTGGTTTCATGAACAGGTCCATAAACTCGGGGGTACACCGTTCCTTTATGGTAGATGCCCCACTGTACGATGATCTCGAACGCACCGAGATCCATGGGTGACGTCATGATCAGGCGGATGACCGGTGCACGCAGGGCAATTATGGACTGAACAGGCCACAGGTCATACGCAACACCATTGATCATCGCGGGGTCGAGAAGGTGCTCAGGATGATTCACGGCGAATATCTGCCCTATACCGCTGCCGAGATCATGTCCGACAAAATGGAACTTTCCGATGCCGAGACAGTCAACGAATTCCTGATGGAGTTCAGCATGAGCCTTGATCGCATACGAGGCATCAAGCGGTTTGTCAGAATCGGCGCAGCCGGGCAGGTCAGCGGCGATCACGTCATAATGCGGCGTCAGGATGGGGATTATCGTCCGCCAGACAAATGAATATGTCGTTATGCCGTGGACAAGCAGAACGGGCTCCCCGCGTCCCGCAGCGGTAATAGGCTATCTTATGGCCCGAGACAGCGCAAGTCTTCCGGCCTGCGTACGCTCCCATGACCTCATGGTATCCTGTCTTAACACGAAGTGATATGAAATCCCGGGGAGCTAAAATTCTTTGAAGACCTTTGCCAGGGAATCGCCGGCCACATGCATCCTGAACTCGTTGAAATAGCCGAAGGGCGTCTGCATGACCGTGTACCCCGTGCGTTCGAGCCGTATCACGACGTCGTCAAGCAGGAGTTTTGCAAAGGCGGGCGATGACTTGCTTGAGGAGAGATGATTGAAGGAATGGAGCACGATGTTCCTTGTCTTGAACTTGCCTGCCAGCCATTTCGCGTTCTTCACGAACTTCTCACGGATGCTGTCGGGCCNNGCATAATGACCGGCGAATACGAGGTTTACCTGCATCTCCTCCGCAAGGGTGAAGGCGCTGTGCGATGGTTCGCCGACAAGCAGCGTATCGATGCCGAGCCTTTCCGCATCGTAGATGGCAGACCATCCCCCTCCCGAAACAACCCCGATGTTCTTCACCTTCCTGCCAAAACCGATCGCCGTTGCCTTTGTGTCCAATGTCCTTTCCACAAGGCTGGTGAACTGCTTCAGGGAAAGGTCGTGGGCAAGTCTGCCCCAGTAGCCGATCCTTTTGCCGTGGTATTCGCCGAACTCCCCCATCTTCCTGATCGAAAGGACCTTCAGAAGCCTGCTGTTGTTGCCATATGCGGGATGCCAGTCAAGCGGCAGGTGACAGGCGTACAGGGAGATTTCGGCATCAAGGAGGGTCTTGATTCTTTTCTTCATGACACCGCGGATGGATCGGATTCCGCCCCAGATAAGGCCATGATGTACGATCAGGAGATCCATGCCCCGTTCTGCAGCCGCATGAAAGACATAGTCGCAGGCATCAACGGCAATGCCAACCTTCTGTATGCTTCCTTTCCCCTCCACCTGCAGGCCGTTAGCACTTTCGTCCCCGGGGAATGCGGAGAGCTTCAGTTCTCCGTCAAGAAAGGATATGAGCTTCGTGAGAGAAAGGGGCTTCATGTGGGATTCATGCATTTTCGCGACTGATCACGGCACGTTCTTACCTTTTGCAGGTGCCGTCAAGGTTGAACTGNNTATGGGAGCCGGAACGCGGTTTTGATATCGGCTGCCTTCTTGAATTCCACTACAGCCCTTTCGAGCTGCTGTTTCCTCAGGTTAAGATTGCCCACGAGCATGTGGAGCTCAGGGTATGATGTGCCGCCGGTATCGATGCCGGAAAGCATATCAAAGGCGTCATCGATCATCTCAAGCCGGTAAAAGAGCTTCCCCAGGAAGAACTTGGTGACCGGGTCGTTCGGACTGCGCGATATGCCGGCCCGGTATATACGGATCAGCCGGGACGGTTCACCTAAACTGATGAGCAGGTCCTCGAGGCGCGCCAGAACGATTTTGGAGGCTGTGCTCTCATAGCTTTTTTCCAGCACGTTGATTGCCTCTTCGCTTTCTCCCTTCTGAAGGAGCACCTCTGCGATCCCGAGCGTTGCAGGGATGAAATCCTTATCCGTCCTCAGGATACTCTTGAAGGCCTTTTCCGCCTTTTCCAGCTGATTGTTCTCGATGCTGTGGCGGCCGTACTCGTATTCGAATCCGATAAGGTTGTGCTGCTCGCGCTTCTTGTCCTTTTCCGAATGCTCGTGCTTCAGGATCGATTTCTGGAGGGAAACGACATCGTCCCAACGGCCCTGTTTTTCAAGGATCTCCCGCTTCCGGTACATGGCAGTGAGGTTCGCGTCATCAAGGTCCAGGACCTCATCAAGATACCGCAGAGCTTCCGACCATCTGCCCGCCTTCTCCATGAGCCGTTCGAGCGCAAAGAGCGTTTCACTCCGCTTTGGCTCTAGTTCCCGCGCATGCTGGTAATGGGAGTTTGCCTTCTGAAAATCATCATCGAGCGAGGCAATGTCGCCGAGGCGCAGGAGGGTGTCGATGTGATCAGGCTCTTCCCTGAGGATGTCTTCCAGGGCCTCACGGGCGGCCTCTTCGTTCTTTGCGAGAAGGGCATTCAAAGCTTTTCCATAGAGTTCCTGGACTTTTATATCCTGCCGCTGTTTTTTTTGATATTGCCAGTTGTCGATGAATTTCTTGGTATCCCGGATGACGAAAAAGATGAAAGCGATGAAGGCACCGATCGCGATCGAAAACAGTATCAGTGCGAACTTCTGTATCTCGTATACCGGACCAAAGGGAACAGCAACCGTGACCACACCGTGGTTGGCGAACGAAAAGAGAGAAAGCGCAAAAAGAAAGAGCACGAACAGGATGACCGATAACTTGCCCATCAGTGATGATACCCCTTTTTCTGCTGAATGGTAAAGGCCCGGTAGAGCTGTTCGAGCAGGATGAGGCGGGACATCTCATGGGTAAAGGTCATGGTGGAGAGCGCAATCTTCTTTGTTGCCTTTGCCTTCACCTCTTCAGATACGCCATAGGCACCGCCAAGGAGAAAGGTGACCGACATGCCCTGTTTTTCGATAAAGCGGGAGAACGTTTCCGAATCAGAGGTCTCGCCCTTTTCATCAAGAAGTACATAGGGTGTCCTGAGTCCTTGTATGCGTTCTCTTTCCTTGTCGAGCATTCTGCTGATGTCCTTTACCTTCTCTTCGCGGATCTCTGTTATGACGACATTCGCATAGGGCTGCAGGAGCTTCAGATACTTCTGTATCCCTTCAAGAATGAACCGCTCTTTTGTCTTTCCCACCCACACCAGGTGTATCTTCATGGCATTCTATGGTCCTGGCATCCATCCAGAGCTTTTCAAGTCCGTAATATGCGCGTGTCTCTTTCTCAAAGATATGTATGATCACGTTTCCATAATCGAGCAATACCCAGTGACTGAAACGAATCCCTTCCCTTCCGATTGGCGCGTTGCCGGTCCGGGCAAGCTCACGCTCAATGGATTCGGCGATCGTCCTTACCTGGGTCGTGCTTTCGCCGGAGCAGATGACAAAATAGTCGGCAATGACGGTAAGCTCCCCGAGTTCGAGGATGATAATATCCAGAGCCTTTTTATTGCGTGCCGCTGCTGCTGCCGCGAGGGCTAATTCTCTGCTCTTCAGCGACATCCCCTCGTTACAGCCCTATGCCTTCTTTTGCCGGATCCATACAGGTTTTCAAAAATTATATAGGATTCAACCACAGCTGGCAACAGGTATTTTATGCTTTTCCCTTGTGCTGCAAGGGTCCTGATATCTGTTGCCGCAATGGCGACCGGCGTGACGTTCAGCAGGGTGACCGCGTTATTGCCCTCAAACGGGACGGTATGCGATGGCAGGGTCCTCGCATCGAGACTCCTGAGAATATTCTTGTTTATGGAAAGGTAGGGGGAGGCGGAAAGGTCTGCGAACCTGCATCCGGGCCGCGAAAGGATAAGGAAGTCCGTATGCCGCACCAGAATGTCAGGCCGGTACCAGTTCGGAATATCAAGGAACGCGTCGATGCCGAGCATGAAAAAAAGGCGGTCGAGCGGGTAGATTTCCCGCAGCTTGTGCATGGTATCTACGGTATAGGATTTGTGTCTTCTCCTGCATTCGATGTCAAGCACCTCGAAGAACGGGTTTCCCTGTACGGCAAGACGTGTCATTGCAAGCCTGTGCCGTGCAGCAGCTATGTCGCCTGTTTTCAGCGGTGGATTGCCTGACGGGATGAAGATTATCCTGCTGAGGTCCGCAGACTGACGCGCCTCTTCAGCAATGCGCAGGTGTCCGAAATGAACGGGATTGAAGGTGCCGCCCAAAATGCCGATGTTCATATGATCATGATGCAGGATAACAACTGAAGATGTTCCATGCTATCTCTTTTTCGTGCATTTGCTATCCAGCATCCCGGGTCTGACCGCCGGCATCGGGCATCCTGCCGGTCACTCCCGCAGCTGGCCGCTACCAAAGACAATGAACTTTGTGCAGGTCAGTTCCTCAAGCCCCATAGGACCGCGCGCATGGATTTTGTCCGTGGAAATGCCGATTTCGGCGCCCAGGCCGAACTGGAACCCGTCGTTCAGGCGGGTC
This sequence comes from Nitrospiraceae bacterium UBA6898, assembly GCA_002448975.1. Classification (GTDB taxonomy): domain Bacteria; phylum Nitrospirota; class Thermodesulfovibrionia; order Thermodesulfovibrionales; family UBA6898; genus UBA6898. The sequence continues at coordinate 6,340 of DKBO01000105.1, forward strand.
GAGGCATTGATAAGCACGGCAGATGAGTCCACTTCCCGCAGGAATCGCAGGCCTTTTGCATAATCCTTCGTCACGATCGCGTCAGAATGTGCCGAGCTGTACCGGGCGATATGTTCCATGGCGGCGTCCATGTCCTTCACGACCTTCACATTCAGGATCAGGTCGAGATATTCATTATAGAAATCACGGTCCGCGGCCTTCTCGACGGCGGGCACAATCTTTTTCGTTTCAGGGCATCCCTTCACCACGACACCCGCATCTCTGAAGCGTTTGATCATTCCCGGCAGAAAGCGCCTGGCGATCCCTTTGTCAATGAGCATGGTTTCCATGGCATTACAGGTCCCGGGCCGCTGTACCTTAGCATTGAAGCAGATGTCCCCGGCCATCTGCAGGTCAGCGTCCCTGTCGACAAAGACATGGCAGACACCTTTGTAATGTTTGAGCACCGGTATTCGGGAGTTTTCCGTCACGGTCCGGATAAGACCTTCACCGCCCCGCGGTATTATGAGGTCAATGATCCCCTCGAGCTTCAGCATCTCCATGACCGCGGTCCTGTCCACCAGATCGATGAAGGAGATCGCACCCTGGTGGATACCGTGTTGTTTCGCGGCATCACGAAGTATCTTCACGATTGCCTTGTTCGAGTGTACGGCTTCAGAACCGCCGCGCAGGATTACCGCATTGCCTGCCTTGAGGCAGAGGCTTGTTGCATCGGCAGTTACGTTCGGCCGCGACTCATAGATGATGCCGATCACACCGATCGGCACCCGCATTCTGCCGACGGTCATGCCATTCGGCCGCTGCCACATTCTGATCACTTCCCCGACAGGATCGGGGAGGGCCGCCACCTCGGCAAGCCCCTGCGCCATCTCATTGATGCGCTTCGAAGTGAGGGTGAGCCTGTCGATCATGGCGCGGGAGAGACCTTTTTCACGGGCAAAGGCAATGTCTTTTGCGTTTTCCCGGATCAGCTCCCGGGAACGCTTCCTGATTGCTCCTGCCATACCCAGGAGCGCATCATTCTTCTGCTGCGAAGACGCTTTTGCGAGTGATCGGGCGCCTGCACGCGCCTCCCCGGCCTTTGCGAGCACATATGCCTTTATGTCCATCAGAACAGCCTCCCTTATGGGCAGAGATTTTTTCATGTCCGCTGTGTTTAGCATACAAAAATGCAGATCCTTTTGAAAAGACGCAACAGGGGATGCAGGGACGCCCATACCAGGACTGCGCCGGTATATGCTCTTGCGAAATGGACATGCCAATCCTTACAATGTCTTATGCCGCAGATCAGCATCCTTCCCCCGGAACTTTGCAACAAGATAGCTGCAGGCGAGGTTATCGAACGACCTGCCTCGATTGTGAAGGAACTTATTGAGAACGCGCTCGACGCCGGCAGCACCGAGATAACGGTCGAGGTGGGCCACGGGGGCAAGCGCATGATCCGGGTGACCGACAACGGGACGGGCATGGACAGGGAAGACGCCCTCCTCTGTTTCCGGCAGCATGCAACCAGCAAGATCCGGGAATATGACGATCTTTTCAATATCAGGACGCTCGGGTTCCGCGGTGAGGCGCTTCCTTCGATCGCCGCGGTATCGCGCATGAAGATCATTACCGGGCGAAAAGGTGCCGCGGGTACTGCCATGGAACTTCAGGGGGGGGAGCTCCAGGAGACAAAGGATGCCCCCGCAGCAGGGACATCCGTGGAGGTGAGGGACCTTTTCTTCAATACCCCGGCGCGCAGGAAGTTCCTCAAGACAGACAGCACAGAGCTTTTTCATATTATTGACGCGGTGACGAAGGAGGGGCTGTCGAACCCCGAGACAGCATTTTCGCTGATCGTCGACAATAACGAGACGGTCAGCCTGGCAAAGGCAGCCGGGCTCAGGGAACGGATCATGCAGGTGTACGGCGAGGAGTTCCTTGCAGGCCTGACAGAGACCGCAGCTGCCACGGAAGGCCTCGAGATGCAGGCGTTCGTTTCGACCAGCAGCAGCTTCCGCAATACCCGGTCACACCAGTTCATATTTCTGAACAGGAGGCCGATAAAGGACCAGTCTGTGTCCCATGCCGTGTACCGGGCATATGAGGGCATCCTTCCTCCTGACAAGCACCCGCTGTATTTTCTCTATCTCCGTCTTGATCCGCAGAAGGTCGACTTCAATGTGCATCCGACGAAACGGGAGGTACGATTTGAGGATAAAGAGGCCGTCTACCGCTTCATTGTCTCTCACCTGCGCGATGCAGTAAAACAGGAGCGCAGGGAATATGTCCAGGAGTTCAGCCAGCCGGGTGCTGATGACAGGGATTCCCCTGCGCAGGCCTGCGCAGGGGAGTTCGACGCGCAGTCATTTTCTGCGGGAATGCGGGCAGTCTCCGAGAATCTCGAGTTTGCCTACCGGCCGTCGCTTCCCTACATCTATCTGGGAGGAACCTTCATTGCTGTTTCCGGCAGAGGCGGCCTTACGGTCATTGACCACCATGCCGCGCACGAAAGAATCCTCTTCGAACGGCTGCTGAAAAGCGGGGAATCATCATCCCGGCAGCTCCTGTTCCCGCGGCAGGTGCAGGTCACAGAAAAGGAATACGGGATTCTTATCCGAAATAGCGAGCTGCTGAAGACCCTGGGCTTTGAGATCGATGAATTCGGGAAGAACACGATCCTGGTCAGGTCTGTTCCTGCAGAGATCGGAGACGCAGATATCCCGGGCATCCTCCCGGATATCGCGGCCGGGCTCCTCGATGCGCATACAGCGGCAAAGCCGCTCCGTCACGACCTTGCTGCGCGGATCGCCTGCCACAGTTCCGTGCGGGGCAGAAAGATCCTTTCAGCAGAAGAGGTTACCCGGCTTCTGGAAGACCTTGACAGCACCGAACACCCTGACCAGTGTCCGCACGGAAGACCTACGCGGATCTTTTACTCTCTCCACGACCTGGACAAGCTGTTCAAGCGGAAATGAAAAGCGTCATTGTCCTCCTTGGCCCGACCGGTGTTGGCAAGACCGGCGCAGCGATGATCCTTGCCCGGGAGCTCCATACCGAGATCATAAGCGCGGACTCTATGCAGATATACCGGCATATGGATATCGGAACAGCGAAACCATCACCGGCGGAACGGGCCGCGGTGAGACATCATATGATCGATATCGTCGATCCCGTAGCGTCTTACAGCGCAGGGCGGTATATTGTCGAGGTCCGGCCGATAATGGAACGTCTGCATCAGGAGGGGAAAACGCCCCTTGTTGTAGGCGGCACAGGGCTGTATATCAAAGCAATGACGCGGGGACTGTTCAGCGGTCCTTCGACAGACGCAGAATTACGGGACGGCCTTCTTGCCCGGGAACAGGAGCAGAAGGGCTCCCTGTACGAGTTCCTGCGCCGCATCGACCCTGCTGCAGCTTGCAGGATCGAACGGAACGACCTGCGCCGCATCATACGCGCCATTGAGGTCTGCATAAAGAGCGGTAGCACCATTTCATCCTTTCAAAAAGAACTTACCCGGCCGCTGCCGTACAACTTTGTGAAGATCGGCCTTACGCGGGAGAGAAAAGAGCTCTATGCCATGATCGA
>DKBO01000192.1 GCA_002448975.1 Nitrospiraceae bacterium UBA6898
GCCCCGACCTGGATGGTCTGGAACGTTTCCGCGTAGAGTTTTTCCATCTCATTGTTTTTCAATTCATCCATTACTGGATTCCCCTTCCTGTGTCTTGTATTCGTTTTGCCACTCTGGTAATGATCCAATCAGGTGTCGATGCCCCTGCGGTAATGCCGACTCTTCGTGCTTCTCTGAACCACGAGGCATCAATCTCGTCGTCGGTCTCAATGTGGTATGTTCTGACCGACATGAACCTGCAGAGGTTTGCAAGCTGCGTCGTATTTGCGCTGTTCTTGCCGCCGACAACGATCATGATATCCACGATGCCGGCCATTTCTGCTGTCTCTTTCAGCCTTAGGGCTGTTGAGTTGCATATCGTATTATATACTTTTATTTCCTTGGCATGCTCAACGATCCTCGCGAGGACATTCTTGAGGGCTTCGATGGGCTGCGTGGTCTGGACAACGATACCAACCATGCTCTTCAGCCGCGGAAGCGGAGATTCCTGATCCACCACGAGCGCATCATTGCCCGCATAGCTCATGATGCCCTTCACCTCGGGATGGTTCTTGTCCCCCAGGATCACCACCTGATAGCCGTCTTCCTGTAAAAGTTTAGCATAATGCTGAGCGTTTTTTACAAACGGGCAGGTGGCGTCAATTATCCTGATGCCGCGTTCTGATATCGCGGCATACTGCTGCCAGGGTATGCCGTGAGTCCTGATGATGAGGGATGATATGTTTTTCCCTTCGAGGTCACGGATATCGACGGGAGATATACCCTCCTGTCTGAGCTTCTCTATGACCTGGGGGTTGTGGATGAGCGGGCCGAGAGTATAGAGACCTTCTTTTTGTTCCTTTGCCATCCCAACGGTGATGTCAATGGCCCGTTTGACGCCAAAGCAGAAGCCCGCACGTTTGGCTACCATGATCTCCATCTCCGGGATGTGCTTTTTCACTATCAGGGCCTGCCCTCCCGAAGGATGGCAAGAATCCGCCGGAATACATCCTCCACCGAAAGGCCGGTGGAGTCGATGCATAGGGCATCCTCGGCCTTTCTCAGCGGGGCAATGTCTCTGCCCGAGTCGCGCGCGTCGCGTTCCCGGATATCGAGCAGCATTTGTTTCTCCTCCACATCGTATCCCTTCGTCCTCAGCTCGAGCGCGCGTCTCCGCGCACGTTCTTCTGCAGAGGCATCCAGGTAGAATTTCGCCGAAGCGTACGGAAAGACGACCGTTGTCATGTCCCTGCCTTCCGCAACAAGGCTTGCGTGATGCAGGGCATCGCGCTGGATATCAAGGAGAAATTCCCGGACAGCGCGCCGCGCCGAAAAAACCGACGCGTAATGGCTGGCCTCGGGCGAGCGGATCTCCTGCGAGACGTCCTTCTGGTTGAGGAAGACCCTGCCGTTCCTGAAGGAGATCTTTGTCTTTTCGAGCGCTGAGGCGACCTCGCCGTCTGTCGCATACTCATTGAGGCCTGTATGCAGCAGGCTGAGTGCAACCGCCCTGTAGAGCGCACCGGTATCAAGATACTGGTACCCGAGTTCCTCTGCAAGAAGCCGGGCAATCGTACTTTTGCCTGCTCCCGATGGTCCGTCAATGGCTATCACCTTGTTCATGCCGTCAACCCGCGGATGAGCGAAAAGAACCCGGGAAAGGATATATCCACAGCACGTGCACCATGTACTGTTGTCACACCCGATGCCGTAAGTCCGGCCACAGCGAGGGACATGGCGATGCGGTGATCGCCGTGGCTGTGAACTTCTGTCCCGCTGAGGGTATCTGATCCCCTGATTTTCAGACCATCAGGATACTCTTCAACGACGACACCCATCTTTGCAAGCTCAGTCGCCATTGCCGTAATGCGGTCGGACTCCTTGACCCGCAGTTCCTCTGCGCCCCGGATCTCGGTCGTGCCTTCTGCCCTGGCAGCTGCAACACAGAGGATCGGGAACTCATCAATAAGGGATGGCACGATCGCGCGGGGGACGTCTGCCGCCTTCAACCCCGTGGTTCCCCTGCAGCTGATGTCTGCAACAGGCTCTCCCGAGACTGACCGCGTGTTCAAAACCGTGATATCAGCTCCCATAGACTGCAGGACGCTGATCAGCCCCGTCCGCGTGGGATTGATCCCTACGTTTTTCAGGAGCACCTCCGCACCGGGGATGACGATAGCTGCGACCATAAAGAAGGCCGCTGAAGAGAAGTCGCCCGGCACCGTGATATCCTGGCTGGAGAGCTCCCGGTTACCCCGAACGGTCACGGTAAGACGATCTGATGTAAGTTCGGCGCCGAATGCCGGCAGCATGCGTTCCGTATGGTCACGGGACTTGGCCGGCTCTTTCACGATAGTGATACCTTCTGTATAGAGGCCTGCGAGAAGGATAGACGATTTTACCTGTGCGCTGGCGATCGGCATGGTGTAGGATATCGGCGTCAGCTCCCCGCCGCTGATGGCCAGGGGAGCAAAACGGTTGCCGTCCCTTCCGGAGATATGCGCACCCATAAGGCTGAGCGGCTTAATGACCCGCTTCATGGGGCGCGACCGGAGGGAACGGTCTCCGGTAAGCACCGAGAAGAAGGGGTTTGCCGAAAGAACACCGGCAAGCAGACGCATGGTTGTGCCCGAATTTCCGCAGTCGATCACATCAGATGCCTCCCTGAGGCCGTGCAGTCCTTTTCCATGGATTACGAGCTTATCGCCGCTGTCCTCGATCTCAATGCCGAGCGCCCTGAATGCCTGCATTGTGGTCTCAGTATCCTGGGCCCGGAGAAAGTTCCTGACCACACCTTTCCCTCGGGCGATAGACGAGAGCATGACCGCCCTGTGCGATATGGACTTGTCCGGCGGGGAGACCACTTCCCCGGAAAACCGCGATGCCTTTGTTATCTCAATCTTGTCCAATGCGCTTCCTCGAACTGCTGGCCCTGACGAAATGCTTCTTCAAGGCTTCTGCGTCGGATGCCTTCAGATGTGCGTCCATCCTGTCCAGGTTTTCCCTGAATACCGCAATCATCTCGCGGATGTTCTCCCTGTTCAGGAGGGAAATATCCGTCCATATCTCAGGTGAACTCGCCGCTATTCGTGTCATGTCCCTGAAGCCCTGTCCGCAATACGAAAAGAACGAGCGGTCGATGTCAGAGACCGCATTGACCATGGCATAGGCGATAATATGCGGGAGATGACTTACGGCAGCATATACCCGGTCATGCTGATCGGGGTCCATGGTCATCACCTTTGACCCAAAACTATTCCAGACGGCCATCACCGCTTTGAGCGCCGCAGGTTCGGTACGATGAGAAGGGGTTATGATACAGAGCGCATCTCTGAAAAGTTCAGGATCTGCGTAGGTAATACCCGAACGGTCACTGCCCGCGATCGGATGAGCGCCGACAAAGTGGACACCGGACGGCACGCTGTCTTCCAGATCATATACCAGTCTTCCCTTGACGCTTCCCACATCGGTCACGACAGCGCCGTTCTTAAGTGACGATGACGCACGCTTCACAAGCTCTGCGAAGGAGCCTACCGGTGCAGCCAGCAGAACGAGATCCGCGTCGCTGCAGGCATCGGACGGATCTGCGGCAAAGGAGTCGATGATCCCCATCTCTTTTGCCCGTTCAAGATTCGCCCTGCTCCTGCCGTATCCGCAGACATTTCCGCAGAGGCCGTGCTTTTTCAGTGCAAGGCTGAAAGAAGCACCCAGCAGCCCGACGCCGAGTATTGCCGCGTTATTGAACACCAAAGTCAGATTTCCCTTCCCACTGCCGCGGCTATCGGTCTCAGCTCCTTCATGAGCCTGTCGAACTGATCGGGTTTCAGCGACTGGTCGCCGTCTGACATTGCCTCTTCCGGGTTGGTATGCACCTCGATGATGAGCGCATCGGCTCCGGCAGCAACAGCCGCCTTTGCCATCGGGGCGACCAGGTCCCGTTTCCCCACGCCGTGGCTGGGGTCAACAACAACGGGCAGGTGCGTAAGCTGCTTCAGTAGCGGGACCGCACTGAGATCGAGCGTATTTCTCGTTGCCGTCTCAAATGTCCGTATGCCGCGTTCGCAGAGCATGACGTTATGGTTGCCCCGGGACATGATATATTCGGCGGACATGAGCCATTCCTGGATGGTGGAAGACAGGCCGCGCTTGAGCAGCACCGGTTTGTCTGAGGTCCCGACTTCGAGGAGCAGCCTGAAATTCTGCATGTTGCGCGCACCGATCTGGATGATATCCGTGTACTTGGTGATCACTTCCATGTCCCGGGGGTCCATGATCTCGGTGATGATCNNTTCTTCTGTTGCTTCAGAGCCTAATACAATGATATCCATATCTTCTCCTTCGGTAGTTCAGGACGTATGGTACACGGCACGCAGCCACCGTCTTTTTTGCTGCCGCAGTCGGCAACAGAACTATGCGCTGATCACTTCTTTCAGTGCGGCAATGAATCGTCTGTTCTCTTCGGGAAGTCCGATGGTCACGCGGACCGCCTTTGGCCCCATGGGCCGTATGATAACGCCCTTCTTCAGCAGGCTGTTGTAGAGCGCCAGGGAATCGTCCATCGGAAAGTAGACGAAATTTGCCTGCGTCGGCACGCAGGAGATACCGAGAGCCTTCAGCTGCTGATAGAAGTACTGTTTGCCCTCCTCGTTGGTCTTCTGCGATTGTGTCACATGGGCCTTGTCTCTCAGCGCTGCAAGCGCAGCCTTCTGTGCTACGGAGTTGGTGTTGAAGGGTTCCCTGAGCCTGTTCATGTCCGTCAGGATATCCTTCCCGGCGATGCCATAGCCGATCCGCAGGCCTGCAAGGCCATAGATCTTCGAGAAGGTCCTCAGGATCAGGATATTCCTGCCCGACCGGAAATGCGTCATGCTGTCCGCGTAGTCAGGCGCAGCCACATACTCGTAATAGGCCTCGTCGACAACGATGAGCACGGTGTCAGGTATGTTTTCCATCAACCGGTCAAATTCGTCCTTCGCATTATACGTCCCCGTGGGATTGTTCGGGTTGGCNNGGCCATGGCGTAGACAACAAAGGACGGCGTTCCCATGACCGCCTCGTCGCCCGCTTTCATGAATGTACGGGCAGCAATATCCAGCAGCTCGTTGGAGCCGTTACCGAGGATCAGCTCGTCTTCGCTGACAGCGAGTGTCCCCGCAAGCTCCTTCTTGAGGTAATAGCCTGCGCCGTCAGGATAGCGATTCAGGTCGGTANNCGAGAACATGATCGAGGTCTTGTCATTGCCCGTGCGGTGCGGAAACTCCTTTGAGATGACGAGGAAACGGGTTATGTTCCTCCGGTTGTCCTGGATGTTCCGCTCAAGGATGCTGAGGTCATACATGCGGGCAGCGATCTCACTCGCAATAGCTGCGGTATGGGGTTCTTTTGCCGCGAGTTCAGCGGCCTTGGCCGTACTGGTGGATTCTGCTACCGGGATGCCGGGCATGTTCGTCTCAAGCCAGCCCCTGCACTGGGCAAGACCCTGGGGATGGGAGTATATCTTCCGTATCTTTGACCGGTCCGTCTGTTTTGAGAGCAGGTTGTGCGAGATCTCGATGATGATCTCGGCAACGACCTGAAGTTCTGAGTCGACGAACATGTCGAGCGTATGGCTGACGACACCCTCGTTGGAGTTCTCAATCGGTACGACGCCGTACTCTGCCTTTCCGGTCTCAACATTCTCGAAGACCTTCTTGATGCCGTCAACCGGCAGAAAGGCGGCGGAAGACCCGAAATGGCGCAGCGCAGCCAGATGGGTATAGGTTGCCAGAGGGCCGAGACAGGATACTTTCAGCGGTTCTTCGAGGGAGACCGATGCCGAGAGGATCTCCCGGTAGATCGCCTTCAGCGCGTCGTTCGGGAACGGCCCCCTGTTGCGGTCGGTCAGTCGTTCCAGAATCTGGCGTTCCCGGTCGGGCTTGTAGAACCGGGACTTCTCTGCGCGCTTGATGGTACCCACCTCGATCACGATCTCCGAGCGCCGGTTCAGGAGCTCAAGGATCTTGTCATCGATGGCGTCGATCTGTTTTCTGAGTTTGTCCAGTTCGCTCATGATTGGCGGATACTCCCCCTAAATCTGTTCGAGGCATGTAGAGTAGTAATAGTACCCGAGATTTCCTTCTTTTTTCAAGGAGTTGTGTAATTTCTGTTTTGTGCATGCTATAGTTAATGGTTCATGAACGTGCAACATACCAGTAAAGGCATGCCATTCCATTACGGGTGGGTGGTGGTGGTTACGGGCATGCTCTGCATCATGGCATGCCTCGGCATCGGCAGATTCGCCATCGGCATGCTCCTCCCGTCCATGGCCGCAACGCTGCATCTTACCTATTCCCAGATGGGCTTTATCAGCACGGCAAATTTCCTCGGGTATCTGGTTTCCGTGATCATCAGCGGCCACGTTGCCATGCGTATTGGTCCCCGCATCTTTATCTTTTTTTCTCTGTTCGTGGTCGGCATATCCATGGCCCTTGTGAGCCAGGCGCACACATTTTCCCATGTGCTGCTGCTCTACATGCTGACCGGCATCGGGAGCGGGGCAACGAATGTGCCGGTCATGGGGCTTGTATCGGCGTGGTTCAAGGCAAAAAAACGGGGGAAGGCAGCAGGGTTCATCGTTATCGGAAGCGGGTTCGCAATCATGCTCTCGGGTAAGCTGATACCGTATGTCAATGCCGTCGGCGGCAGCGAAGGCTGGAGGATCAGCTGGCTGATCCTCAGCGCCATAGTGATCGGCATTGCCGTAATCGGCCTCCTGCTGCTCAGAAACCGGCCCGAAGAGAAAGGATTACTGCCCGTAGGGAGCGAGCCGGAGGTTTGCCCGTCTGACCGGGCTGAGCCGAGGAAGATAAATGTCTACAAGGAAAGGATGATCTATTATCTCGGCATCATCTATTTTCTTTTCGGCTGCACCTATGTGGTATATGCAACATTCATTGTTACCACCCTCGTGAAGGAACGGGGATTTTCCGAATCGGTTGCAGGCAATTTCTGGGCGTGGGTGGGGTTCCTGAGCCTTTTTTCCGGCCCGGTCTTCGGCACGCTTTCTGACAGGCTGGGACGGAAGGCAGGGCTGATCACGGTCTTCTCGCTCCAGACGGTCTCCTATCTCCTTGTTGCATCCGGTCTGCCCGGGATATTTCTCTACCTGTCGGTCTTTTTTTACGGGATCGTTGCCTGGTCCATTCCATCAATCATGGCAGCTGCGGTGGGTGATTATGTGGGCGCACGAAATGCGGCGGCGGCATTCGGCCTCATTACGTTTATCTTCGGCTTCGGACAGATATCGGGGCCCGCTGTTGCAGGTATTTTGGCGGAAAAAACCGGAAGTTTCTCGATCAGTTTCTATATGGCAGCAGGGTTTGCAGGAGCGGCGATCCTGCTCACGGCATTTCTGAAGAAGCCGCAGGCAGCATAGAAATCACGTCCCGCTGCCCGGAAGCATGATGCAGGAGGAGCGGAGTCAGTCTGTCCGCGTATTGAGGCGCCTGCCTTTCAGTGCTTTCATCCTCTTCTTCTGGGCTTCTCTGCGCTTGCGCTTGTCTTTCTCAGAAGGTTTTTCGTAAAAGCTCCGCTGCTTGATCTCTCTGAACAGGCCATCTTTCTGAAGCTGGCGTTTCAGGGATTTCAGCGCCTTTTCTATGTCATTGCCAAAAACTTTAATATCCAAGATGTCTTATCCTCGCCCTCTTCCCGGACCCCTGCCACCACCGAATCCGCCTCTGCCGCCAAAACCGCGTTTTTCCCGCGGCTGCTGCGGTTTTGCCTCTGCAACGGTGATCTGCCGCTCCATAAATGTGGTGCCGTTCAGCGCCTCGATCGCCTTTGCGGCATTCTCCTCGGTTGTCATTTCGACAAATCCGAAGCCCTTGGGTTTTCCCGTGAACTGGTCAGTGATGATCTTTACAGATTCTACTTCCCCGCTCTGAGAAAAAAGCTCTCTGATATCATCCTCTGTTGCCTGAAATGAGATGTTTCCCACGTACAGTTTCTTCTCCACGTACTGCCTCCTATTCTTGACTGGCTGCAAATAGAAAAACCTCGGAGACTTTCAAAGTCTCTGAGGTTCCCTCAACTCCAAAAGTTAGTGCATTAGTATACCTGAGAAGGCGGTTAAATGTAAAACGTACCGAAAGCTGCGGCCACGGGTGTTTTACGCCGGTGAGCGCATGCCCCCTGCAGTCAGATAGATTCAGCCAGATCCCTGATGAGGCGCTCGGAATCTTCCCAGCCGAGACAGGGGTCAGTGATCGACTTTCCATAGACGTTTTCACTGATCTTCTGAGTGCCTTCGACAATATAGCTTTCGATCATCAACCCCTTCAACTTGTTCCGCAGCGTCTTGGAATGCTCGCGGCTTCTTATCACCTCTTTTGCTATCCGCGGCTGCTCATGGAACTTCTTGTTCGAGTTGGCATGGTTCGTGTCCACGATAATTGCGAGATTGGCAAGATTGCGCTTCTTGTAGATCTCTGAAAGCCGCATCAGGTCTTCATAGTGATAATTGGGGATGTTCGTTCCGTATGGGTCTACCGCGCCGCGCAGTATGCAGTGCGCCAACGGATTGCCCGTTGTGCTTACCTCCCAGCCGTTATATACAAAGATATGGGGGAGCTGGGCAGCCTGGACCGAGTTGAGCATTACTTCAAGATCTCCGCCGGTAGGGTTTTTCATGCCCGCCGGCACATCCAGCCCGCTGATGGTGAGCCGGTGCAGCTGGTTCTCGACCGACCGGGCACCGACCGCCACATAGCTCAGGATGTCCTCGAGGTACGGATAATTGCCCGGGTAGAGCATTTCATCAGCAGCAGGAAGGTGGGATTCCTCCAGCGCACGGATGTGCATCTTGCGGATCGCCTTCAGGCCCTTCACCATGTTCGGCTCTTCCATGGGCTTCGGCTGGTGCGCCATGCCCTTGTATCCTTCCCCCGTTGTCCGGGGTTTGTTCGTATAAATGCGGGGGATGATGATCAGCTTGTCCCTGACTTCCTCCTGAAGCCGGGCAAGACGCGAGACGTAATCACAAACAGACTCCTCATTGTCGGCAGAGCAGGGGCCGATGATCACCAGGAACCTGTCGCTGTTCCGTTCAAACACTTCCTTGATCTCTTCATCGCGCTTCTGTTTCAGCTTCTTAAGATTCGCAGACAGCGGCATGGTCTGCATGATCTCTTTCACACTCGGCATCTCTCGTACATACTGAAAGCTCATAAATCCCCCCGCGTTATAGGCAACATGAATATTTTATTCTAAACCATCCGGAATTTTTCTGCTCATATCGCCAGTGATGTCTGCCTGTCGACATATCGTGAAGGTTCACGTCTTGCCTTTTTTGTATGGTAACTGCGTAAGCTTGACGGTCCTGTTCAACCGCTGGAATCCCGGGTCCTTGTGCATACGGGTGGAATTGGCGGCTACGGCGGTGGCAATGATCCAGCTGTCGCATACAGACACATTATTGGTTGCCGTTATTTCAATCGAATTCTCAAGGATCGTGTGCGTTTCTCCGATCCAGCGGACAGCAAAGAGAAATAGGTTGAAAATTCTCTGGAGGCTACCCTGACGACATTCTTTCAGCGCCCGTAACGGCACGCCATGAAAGTCATGAAAGAGGCCATGAACGGCAAGCAGGGATGGAGGATCTGCTCTCCCGTATCGGCGCCGTCTTCGTCGTTCCAGAGAGCGAGGACCGCAGCGGTGTCCAGCACCTAAGAGACGGGTTCATCTGTTTTCTGCATGCTCTTTGGCTCTTTCTGCCCGCCGGTCCTTAGATGAGACTGAGGCAATGATGACTACCGGCAACTTGAGAACTACAGAAAAGCTAAACTCGACAAGATTACTTCCAGAAGGCGACACCGAAACCAAGCCTCTTCAGGGTGTCTGTACCGAGTGAGCGTTGATTACCTCTTTCAGAGAGGTGCTCAGTCGTTCAATTTTAGGCGCTGACGCGCACCCGCTGGAAGTCTTTCCTTCCAGCGGACAACGCCGTGTGAGGAAAGATGATCACCCGCCGCCTTACTGTCCATAGGCCTGAACAGATAAAATCCCTGTGCGTATTCACCTTTCATATCCTTGAATACATCCAGCTGTTCGACTTCTTCTACTCCCTCGGCAATTACGTCGAGGCCCAGATCCCTTCCGAGTGCGATTATCGTCTTTACAATTGCCACATTATTTTTGTCGAAAGTCAGGGCATTAATGAAGGAGCCATCGATCTTCAGCCCTCTTATGGGAAAGTGACGCAGGTAATTTAATGCCGAGTATCCGGTGCCGAAGTCGTCGATGTC
>DKBO01000195.1 GCA_002448975.1 Nitrospiraceae bacterium UBA6898
TCCGAAATACTGCATGGAGAGACAGCTACACCCTCTGGACTGATGTTGCAGGAAAGTCCCCTGAGAGTGGAGAACCCTATAACGCACTGGGAGATTATTACCGGGAGAAGGGAATGTTCGATAAGGCGATAGAACAGTATCAGCGTGGTCTCGCTATCAGTCCGGGCAAGGCGCATATCCATGTGAGCCTCGGTATTGCCTATGCGCAAACGGGCATGACGGATAAGGCCCTGGAAGAGTTCAGGACAGCGCTGGTGCTGCGACCGGGACTGCCGGATGCACACGATTCCCTCGGCGTCATGTACGCACAGATGGGCAACGATGACGAAGCGATAAAGGAGTTTCAATTGGCAGTGAAGCTCAATCCTTTCTTCAGGGATGCTTACCAGCATTTGGGGCTCGCTTATGACGGCAGGGGGCAGACGGATGAGGCGATCACGTGCCTGAACAAAGCCCTCAGTCTGGACCCCAATAGTGCTGATACCCACAACAATCTCGGCACTGTCTATGGCAAGAGGGGGTTGATAAACGATGCCGTGCGACATTTCGAGGCGGCGGTGAGGCTCAAGCCGGACGATCGGGATTTTCGCTATAATCTCGCCAGGGCCTATGAGCTGGCCGGTCTTCCCGCGCAGGCCGTTGAACAGATGCGCAGGGCCGAGAGTCTCAGAAAGAAATAGGGGTCTGTATGAAGGCACAGATGCACTACGGGGGGTAGCAGAGGCAGTCGCCTCTGGGCAGACATGACAATGCAGGGCATTGAGAAAATAAAACCTCACGCAGTTCCGGTGATAAGTCTTTTTGCTTTGACCTTGTTCGTCTATAGCGGCATACGGGGACAGCAGTTTCTCCTGAATTGGGACGATTTGCAGTACGTCGTAGAAAACGAGACCGTGAGAGGCGTTAGCTGGGATCACCTGAGAAACGCCTTCACGCAATTCTATGTAGGCAATTATGCCCCTTTGCAGATCATCTCCTACATGCTCGATTACTCGCTATGGGGCATGCTGCCTTTTGGCTTTGTCCTTACCAATGTCGTCATTCACGCCCTCAATGGCATTCTTTTTTACCTTCTCCTTGTTCGCATGGGCGGTCAGCGGTTTGCCGGATTTATCGCCGCATGCATCTTTCTTTTTCATCCTGTCCAGGTGGAATCCGTAGCCTGGATATCCCAACGAAAGACCGTTCTGGCGATGTTTTTCTTCCTCCTGGCATTCTCCGCATATGTCCTGTACCGCTCTGACGGCAGGGCGCGATGGCTTTGGTATGTCGCCTCGCTCGTCGCTTTTGTCTTCTCTCTCCTGTCCAAGTCAGCGGCGGTCTTCGCGCCGTTCGTTTTCTTCATGTACGACATGTGCCTGACAGAAAAACGCGACTTCAAGGGACTTGTCATCGAAAAGTTACCCTATATCCTTGTCTCAGTGATAATCACCCTGGTTGCGGTCAAAAGCCAGCGGCTCGAGATGAGCGCGGGGCTGACCCCTCACCTGGGTGGAAGTCCGCTATCGACGCTGTTTACCATGCTCCCGGTTCTCGCCCGATATCTGGGGCTCCTTTTCCTGCCGATAAATCTCAGCGTTCTCTATATGCCGCCGATAAAGGCGGCGATGGATGCTGTTGTTCTGCTTTCAGGCCTCCTTGTTGCCGGGCTTGTTATTACAGGGGTAGTTCTTTACCGTTTCAACCGCCGGATCTTCTTCTGGTTTGCCTTCTTTTTCATCGGTCTTTTGCCGGTCTCTCAGATAGTGCCTCTCGTGACTTTTTTTAATGACCGCTATCTCTACTTTCCCCTCATGGGAGCAGCCGCGCTCATGGGGCATGCAGCATACTTCTCAATGTACCGGCTCCGGCATTATCAGAAGGTGTTGGGGGCATTCGCCCTGGGGCTCCTGCTTTTGCTGTTGCCCCTGTTGTCATGGAAACGCACGTCAGCATGGCAAAATGACATAACGCTCTGGAGTGATGCTGTAAGGAAGGTGCCTGCATGCCCTGACGCCTGGTTCGCCCTGGGAATGTCTTATGTTGACGCCGGATCAAGAGATAGGTCACTCTTTTCCTTTATGCAGGTACTTGCCTTAGACCCGGACAATCCCTATGCGCTGAGCAATGTCGGGGGCTTGCCCGGTCTGACCGAGGCAAGGCACCTCATCATGCAGATGTTGTCTGAACACCCTGACTCATACGAGGGGCGAATTCTTCTGGGCACTAATTTGTATCTTACGGGTGAGTACAGAAAGGCTGAGGAGGCCTTTCGAACTGCCGTACCGCTGCGCCCGCAGTCTGCCTGGCCGCTCCGCTGGCTCGGGAACGTTTATCTGAAGACGGGCCATCTCGATACGGCGGGAGCGTATTACGAAAAGGCTGCCGGGCTGCAGGGCAGTGACGCAAACCTGGAAATGGACAGGGTTTTTGTAGAGGCGCTCAGAGACAATCCCTCAGGCGCTCTCGAACATCTGGACCTGGCATTGCGCCTTGGGTATAAAAATTTCGCAAAAATACAGGGCGCTGTTGAACTGAATCCTCTGCGCCGGCTGCCGGAGTTTCAGCTTCTTCTCCACAAGTACTTTCCCGGCATGGGGTAGAAGACGGGTATGAGTATCATCACCTGAGAAAAGAGCGGGATGGGTGGCAGGTCTCTGTATCACGACCTCTTGCCCCTGCCGCCATCTTCACTGTTTGCTCTGCTTCATTTGGCAATATCACCGGGTGGCTGGTAGAATCACCGGGTGTGCTGTCCAGGATTCTCTCGCCTAACCGCTCAACCTATTGATTTTATATAGTTTTTATTCTGTCTCGCTATGGCACGGGCATTGCAAGTATAGTGTCATGAATCGGCCAAAGGGAAAGCAAATCACCATAATGGCACTGGGCGTTCTGCTGATGGTTGCCTTTTCGGCCCGGATGACCAGCGCAAGCGTTCAAAGCGCGTATCTCTATGATCTTGCAAACTTTACCGGCATCATACCCTATGGCGGCGCGAACGTCTTTTTGGATGAAGAAAGAAATGAGGTCTATGTCCTCTTTCAGAATATCATCCGAATCTTCAACGACAAAGGCATGGAAGTGTACCAGTTTGGCGAAAACCTCGATGTCGGCCATATCGTCGACGGGGCGGTCGAACCTGACGGGAATATTCTGCTTCTCGCCTATGATGAAGGCGTAGGATCCCTGTATCGCTGCAACTACCGGGGCGATCTTACCGGGCAGGTGACGGTAACGAACCTGCCTGCCGAATTTTTGCCTTTTCATCCGAACCGGCTTGCCTGCAGAAACGGCAGAATCTATCTCGCTTCCACCTTGGGGCTCAAGGTGGTCGCCATTGACGCGGAAGGCCGTTTCCAGGATGCATATGACCTGGAAAAGTATGTCGAACTCACTCCCGAGGAGCGGGAGAAGATGGTACTCGAACTCGGTGGATTCAGCGTAGATGATCAGGAAAATCTGGTCTACACCATAACCGTCCTCTTCAAGGTGTATCAAGTGAGCACGGGAACGAAGTCGGCTATCTCTTTTGGCAAGGCGGGTGGAGCGCCCGGAAAGTTCAATATCATTGCCGGTGTTGTGCGTGACCACAAAGGAAATTACCTGGTTGCCGACAAACTGAAGTCCGCGATCATCGTATTTGATGAAACGCAGAGTTATGTCTTGCAGTTCGGCTATCGCGGTCTGCATCCGGGCAGTCTGATCGTGCCGAGCGATCTCGCCGTTGACCGCAAAGACAGGCTGTATGTTACGCAGGGCGCCCGCAGAGGGGTGAGCGCCTTTCAGCTAACCTATAACTAACAAAACAGCACGGTCTCATGCACGAGAACCGATGTTATGGGGAGAAGGAGGTGAGAACAGGAAGAAAATAGGTCAAGGGATTAGGCTAAGGGATGTGTTACAGGCATTCCGTGTATGAACTAATCCTCCGAAAAGAGTAAACCCTCTGAAAGG
>DKBO01000093.1 GCA_002448975.1 Nitrospiraceae bacterium UBA6898
GGGGTACAGCGGAACGGAAGGAGCTGAAGACGGTCTGACCGCCCTTCCTGATGAAAACATAGGCGATTTCACTGTTTGCCTTCATCATTTCTTGGACGAACAGATCGAATGCGGCCAGGTCGTCATTCCGCATGAGCGCGGCTGTATGCAGTGCCAATTCCGTGGAAATGGCTTTCCCGTCTTCGACTGCTTCAGCAGTGATCATCTTCTCTACATACACTTCCATGAGGACTACCAGAACGATCGAAAATACGATGATGACGGCTGCCATGGCAAGAAACAGCTTGTGCCTGAGAAGGAGAAATCTCATGTCATATGAAAAAGGGCTGGCGACGGACAATCCCGCTTGCCCCGGGCGATATATGAAAATGCTGAATCATAAAAAATCATAGCATAGCAGGCGGTCAGTCCGAAACCGGCGGTTATCAGTACCGCCCGTGAGGGGCGGTACTGAAATATTGGGAGATATAGGCGACTGCCAGAAAGAGTATGACGAGGCCGAGCAGCGCCGAGATGACCTTTTGGGGGATATGCTTCTGGGCCCGGGCGCCGAGATACATGCCGGCAAGACCGCCGATGCCGAAGAGAGTCCCGAGCAGCCAGTCCGGAGAGGCCGCAGCTCCCCCGCGAAGGGGGACGAGGCTGTAAAAGGAGATGCCCGCGACCGAGGTGAGAAATGTCCCCATGAGCGTTGCTCCCGCCACGGTGTATACCGGGAGGCCGAATACGGCGATGCAGAAAGGGGCTATGATGGCGCCGCCGCCGATTCCGTATATGCCGCCGATGGCACCGACGACAAGGGCAAGCAAAAACATGCCCACGGTACTGAATGCATATCGTTCGCCCAGGAACTCATATTCGACTTTCAGCGGACTGACGACTACTGTCTGTACGGTTGCATATGCCATCTGATTTCCCGCCCCCTGTTGTTCCGGTCTTTGCAGATTTCGGTCCCGGAAGATGTTTACCCAGGCATTGGAGATCAGCCTCGCAGCTACGTAAAGAAGAACCAAACCGACGAAGAGCTTAAATCTCCGTGGATCAGGCAGATAGACCACCCGAAGATAATAGCCGAGGAATACGCCGGGAAGGGTTCCGAGAACGATGACCGCGGTGAGCGGCCATGCCATCCGCCCCTCCCGCATATACCGGTAGACGCCGCCGGGGATTGCAACAATATTAAATACCAGGTTTGTAGAGCTGACCGAAGGGCTGGTAAAGCCGAGAACGCTCATCTGAAAGGGAAGCAGCAGAAATGCCCCGGACAGGCCCCCCATTGAGGTGAAGAAGGAGATGGCCATAGCTACCAGCGGCGGCAGAAAAAAATAGGTTTTTACGCCGGATACCGGGAAGAGTAGATAAAATGCATCGAGCATGACAAGAGTGTAGCATACTGACCGGTGCCCGTGGTCTGAATTATGCGGCCATGGGTGGTTCTTTATAAAATTTCGCATCTATGATATTTTAAAGAGTATTTCGTACTGAAGGTCCGGGATTCGGAAAGGAAAGACCTATGGCGCTGACACTGGCTGAAAAGATATTCAAATCCCATCTGAGGGATGAGCCGTTCCCTGGAACGAAGGTGCTTGATATCGATGTGGTAATGTGTCACGAGATCACCACACCGATCGCGATCAATGATCTTGTTGCGCGGGGCAAGGACAGGGTGTTCGATCCCAACAAGATAAAGGTCGTGATTGATCATGTCACCCCGGCAAAGGATACCAAGACAGCCCAGCAGGGCAAGATCCTCCGCGACTGGGCACATCGCCATCAGATAAAGGACTTTTTCGATATAGGCAGAAATGGTGTCTGTCATGTACTTTTTCCTGAGCAAGGATTCATCAGACCGGGATACACGGTCATTATGGGAGACTCCCATACCTGTACGCACGGTGCATTTGGTGCCTTTGCCGCAGGTGTGGGTACGACAGACCTGGAGGTCGGCATTCTCAAGGGTGTGTGTGCCTTCCGTGAGCCCAAGACCATCAGGATCAATGTGAACGGCACCGTGCCCGAAGGCGTATATGCAAAGGACATCATCCTGAGGATCATCAGGGAACTGACGGTGAAGGGCGCAACTGACTGCGTGATCGAGTTCCAGGGAGAAGTAGTCAGGAAAATGTCCATGGAAAGCAGGATGACGCTCTGCAATATGGCGATCGAGGCGGGAGGCACTTCCGGCATCTGCATGCCCGACGGGGTAACCGTAGCGTATCTCTGGCCGTTCATATCATCTGAATACCCTGACAAGAAGGCCGCGCGTCGCGATTTCAGGAAATGGTGGTCTGACAGGGGGTGCTCATATGTCAAGGTCGTTGACATTGACGTGACCGGCATGGAACCCCAGGTCACCAGTGGCTACAAACCGGACGAGGTAAAGGGGGTATCCGAAATGGCCGGCACACCCGTTGACCAGGTCTACATCGGTTCCTGTACAAACGGCCGTCTCGAGGATCTTCGGATTGCCGCTCAGTATCTTAAGGGTAAAACCATAGCTCCGTCAGTCCGGGGGATTGTCTCACCTGCAACGCCGAAGATATTCAGGGACGCAGACAGGCTGGGGATTATCAGGATCTTCATGGATGCAGGCTTCTGCGTCACCAATCCGACCTGCGGCGCCTGTCTGGGAATGAGCAATGGCGTGCTGGCTCCCGGAGAGGTCTGCGCGTCAACAACGAACAGGAACTTCAACGGCAGGATGGGCAAGGGCGGCATGGTGCATCTGATGAGCCCTGCGGTTGCGGCCGTGACTGCTCTTGAGGGAAAGATAACAGACCCGCGCCACTACCGGAAGGAGAAACTGCGATGAAGGCATTTGGAGGCAAGGTCCTCTTTCTCGACAGGTCAGATATCAATACGGATGAGATAATACCGGCAAAATATCTGACCGAGATAACCAAGGAGGCATTGAAACCCCACATGCTTGAGGACCTGAAGGGTTTTGATCCGCAGGCTCCGGAAAGTCGCAATGCACGCGTGGTCGTTACGCGGGCCAACTTCGGGTGCGGCTCCTCGCGCGAGCATGCGCCATGGGTCTTCGAGATGAATGACATCAATGTGGTCATTGCATCTAGCTTTGCGCGTATCTTCCGGCAGAATATGTTCAACTGCGGCATGCTTGCCATTGAACTTCCGGAAGACGCTATCAGCAGCCTCTTCAGGCACAATGACGGTACTGCAGAGATCACCCCGGACTTCAGGAATGACACCCTGACGATCATTTCCCGCAGAGGCAGGGATACCGTGCCATACCGGATTGCGAAATTCGATAAAGCCCTTGTCGAGGCAGGCGGCTGGGTTGATTTCGCAGACGCAAAATATTAGGTGGAGGCGCGGAGATGGACATGAAGCCGGAGGCGAGACTGCAAGAACTGGGGATTTTGCTCCCTGATCTGCCGAAACCTCTCGGTTCCTATGTCCCGTTCGTTCAGACAGGAAGCCTGGTCTTTCTGAGCGGTATGCTTCCCTTTGTCAACGGCAAGATCAATCCCTCCGGCAGGGTGGGTGAGAAGGTTTCGCTTATCGAGGCAGCGCAGGCAGCGAGAACAGCCGCCATCAATGGCCTTGCGGTGCTCAAATCTGCCGTGGGCAGCCTGGATAACGTGAAGCGGTGCGTCAAGGTTACGGGCTTTGTGGCATCTGCCCGTGATTTTACGGATCAGCCGAAGGTTGTCAACGGGGCATCGGATCTCCTTTTTGCGGTATTTGGAGATGCCGGCCAGCATGCCCGTGCTGCAGTCGGTGTGGATGTCCTGCCTATGGACTCGCCGGTTGAGATCGAATTCATCTTTGAGGTTTCCTAGGAACGCACGGTCCTTTTTCAGCCGCTGGTATAAAGCCTGAGATGAATAAAAGGTATGCAGCACGATCATGGTCTCCGGTCTCCCCTGTGTCCTGTCCCTGCATGAGATCGCGTGACGTCATTGCGGCAGGGAGAATTCCGCAGCCGTAATGGGTATGAGGAGGTAAACTGTCTCATGAAGCCATATGACATCGGGATATCCCCCCTCGGGCCTTCGCGGAAGGTGAAGGCGGCGATCCGAAAGGCCATAAAGGATATCAACCGCGGATCCGGCGATGCGCAGGAGCGCCTTGCACGTTTGCTGTGCTCGCGCTATGGCCTTGGCCACGACAGTTTTTTGTTTACCAATTCCCTGAAGGAACTGGTCTATGCCATCCCACAGGCGCTGAAAGCGAGAAATGTGCTCATTATTGGACCTGCCGTCAGCCTGTATCGGGATGCTGCCCGTTCTGCCGGTGCGCGGATTGAATTTCTTGAGGGGAGAGACGAGGCAGGATATATGCCGGATCTGTCAGTGCTAGGGGAGAAAATCAGCAGGTTTGATCTGGCCTATATGGCCAGTCCGAACAGGATCACCGGCAAGGTCATGGATGAGGGGAAACTCTTTGAAGCGATTGAAAGACTTTCGGACGGCACCTGCATGCTGGTCATTGACGAATCTCTTATCGAATTCACGCAGCAGAACAGCCTTATGGGGCGCGTGCGCAATACGGGTAACCTCATTGTCCTGCGGACAACTGCCTGCTATTATGGGCTTGCGGGTCTGGAGCTCGCCGTTGCCGCCTCGACGTCGTCGGTCATTGCCGCACTGAGAGAAAGTATTCACGGGGAATTACATCTCCCTGCTCTCGTGGCGGCGCAGACTGCCATGAAGGACAAGGCTTTCAGATGGTCGACCAGTGCATTCATGGAGGGTGAAAGGAGGCGTCTGCAGCAGGCGGTCGCCGGAATACCGGGGATCGGCCTGTACGGTTCAGACAGCAACGTGCTTCTTTTTACACATCATCCCTGCATGACTTCGGTTGTCCGCATGGCACGCAAGGCCGGTCTTGCAGCAGAACTCTATGAGCGACAGGATGGCTCAGAACCCGCACTCCTCAGGATCTCGATCATGCGGCATGAGCATAATCTGCGCCTTATCAAGATACTGAAAAAGGTCTGCGCTGAAGAAGCAAAGCCGATAGGGGTATGAATACGGTGGAGGGCAGCGGTCAGGAAACGACGGGCAGGCGGAGATATCCGGCCGATGCGAGCATTGCCTCTCCCTTGAGATTGAGCATCTCGATGAATGATTCGACCACATAGGGGTCGAACTGGGTGCCGGCATTTACGATCAGTTCTTCCTTGATATCATAAAGAGACAACGCCTTGCGATAGGGTCTCGCGGACATCATCGCATCGAACGAGTCAGCGACGGACAGTATCCGCGCCTTGAAAGACAGTTCTTCCGCGCGTAAGCCGTAGGGATAACCCTTTCCGTCATATCGTTCATGGTGCTGAAGAATGGTCTGACGGACCACTTCAAGCGTGTCAATAGGCCCGAGGATCTCCTCGCCGATGAGAGGGTGAGACTGGATCAGCCCATACTCCTTAGGGGTAAGTTTGCCCTGTTTCTGCAGGATGAAGCTTTCAATCCCGATCTTGCCGATGTCGTGAAGGATTGCCGCATGTTCAAGGAGCTCAAGTTCCTTGAAGTCAAGGCCGATAAAACGGCCTAGTTCAAGCGTGAGATACTTGACCCTTTCGGAATGACCACGCGTATAGATATCACTAGCCTCCAGTGCGTTGACCAGCGACTGGATCGTAGAAAAATAATTTCGCTTTACGCTCTCATAGAGCGAGGCATTTTCAATGGCAACAATGGCCTGATTTGAGAGAGTCGTCAGCAACTCCATGTCATCATCATCAAGCCTTGTTCCCTCGGTCCCGGTCTCCATGATCAATGCTCCGATGGCCTGACCCTTTATCCTGAGCGGGACGCCGATATAATACAGGAGGGACGCTTCATGGTGGACGATCACGGGTTTCGCCTGTTGAATGATGTCCGCGTAGTGGGCCTCAAATCCGGGGGGCAATTCCGTCAGCGTCTCAATGCCGAGGCCCCGACGGTACTGGATAATAAGGGGGTCTTTGCCGGGCTGGGTAACATGCAGCAGAGAGGTGTCGATATTGAACAGGTCAGCGCCGGTGCGCGTGATGATTTTCATGATCTCTTCGGTCTCGATGATCGACGTGAGAAGGCGTCCGATGTGATTCATCTTCTTGAGCCGCTCAATTGCCTGTTCGAGATCCTTGTTCTTCCCTTTCACTTCGCGGGACAGCGTGCTGATCGCCCTGTTTGCCGTCTCGAGCTCTTTCAGCCTGAACTCCAGCTGTTCGTTTAGTTCCTCAACCTTGTTCTTGTGTTCGAGGTCCATTTTGATCTTCGAAAGCTCCCGTTCCTTTGATAAGCTCTTCTTATAGAGTTTGTTCACCTCATCTATCATGGTGTTGAATGCTGATCCGATTTTGCCCAGTTCATCTTTTGTGATATTTTTGACCGAAGCAGACCAGTTGCCGGACTCGACCTCTCGAATGGCGGTGAGAAGGCCATTGAGAGGTGTTATGACAAAGCGCGTAAAGAGCAGGCTGAGGATGACAGATACGGTGAGGACCATAAGGATGCTGGAGACGACAAGAGTTCTCTTGACCGCCAACATGGTCGCGAAACCCCGAGATATGTCCAGTTTGACCTGGATCACCCCGTTTATCATATCTTTCTCACCGTGGCATCCGTGGCATTCCTGGCGGTTTTCGATATTCTTGAAGTAGGTTACCGACATATTACTGATCGATGGCATCTCCTGGGGTTCGCGGGTGGAGAGGGTCAGATAATCCGGAGACTTGATGCCGATTTCCGAGATATTTGCCGATTTGAGGATCCTACCATCCTGGGAGAGTATGCGCAGATGAACGATTTCCCTGTTTTTCCCTATGTTTTCAACGATTTTCTGTACATCTTCGGTTTTGCCCTCTTTCATTGCATTATCGATGGTGCGCTCGATGATGTCGGCAAGAAAGAGGGTATCAGCTATCTTCACTTCTTTCAGCTTATCGTTCTGGATCTTGAGAACAAATGCAGTGGTAATCCCCACGGCGATGATGATGGTGAGGGAGATGATCGTGATAATTTTAGTTTTTATTACCATAGTCATTATTTTACTAGCAAAAATTATGCCCAAAGAAACGCACAACATAGTATAACATAAGGCCTTTAGGCATTGTTGGAGACCTTATTTTGAGCCATTTCACCACAATGCGTGAAATAGCTCAAAATAACGGCGAAAGAAGTCCCTTCCTGAAGCTTTTTAGTGTAAAATGAATACCTTATGTCAAAACCACTCGTGGTGATCGTTGGCAGGCCGAATGTGGGCAAATCAACCCTCTTCAACCGGATGACCGGTACCCACGCTGCTATTGTCGAAGATATTCCGGGAGTTACCCGCGATAGAAACTATCTCGACACTGCGTGGGAAGGCAAGGCATTCATACTTGTCGATACCGGCGGCTTTTACCTTGACCCTCCCGAGGACATCTTTGCCCAGGCAAAAGAGCAGGCGCTTTTTGCCATTGAAGAAGGGGATATCATAATCCATCTTCTTGACGGCAAGGACGGGCTTACTCCTGCAGACATGGAACTGGCCAGACTTCTTCGCGTATCAGGCAAGAAGGTTCTCTGGGCAGTGAACAAGATAGATGCCCCAACGCGCGAAGACAGGATCTACGAGTTCTTCCATATCGGCACTGAGGACATATTCCCGGTTTCAGCTGCAACAGGGTATGGATATGAGGAGTTCATGGAAAAGCTGGGCGAACTGTTGCCTGACTATCATGAGGAGAAGGTGGCATATCCCATGATCGCTGTCGTGGGCAGGCCGAACGTGGGAAAGTCCACGCTGGTCAATGCACTCACGGGGAAAAAGCGCATGGTGGTCAGCCCTGTCGCAGGAACTACGCGTGACGCGATCGACAGTATCTGTGCCTATCACGGGAAGCATTATGTGATTATTGACACGGCAGGGTTAAGAAAGAAAGGTAAGATCGGATATTCGATCGAGCGGTTCTCCATGGTAAGGGCTGTCCGGAGCATTGAACGGTGCGATGTCGCACTGGTCGTGCTCGACATGTCAGAAGGCATTACCGAGCAGGACCAGAAGATAGCCGGAATTGTCAAAGAGTACGGCAAGGGGGTCATATTCCTCCTGAACAAGTGGGACCTTGTCCCTGAGCCTGAAGAGACATTCAGACAGGTGCTGCCGGAACTCTATCGGAAGATCTGGTTCTCAGAGTATGCACCTGCGCTCACCATATCCGGGTCTTCCCGAAGACGGATAACCAAGGTATTTCCCCTTATCGACGACGTGATCAGAGAGCGGACAAAGCGGATTCCGACGGGGGAACTGAACCGTTTTTTCCGGGATGTCATCTCGCGTCTCTCGCTCCCGCTCTACCGGGGCAAGGCAGTGAAGATGTATTACATGACCCAGGTCAGTCAGGCCCCCCCCACGTTTGTTATTTTCTCCAACTTCAAGAACGCGGTTAAGGAATCGCATCTCCGGTTTCTGGAACGGAAACTGAGGGAGTATTTTGGGTTCAGGGGGACGCCGCTGCGAATTCATATACGGCCAAAGCAACGGGACGGGCGACGGTGAAAACACTGAGGCTCATCCTCAGGAGTTGTGTCGATTTTTATCGCGATAACGGCCTTATGCTCGCGGGGTCGATGTCCTATTTCACCATGATGGCGATCGTCCCGCTCTGTATTTTTCTGATCACGATATTCGGCCATTTTCTCGGTGAGTATCCGGAATTCTACAAGTTTTTTCTCGCCAAGATCACTAATTTTTTCCCCGTTGCGACCCACGAAATCACCAATGATCTCGCCAAGATCATCTCATACCACGGGTTGGGAAAGGTGAGTCTGGCCCTGTATGGTCTCTTGTCCTATCAGGTCTTTGCGTCCATTGAGACGTCCCTCAACGCCATATTCAAAATAACCAAGCAGCGGCATGTCATCTTTTCCCTGCTGGTATCTCTTGCGGTCGTGGCCCTGGTCTTCGCGCTCCTGACCACAACATTTGCCGTCGCTTCGCTCGTTCCGCTTCTCGGGACCCTCGGGCATGTTATGCCTATGCTCAGGATCGGGATAATAACGAAATTCTTCCTGCGGTTCGTGCTGCCCTTTGTACTGGTCATGTTCCTGATCATGCTTCTGTACGTGCTCGTCCCGAAGACACGCATATCGGCAATGCATGCACTGAAAGGTGCTTTTTTTGCCGCCATCCTTCTCGAGCTCGCAAAACATGCCTTTACCTGGTATGTGAGCTCAGTTGCACACTTCGGGAAGATCTACGGGTCTCTCACCGCCTTCGTGATGTTCCTCCTCTGGATGTTCTACTCCTCGAGCATCTTTTTAATTGGCGCGGAAATAGTGCATAATCTCCAGAGTTCGAAGGCGAGGAGAGGTGACAAATGATCGACCTGGTCGGAACCGTGGTGGAAGTTGGTACCGTCGAGGCTGTGTATGAAGGCAAGCTTGTGGAGATCAACGAGTATGAAGTCCATCTGGAGTCGGAATCCGGTTGGGTAGTCATTCCGATGGACCGTATTGCCTTTG
The DNA here is from genome assembly GCA_002448975.1 of Nitrospiraceae bacterium UBA6898. Taxonomy (GTDB): domain Bacteria; phylum Nitrospirota; class Thermodesulfovibrionia; order Thermodesulfovibrionales; family UBA6898; genus UBA6898. Next base: position 9,462 of record DKBO01000093.1, read on the forward strand.
TCAGAAAAAAAAGAAAGGATTGATCCCATGACACTACGGAGAACGATATTTTCCCTATGTCTGCTCTTGCTGCTTCCTGCCATGGTCTTTGGCGGAGAGGAATGCGCAATGGTTGGAGGTATGTGCCGGGATGCGTGTGCAGCTGACGAGTATGCCGAGGTCGGCGCTTTTCTGGACTGCACGGAAAAGCAGGAGTGCTGCGTGAAGAAGGAAGATCAACCGGCAAAGGATATTTCGCAGCCTGGAGATACCGGAAGGGAAGACAAGGAATAAGAATTCCCTGTCTGAAATTGTGCGGCGATTTGCAGTTCCCTGATCCATTTTCCCGTGCCAACCATCAAGAGCGTTTTCAGGTCACGCCCTCCGGAATTCGATGTCATCCCTCTCTGACCGAAATATAACCGCGGCTTTCACGTCGGGCAGCCTGTGGAAAAACATCTGGCAGATGTCATGGCCCATGCTCCTTGTCATGCTGCTCAACTTTTTTGTCGGCCTCACAGACGTCTATGTTGCCGGCTATCTCGGGCCTGAGGTCCAGGCCGTTGTGGGTTTTGTCGGTCAGCTTTACTTCTTCATCATTATTGTCGCGAACGCTATCGGCATTGGCACGGTGGCCATGGTATCGCGTGCAGTCGGTTCGGGTGACGAGCCTGGGGCCCTGCAGGCGGTTCGGCAGTCCCTCCTTTTCGGGCTTGTCTGCTCCGTGATTCTGATGCTTGCAGTGTTTATATGTCAGGGTTGGCTGCTTGCCCCTGCAAAATTTACCGGACAATCAGAGACCATTGCAGCAGAGTTCCTGACGATCTTTGCCTTCGCGCTCATGCCCAA
>DKBO01000020.1 GCA_002448975.1 Nitrospiraceae bacterium UBA6898
CTCTTTTTTATCGGCTTCCTTCTTTTTAACTGGCCTTTTCTCGATATCTTCAATATGGTGCTGCCCGGGTATTTTTTTGCCGTCTGGGGGCTCTTTATTGTGACCGTTTTCCTCGTAGTTTCGTTTCTCAACAGCAGCGGCGGGGACAGGGATGTTTAAGGGCTGGACCCTTTTCTTTTTCAGCTTTGCCTATCTCAGCCTGCTCTTTCTGATCGCCTATATTGCAGAGCATCGTGAACGGGCAGGAAAAAGTCTCGTTTCTAACCCCTATGTCTACTCGCTTTCCCTTGCCGTATATTGCACATCCTGGACATTCTACGGGAGTGTGGGCAAGGCAGCCACGTCNNTCGAGATACGGAAATTCGCTTTTTCTTTCGGCGCTGGTCACTATCGTCACGGTTGTCGGCATAACGCCGTATCTCGGGCTCCAGATCAAGGCGATCATGAGCACATTCACCATTATGGTCGGTGAGGAGCGTGGTACGGCGACTGCGGGATGGTTGATAACACTTGCACTCGGCGTATTCGCAATCATTTTCGGCGCGAGAAAGTTGGATGCGTCGGAACGACATGAAGGCCTGATCTTTGCGATCGCATTCGAGTCGCTTGTCAAGCTGGTTGCGTTTCTGGCCGTCGGGGTCTTCGTTACCTACGGTCTGTTCGATGGGTTTGGAGATATTTTCTCGAGAATCAAGGCGTCTGCATTCGGGGAATTGCTCTATCTCGGGAGCGGTACGCGGGTAAGCTTCAGTGAATGGACATCTCTCCTATTCCTTTCGATGATGGCCGTGATGTTCCTTCCCCGGCAGTTCCATGTCGCCGTTGTAGAGAATTCCGATCAGAATCATGTGGCAAAGGCCATGTGGCTTTTTCCGCTCTATCTTTTTTTGATAAATGTCTTTGTGATACCCGTGGCGTTCGGTGGGTTGCTCCTCGGAGGCGATCCCAAAACAGCCGACAGTTTCGTCTTAACGATACCCCTGAAGCAGGGGCGACAGTTCCTTTCCCTCTTTGTCTTCATCGGAGGGTTCTCAGCCGCTACGGGCATGATCATTGTGGAATCCATTGCGCTGAGCAATATGGTTATGAACAACCTGATCATGCCGACGGTCTACCGGTTCAGTGAGATGAAGCTCTTTGAGGTCATTTATCCGATTTTTATCATCAATATCAAGCGGCTGGTTATCATGGGCTGCATAGCCTTGGGATATTTTTTTGCTACTTCTGTCGGGGAATTCTATACGCTGGTGGATATCGGCCTTAAGTCATTCGAGGCGGTGACGATTTTTGCACCAGCCATACTCCTCGGTCTTTACTGGAAGCGGGGAAATAAACGTGGTGCAGCAGCCGGCATTGTCGCCGGATTCCTGATCTGGTTTTACACGCTCCTCATGCCGGCTCTTATAAAATCGGGAATTCTGGAGGAGCAGGGTATTTTTTACGAAGTGCTGCATTCAAAGATATTCAACCCTCATGCGCTCTTTGGCCTCAGCGGTATGGACAAGTGGAGCCATTCTCTGTTCTGGGGGCTGTTTTTCAACCTGCTCTTCTATGTTGGATTCTCGCTGCTCACGGGGCAGTCGGAAGAGGAGGAGCGGCAGGCCCTGAAGTTCGTCGATTCCTATGCCCCCGGTATCCCCGAATATGGCAGCACCTACAGCATCGATCAGATCGAGGAGATTCTGGCGATGTACATAGGAGAGAGGGAGGCGCATGCCTTTGTGAGAAGCTTTCTTGTTAACAACAGTCTCTCTGAGGACACGATATCCCGCCAAGACCTCCTCCGCTTGAGGAATGAGGCGGAGAGAATTCTCTCGGGGGTGCTTGGTACATCCATCGCAACCATCATTCTGGAAGACAAGTTGACGCTGACGGAGAAGGAGCGGGGAGACCTTTCTCAATCGATCAAGCATATGGCCGATACCCTTCGCCTGTCCCGGCAGGAACTGGCCGAGGCGAATCGCGACCTCTCATACCTGAAAAATTTCAGCGAGAATATCATCGAAAGCGCGCCGGTCGGCATTATTACGGTTGATTCGTCGCTGCGCATAAAATACTGGAACCGCGAAATGGAATCGCTCACGCAGCAAAAGCGTGAAGCTGTCGCTGACCGCAAGATCACCGATATCCTCTCGTGGGTAACACGGCAGATGATGATAGCCAGGGATCAGCGGGAAGCGATCGTCAAGACGCTGGCACACCAGTCCTTCAAGGTGAATATCAGCCCGTTCAAGGACCCGGCGGGAGGTCATGTTGTCATCATTGAGGACATAACGGAAAAGATGAAGATGGAAGAACAGCTATTGCAGACCTCGAAGCTTGCCGGACTCGGCAAACTAACAGCCGGGATATCTCACGAGATCGGTAATCCCCTTGCATCGATCTCTTCTCTCGTCCAGGAATTACGGTCGCTGAACGGGGGGAGTTGTGAAGACAGCCTGTTCCTGCATGACTCCCTGGTGACGATCAATACCCATATCGACAGGATCGTGAGGATCGTCAGGAGCTTGGGTGATTTCGCGCGCGTTTCGGCGTCAGACAAGATGCTCTGCAGTATGCCGGATATCCTTGAGCGAACGCTGAATCTGGTCAAATATGACAAACGGTTCAGAAATATCCAGTTCAAGACCATGATATCCGATATTCCCGATATGTACATCAATCCTGACAAGATGCAACAGGTCTTTCTGAATATCATGTTGAATGCTCTCGATGCCATGCCTCATGGTGGAAGTCTCAGCATCAGTATCGAACGTATGGGAACTTCGGTAGAGATCCGCTTCGGTGATACTGGGTCCGGCATAGAACCTGAGGTGATTGACCGGATATTTGACCCATTTTTCACTACAAAACCGCATGGCAAGGGAACCGGTCTCGGCCTGAGCATTTGTTATGGCATAATCAAGGAGCATCATGGTAGCATATCCGTCAAAAGCGCCCGAAATGAGGGTTCTACGTTTACGATCAGCATCCCGGTAATGGGCTGAGTACGGCAATCATTCTAACATAAAGAAAGGTTATGAGATGAAAGCAGGGGACCTTATGATTCCGCTCCATGAATTTCTCAAGCCGTCGAACACCCTGAAGGAAGCGGTCAACAAACTGAAAAGCGCCAGAAGAGATGAACTGCGGATCGGCGTAAAAGGTCTGCCGGTTCTGGACGACTGCGGAAAACTGGTTGGACTGCTCTCCATGGGCGACATTCTCAAGGCAGTATTTCCCTCCTACATGTCCTTGATGGACCTCGGCGACTTCACCTGGGACGGCATGGTGGAGTCACTGGCCAAGAAGGTATCCGGCAAGAGCGTGGAGTCCGTGATGACGAAACAGGTCGTGACCGTTCCTGAGGACGCACCTCTCATGGAATGTGTCGACCACATGCTGAAAAAGGATGTCAAACGGCTCATCGTATTGGACAAGGATGGCAAGGTGGCTGGCATGCTGTATGAGAGGGACGTCTTTTTTGTCATAACCAAATCCATGCTTGACGAGCCCGGGAAGAGGCACAGATGACCCATGAAGCAGCGGCACAGCCGTTCGTGATGGACGTAACATTCTGGACGGCCACGGTGATCTTTGTTCTTGCCTATGCTGTGATCGTCTCGGAAAAGATCCACAAGACGATTGTTGCGATCATGGGGGCGTCCCTGATGCTGGTTCTGAAGATCCTCCAGCAGCACGAGGCATTTCATCTGGAGGAGTTCGGCATTGACTGGAACGTCATCTTCCTGCTTATTTCGATGATGATCATCATCAACCTGATGCGGCCGACGGGCATCTTTGAGTACATTGCGATCAAGAGCGCCAAATGGGGAAAGGGCGAGCCCTTCCGGATCATGGCGATCTTCGCTGTTGTGACCGCCGTGCTGAGCGCGCTGCTCGACAACGTGACGACGGTGCTGCTCATCACGCCGGTGACCCTGCTCATTGCGGATGCGCTCGAGGTGGACCCGATCCCGTACCTCATATCCTGCGCCCTGGCGTCGAACATCGGGGGCACGGCGACACTCATCGGCGACCCGCCCAACATCATGATAGCCTCGAAGGCACATCTTGACTTCATGGCCTTTATCTACCACCTTACTCCGATCGTGGTCGTGATGATGATCTTCTATCTTTTTGCGATCAAGTTCATCTGGGGCAGAAAGCTCAGGACGCGGGACGAACTCAAGCAGCGCATCATGCAGATGAACGAACGGGAGGCGATCAAGGATCCGGTCATGCTGAAGAAGTCCCTGATCGTCCTGGCCATGGTATTGACCGGATTTGTCCTGCACGGTATGCTGCATTTTCAGCCGGCGACCGTAGCGCTGTTCGGGGCGGGGCTGCTGCTTCTGTTGTCCGGCACCCATGAACCGCATCATATCCTTGCAGAGGTCGAATGGCCGACCATCTTCTTTTTCATGGGGCTCTTCGTGATCGTCGGCGGGGTGGTGAAGGTAGGGCTCATCAAGTGGATGTCAATACAGGTGCTGGCGCTGACCCAGGGCAATCTCTTAGCCACCTCGATGGTGGTGATGTGGTTTTCCGCATTTGCCTCTGCCATTGTGGACAATATTCCCTATGTGGCGACCATGAACCCGCTCATTATTGATATGGCCAGGCAGATATGGCCGAACGAGACCGGTCTTGCGCTTCTGCAGCATGCCGACCTGATGCCGCTCTGGTGGTCACTGGCGCTGGGAGCATGCCTGGGAGGCAACGGTTCGGCGATCGGTGCTTCGGCAAACGTCATAGTAGTCGGTATGTCGGAAAAGGCGGGGAAACGGATTTCGTTCATGAAGTTCATGGCATACGGCATGCCGATCATGATCCTGACGGTCGCCATCTCTACGGTGTATGTCTGGCTCCGGTACTATGCCTTTTCGTCGTGAGCAGCGACTCGAAGCTTGTGCTATGAGGGCCGTCGAGCCTTTAAGTGCAGAAGACGGCAGTAACGCATGGCGGAAAATCTTCTTCTCGTAGAAGATGAACAGACCCTCAGGGAGTCTCTGAAGCGCGTTTTTGTGCGCGAGGGATATGAGGTGGATACCGTCGCCGATGCTGAGGCGGCGCTCAAGACGATAGCTGAACGGTCGTACGACCTTATTTTGACTGACATCATGCTCCCTGGTATCGACGGCATCGAACTCCTCAAGAAGATCAAGGAAATTTCTCCAGACCAACTGATCATTGTCATGACAGCCTTTGCATCTCTCGAGACCGCCATCGACGCTCTGCGCGGCGGCGCATACGATTACATCATCAAGCCGGTGATTCATGAGGAAGTGAAGCGCATCGTAAAGAACGCCTTTCGCGAGCGGGCGCTCAGGTCTGAAAACCAGATACTGAAAAAACAGATCGAGGAGCGGTACAATTTTGAACAGATCATAGGGGAGAGCCCCGCCATAACGTCCCTGATTGCCGAGGTAAAGAAGATCGCAGATTCGAAAAGTAATGTCATCATACTCGGGGAGACCGGTACAGGGAAAGAGCTTTTCGCACGGGCGATCCATTATAACAGTTCACGGAGAGACTGCCCGTTCATTCCCATTAACTGCAGCGCCATCCCCGAGAATCTTCTTGAGTCGGAATTCTTCGGTTATGTCAGAGGGGCATTCAGCGGAGCCTTTCAGAACAAGCGTGGTCTCTTTGAGGAGGCTGATGGAGGGACGCTCTTTCTTGACGAAATAGGCGATCTCGGCGCCCAGCTTCAGGCGAAACTGCTTCGCGTTATTGACGATCGCGAAATCCGGCCGCTCGGCAGCGTGCAGAGCAGGAAAGTGGATATCCGTTTCATTACCGCAACAAACCGCGATATCGATTCTGCTGTTTCCGAGGGCAGTTTTCGTGAAGATCTATTCTATCGGATCAATGTGGTACGGTTCGTTCTGCCGCCGCTCCGGGACAGGGTCGAAGATATTATTGTCCTTGCTGAGCATTTTATGCATAAATTTGCCCATCAGATCGGAAAGCACGTAGAGGGGTACGACGACGACGTGAAAAAAGTCCTGCTGAGTTACCGCTGGCCTGGCAATGTCCGTGAGCTGCAGAATATTATCGAGCGCGCCGTGCTCCTGGCTGATGCTCCGCTCGTAACTATCAGCCATCTTCCGGAAGGTATTCGGGCCGTAAACTCTTTCAGGGTGAAGGAGGTTGTAAAGATGCTCTCCATCGAAGACTATACCAAGGAATTCATCCTTACGTATCAGGGGAAATACAACGAACAGCGGCTAGCAGACTTCCTCGGCATAACGAGAAAATCCCTCTGGGAAAAACGGAAAAAGTGGGGAATCCCGCGGCACTGACCGCTTCCTTGTCGCCGCCTTTTCGCTCCTTTCCTTCGCGGGCAATCCCCTTTATTCCCCCTGATATGTTACTTTTTGTAATACACGTTACAAAAGGTTAATAACTGCCTTACTCAGCCAGAAACTGGCGCGGCCAGTCCCCAGGCGTACACTTTTTTTAATAACTTTTCTTTCTATTTATCAATAGCTTAGGCAAGACATTCCTCTACTGGCACGACGTTCGAGGAAGTATGGGTTTGGCATATTTCTTGTAGTTGATTAAACAGCCGATTTCATCGGAGGTCAATTTAGTGGAGCCTGGCAGAGGAGCGAATGGGTAAGCTAACGCAGTCCGGATCATTCCGTCCAGAATTCCTTAGTCCCCCATTCCTTCTTCTCGGTCTTCCTGCCAGACGATTACATCCTGCTCATAACTGACACCATAGAGTTTTTAAAGGGCATACCGCCGTTCCAGTTTCTGGAGGAAGGGGCCTTGGGGGAGCTTGCCTCTGGTGCGACCCTAGAATTTTATCCCAAGGGCACGATGATACTGAAACAGGACGGGCAGCCCAGCGATTATCTGCGGGTGATCAAGAAGGGCGGGGTCAAGGTCTATATCCAGCCGGAGCAGGGCGAGGAGATAATCATTGATTACCGGAGCGAGGGGGACTCCTTCGGGTTGTTGTCGATGGTGGGGCAGGACCGCTCGCGTGCCAATGTCACGGCGATTGAAGATACGATCTGCTATCTGTTTGAGCGGCGGACGATCCAGCGGCTCATCGACACGAATCCGCACTTCACCGAGTACTTTTTCAAGACCTTTCTGACGAAGTACATTGACAAGACCTACAAGGAGATGCGGGACAGGAGCCTGTTGTACGGCGGGGGAGAGAAGCTCCTGTTTACGACGCCGGTGGGCGAGATAGCCAACCCTGATGTTGTTACCGCATCGCAGGACATAACGATCAGGGACGCGGCATCCCTGATGTCGGGCAGGCGTATCAGCTGTCTGGTGCTGGTTGATGCCGAGGGTGCGCCGGTGGGGATCGTAACGGACCGCGANNCGGATCATGAGCGTATCGCTGATCAGGACTGACATACGGGACTACTGTTTCGAGGCTCTTTTAAAGATGGTGCGCTACAACATCCATCACATGCTGGTTGTTGATGAGGGCAAGCTCCGGGGGATCATTACCAACCATGACCTTATGATGATCCAGGGGACCTCGCCGATATCGGTGGCCAAGGAGATCGAGGCGCAGCAGACGATTGATGGTCTGGTGGGGGCGTCGCAGAAGATCAATCGGATTGTGGGGCTCCTGCTGAAAGAGGGGGCAAAGGCAGGCAACATCACGCGGATCATCAGCGAAATCAACGACCGAATGCTCAAGAAGATCCTTTGGTTAGCGGAGCGGACCTTTGGGCAGCCGCCGGTACCGTACTGTTGGATCGTCATGGGCAGTGAAGGCAGGAAAGAGCAGACCTTCAAGACCGACCAGGACAANNTGCAGTGCGGATTTCCGCTCTGCCCGGGCAACTACATGGCGAGCAACCCTATGTGGCGTCAGCCCCTGAGCGTCTGGAAGGAGTATTTCAGCACCTGGATCAAGACGCCGACGACCGATGCCATCCTCTTTTCGGCTATCCTGTTTGATTTCCGGCCGATCCATGGAGACATCACTCTGGCGGAGCGTCTACGGGCGCACCTTACGCAGCTGGCAAGCGGTGAGGACATGTTTTTGCGGAACCTTGCCGACATGGCGGTCAAGCTTCGGCCGCCGCTGGGGTTTTTCCGGACCTTTGTGGTCGAAAAGAGCGGTGAGCACAAAGACGCCCTGAACCTCAAGTACAAATGCATCGCCCCGATGGTGGACATTGCGCGGCTTTACAGTCTTGCTGCCGGAGTGAGCGAGGTAGGTACCCTTGACCGGATAGCGGCATTAAAGAGACTGCCCGGGGCCATGGCCGAGCATGGCGACGATCTTGAGCAGGCATTTGAATTTCTCAGCCTGCTGCGGATCCATCACCAGTACGATCAAATCGAGGCGGGGCTTGAGCCGGACAACTTCATCAACCCTGACAAGCTGAGCAATCTTGAGAAGAAGACCTTCAAGGAGGTCTGCCAGCTCATCTCGCGGATACAGGACTCTTTGGTAAAGCAGTACTTTCCGGGGACGACGCTATGACGCTGGCAATGGAGATCTTTTGGGGCAGGCGGCGGCAGGAGGGGGCCCGCAGGGTGCCGAGCAAGGCTCTGGAGGACTCCCTGGACGCACTGAAGGACTCCTACGACCTACTCGGTCTGCTGATCGAAGATGCCCGGTTCGTGNNCATCTTGGCGACTACTTCTACCGGTTGGTCAGGCCTGAGACCGCGCTGACCGGCAGAAGCGTACTCATCCATGAGATAACACCTGAAGAGGTCTCGGTATGTCCGGACATCGAGACCCTGCTGCCGGAGTTCATCGAGTTCTGTCGGGACAGTGTCCTGGTGGGGCACTTTGTCTCTGTTGACCTCGGATTTGTGAACAAGGAGCTCAAGCGTCTGTACAACAGGACCCTGCAGAGTCCGGCGGTTGATACCCAGCGGATC
>DKBO01000039.1 GCA_002448975.1 Nitrospiraceae bacterium UBA6898
AGAAAGATGTGAATCGATGCCCGTTGCGTTTTTCGGGCACTCCTTCGCTTTGTTTTTGTTTATAATGGTATCGGTATAAGATGAAACACGTGAGCCCTCCGCAGATACTGATCCTGGGATTTCTTTCCTTTATCCTTGCGGGGATGCTGCTGCTGATGACGCCGTTCGCAACGGTCAGCGGTATCTCGGCGGTTGACGCCCTGTTTACAGCTACCTCTGCCGTCTGCGTGACCGGACTTATCGTAAAGGACACGCCGCACGACTTCACCTTTTTCGGCAAGGTGGTCATCCTGCTCCTCATCCAGCTGGGAGGGCTTGGCTACATGACCTCTGCTACCATTATCTCGCTGGTCGTCGGCAAGAAGATCGGACTGTCGGAACGGCTCATCATGAAGGAAGCGCTGAACGTGCTTTCCCTCGAGGGCATCGTGAAATTCACCAAAGTGGTGCTCATCGTTACGATGGTCATCGAAGCACTGGGCGCCCTTGTCCTGACCATCAGATTCCTGCCGGATTCCGGTTTGGGACAGGCTGCATGCCTGGGGATATTCCATGCGGTATCCGCCTTCAACAACGCGGGATTCAGTCTTTTGTCCGACAACCTCATCCAATACCGCGGCGACCTTGTGGTCAATCTCGTGATCACGACGCTGATTATTGTTGGCGGCATCGGGTTCATTGTGATGAGCGACATCTACGGGTACTGGCGGAAGGACCTTTTCAAGGTGACGGCGCATACCAAGATCGTCCTTACGACGACCGCGGCCCTGCTCGTGGCCGGCACGCTCCTGTTCCTGGTCTTCGAACACAACAATGAAGGGACGCTCGGGGGCATGTCGCTGCCGGACAAGGTCCTTGCGTCGTACTTTTGCTCTGTGACGGCGCGTACGGCCGGATTCAATACGATCGACTATGCATCGCTCAGGTTCGAGACCTACTTTATCACGATGTTGTTGATGTTCATCGGGGCATCTCCCGGAAGCACGGGCGGCGGCATAAAGACCACGACCTTCGCGGTCGTGATCGCGAGCCTCTGTGCCATCATGCGGGGTGCGGGCGATACGGTCATGTTCCGGAAGCGCATCTCGTACAACGCTGTTTCGAAGTCCTTCCTGAGCATTACGCTGGCAGTGCTCCTGATATGTGCGGTGTCCGTGCTGGTCCTGAAGTTCGAACATATCAAGTATCTTCCCGCTGTTTTCGAGGTGACCTCCGCATTCGGCACGGTCGGACTCTCCATAGGCGACGGGGGCGCGCGGAGCCTCTCGGCCCTGTTCAGCCCGCTCGGCAAAATACTCGTGAGCATAACGATGTTCGCCGGGAGGCTTGGTCCCCTGACCATTGCCGTAGCCGTGGCGAAGAGAAGCGAAGCGCGGTTCAGATATCCCGAAGGAAAGGTGATGATCGGATGAAAAAACAGTATGCCATCATCGGGCTGGGACGGTTCGGTTTCAATATGGCCAAGACACTGGCCGAGAACAAATGCGAGGTGATTGCCATCGACAAGGACGAAGAGCGCGTCAGGAAGGCATCGGAGTATGTGACCCTTGCAGTGCAACTCGAGGCCATGGACGAGAAAGCGCTGCGGTCAATCGGCGTGCAGAATGTGGACGTGGCGATCGTCAGTATCGGCGAGAATATCGAGGCGAGCATCCTCGTTGTCATGATCCTCAAGCAGCTGGGAGTCAGGTACATCGTTGCCAAGGCGGTGACATCACTGCACGGAACAGTCCTCAAGAATCTGAACGTCGACCGGATCGTGTTTCCGGAGCGGGATATGGCCATCCGTGTGGCGCACAGCCTTATCAGGCCTACCATCGTGGAACAGCTGGAGCTTTCCGACGAGTACAGCATCATAGAAATACCGGCCTCGAAGGTCCTAGTCGGCAAGATGCTGAAGGAGACGAGGCTCCGGTCCGATTATGGCGTGAACCTGATCGCGATCAAGGATACCGACGAGGATGGCAGGGAAAAATGGAATGTCAACCCGCTGCCTACGGACGTGATCCGGGAAGGTGATCTCCTGGTGATCATCGGGCTGAACAGGGACCTCGAGAAACTGAGCCAGTTATAACATGATACGGCAAGGAACAGACCCGGGAGACTCATGAAGAAAAACGCCGGACAGATAATGGCAGGGGTGGCGGCAATTCTGCTCCTGTTCCTGTTTATCCCTGCAGCAGATGTCTCTGCAGACGAACGGATACTTGCCTTCCAAAGCGATATCGCGGTGCATCAGGACGCGACCATGACCGTGAAGGAGACGATCACGGTCCGGGCAGAGGGCGCACAGATCAAGCGGGGTATCTACCGCGACTTCCCCACCAAGTACAAGGACAGCCGCGGCAATCCCTATATTGTCGGCTTCCGGGTCGTTGGCGTTACCAAAAACGGAGTTTCTGAGCCCTATCACACGGAGTCGCTTTCCGACGGTAAGCGCGTCTATATCGGTGAGCAGAACAGGTTCCTCAGTCCCGGAGAATACGTCTATACGATCACCTACGCCACTGACCATCAACTCGGGTTCTTTCAGGATTTTGACGAATTGTACTGGAACGTGACCGGCAATGCATGGGCTTTTCCCATTGATCACGCCTCTGCGGAGATACACCTTCCGGCTGATGCCGGACTGAAGATCATCTCAACCGCTGGGTATACCGGGCCCCAGGGAGCGAAAGGCAGAGATTTTATAGAGGAGAGGCTCCCGTCCGGCAGCACGCGGTTTTCTGCCACGCGGACGTTGAACTCCGGCGAAGGGCTGACGGTGGCGGTCTCCTGGCCCAAGGGATATGTGGTGAAACCTCCGGACAGGACAGCCGCTCCGGAAGAAGGAGAAGTGCCGGCCGGTGCGGGCATCGCCTATGCGCTGCTCGGTCTTCTCGTCCTGGCGGGGTATTACCTCCTTGTCTGGGATCAGGTCGGAAAAGACCCGGAAGCAGGGATCATCGTTGGTCGCTATACGCCGCCTTCGGATATGAGCCCTGCGG
>DKBO01000144.1 GCA_002448975.1 Nitrospiraceae bacterium UBA6898
GCCGTGCTCGACCAGCCCGAAACCTTTCAGGCCCTGCTCGACATGCTCAGCGCTTTCTACGGGATCAGTATGACGGGCGACGGCGTGACGGAACTGGGGAAAAAGGTCCTGAAAATGGAGCGGGACTTCAACAAGGCGGCGGGCTTCACGCCACAGCATGACCGGCTGCCGAGCTATTTCAAGACTGAAAAGTTCGCTCCTCACAATGTCACCTTCGGGGTCACGGATGAAGATCTTGACAAGGTCTTCAACTGGTAACCGATCCTGGTAGATGTTCAAAAAAGGAGAGACGGGCGTCTCTCCTTTTTTTCGGCCTCTGCAGGAAGCGCGTGAACAGCATTTCCTTCTTCGCAGAGATCTATACGGAATGACGGAGAAGACTGATATGCGACTGAGCAGGGACAATAGCGCATCGTACCCCCGCCTGGCGTTCACCGTGGATGAAACCCTTGTTTCATGCTTCTATGCGCTGCTCCAGCAGGGGGTAATGATCCGGTGCCGCACCGGCTGTAGCGTAGCCGCTTTTCTCAGGGATGAGCTCAAGGCCGGCGAAGAGACCATAGAAAAAATTCAGTCCATCATCCTTGACGGCAAACCGGTAGATGACCTTGAAGCAGCCTGGATAAAAGATGGATCAACGCTCGCACTCTCAGCTGCCATGCCCGGACTGGTTGGCGCAACGCTCAGACGGGGAGGCGCGTATTCCTCGTTTCGCAGCGCTATAACCTACCACGAAACAAAAGAAGCGTCTGAAGCGGGGGAAGGGGTCGTGAAAATAAAAATCTTCAACCTCCTGATGTCCGGCCTGGGACATGACCTTCTGAAAGGGGGTGTTATGGTGCCTGCCGGCGCGATACGTAATTTCCTTGGGGAACGGTCTTATGATTTCTGGCAGGGATGCAGACAAATAATTCTTGACAGCGCCCCTGTTGCTTTGGATACCCTCCGGGATCCTGCATGGCTGTCAGGAAAAGACCAAATTATTCTTTCAGTATATGCGGCTTAGGCCGGATCCGGGAATCTGAGCCTACCCGCCGGCAATGGGGGGGAAAAGGGCGACTTCGTCGCCGTCCTTTAAAGGATGATGGGCAGGCCGGTGCTCTCCGTTGACGATTTTCAGAAGGGCCATGTGGGGAAGATTCAGGATATTTACGGCGTCATCGACCGTAGCATTCTCAGGTAATGCAACTATCTGTTCATCCGGGCCGAATTTCCGCAACGATGCAAATAGCTTGATTTTGATGTTCATGCCACGATTATAGCAGACTGGCCGGAGCAGCGGAAATCCCTCGAGCCAAGGCCGCTGCCGGGAAAGCAGAGTATGATTCGTATCATAACTGCCCTGTGGCGGGAATGTTAGAATATATCTATGAAAGACAAAGGCTATCCTTCCAAGCTCTTTGTCGAGGTGACGACCAGGTGCAACCTCTCATGCGGCATGTGCGTGAAACAAAACGGCAACGGCGGAATTCCCGAGGGCACGATGTCGGCGGATATATTCGATGCCCTGACCCCTGTCTTTCCGCATCTTGATTCTCTTGTGCTCAACGGGATCGGCGAGTCACTGCTCCACCCGCAATTAGAGTCATTCATCACGAAGGCAAAGGCTTTTCTTCCGGAGCATGCATGGGTAGGGTTTCAGTCGAATGGTATGGCGCTGACTGATCAACGCGCAGCATCGCTTCTCGACGCAGGGCTCGACCGCATCTGCCTTTCCCTCGATACGGTTTCGGATGACAGTTTCCGCGCAATTCGGAGCGGTGGAGAATTGCGAGGAATCAATGCTGCGTTTTCGAGCCTCAACAAGGCCAAAGCCCGATACAGGAAGCGTGACCTCAAGATCGGGATCGAGTTCGTGTTGATGCGCAGCAACCTCGCTGAACTTCCCGAGGCGATCCGCTGGGCAGCCAGAAAGAGCGCCCGCTTTGCCCTTGTTACCCAGCTCCTCCCCTACCATGAGGACCTGGTGGCGCAGACCACCTACGACACCAACACAGCCGGCGCCATCTCCATTTATGAGCATTGGAAGGCAAAGGCGCGCCAGGAACATGTGGACATAGGGGGCTACTTTGACATCTTCATGAAGTACACAAAGACCCCGCAGGATCAGCAGGTCATCAGCTACGTCGAGCAGATGAGAAGCGAGGCGAATACCCAGGGCATAACCCTTCATCTGGAAAGACTGCTGCAGCGTGATGAGGAATGGTTCGCTCATGCCGGCAGGATATTCGACGAGACGCGCCGCATTGCACAAGAAGAGGGGATCGAACTGACGCTGCCGGAGATGGCGCCGAGAAACACCAGGAAGTGCGAGTTTGTCGAAGGGGATGGTGCCTTTGTTGCTTGGAATGGCGACGTCCATCCCTGCTATTTCCTCTGGCATCAGTATGCATGCTTTGTCGGAGGCATCAAAAAGCGGGTCAAGCCGTGGGTATTGGGTAATCTGCGGGGCAGGAATATCCTTGATATCTGGAGCGATGAGAACTCTTGCTCTTTCAGGGAGCGCGTGCGGGGATACAACTTTCCCTTTTGTTTTGACTGCAGTTTCGCCCTCTGCGATTATGTCGGAGAGGCCGATTTTGAGCATGATTGTCATCACGAACTTGTGCCCTGCGGAGCCTGCCTCTGGTGTACCGGGCTTTTTCAATGTCTCCAGTAAACGGCCGTCACTGACCTCCCTTGGATATCCTTCGGTCTCCAAACACAGGGACCCTGTAGCCGCTTCGTGCACCGACACGGTAGCGGCATGATAGAATAAAAAGGGAACGGCAAGGACATTCGAAAGGAGAAACTTACATGCCAGACATACCGGGCGAAAGCCAAGCAGCCGAGGCCAGTGATCCTTGCCTTGATATTTCCCTTGAATCAGCAGCATCGCATATACGCACGAGCGACGGCAGAGAGATTCCCTTTGCAAGGGCAATTCTGACCGTACGCAATATCTGCGATGCAGAGGTAGTCAAGGTTATGCCCCACGCCCGTATCGGCCAGGAAGGTGGAACGGTCCAGGACATCACCGGTGCGTTCCCCCAAGCTGTTGCGTCAATCCCTTCCGGAGGAGCCGTCAGCTGGGACGTGTTCGACCAACTTCTCCCTGCCCACCCCGGTACCGCAAGCAAGGTTCACATGTTTGGCTACCGCGCAGCACTGAACTGGACGTTCGACCTTGCCGCATCTGCTGAATACCGGTATTCGGACTCTTCCCTGCCCCTGAAAACGCCTGTCTCACGATGGACATTCCGTTGGAGCGTCACAAATACGACCACGGGAGAAGTGGGTCTTACCATTAATACCCTATCGGCAGGCTAATCGATGACGGAAAGACATTCGCCTCGGATGTGATCCTCTACCCCGACCGGGTCGGCGCCATCTGGTGGCGGCCCGTGCGGATATCGTCAAAGCAAAGCCTGAGCTCTTGAGCGTCAGCACCGGTGCAGAGCGTCATGGCAGTGCCGGAGAGCAC
>DKBO01000044.1:0-7791 GCA_002448975.1 Nitrospiraceae bacterium UBA6898
GATCACAAAGCCTTTTTGGCGCAGTCCGGAAATTTTTTTCCAGACGGCTGCCCGTGTGACGCCGAGACGGGCGCTGATTTCCTGGCCGGAGACAAAAGCATTACAGTTCGTCAGGAGATTGAGGATGCTTTCCGGCATTTGGCGGTCTGAGCAGGAAAGCTGCCCTATTCCTCGGGGAGGATCTCGACGGTGATCTTGCCTTTCAGCAGTTCGGCGAACCTCTTTGCATCATCCCTGCTGCCGACAATAGAGCCGTAATGCATGGGGATCGCGACCTTCGGCTTTATGTCGAGCGCTGCTTTGACAGCCTCTTCCGCAGTCATGACGTAGGTACCGGAAACCGGCAGCAGGGCAATATCCGCACGGAAGGTTTTCATCTCAGGGATATAGTCCGTATCTCCCGCGATATATATGCGCTGGCCGGAAACGGTGAAGATATACCCTACCCATCCCCTGTCTTTTGTATGGAATTGCTTGTTCGTATTGTATGAGGGGACCGCCTCTATCTTAATGCCAGAGACCTCCAGCGAGTCCCCCGGCTTTACGGTCTTTATGCTTCCCTGCAGCTTTGCCGCGCAGTCGGACGGGGCTACGATCACCGTATTCGGTCCCTGTATTTTTTTGATGTCCTCAGGGGAGCAATGATCATAATGCTCATGGGTGATCAGTATGATGTCAGCTGTATCTTTGTTCCGTATCTTGAAAGGGTCGGTGTAGATGACCTTTTCGCCTGTCACCTTAAATGTGTCATGCCCGAGCCAGTGGATGTTCTTAACCATTGCATAACCCTCCTTCAGAGAAATGAGCAGAAGCAACAGCGTACAGGCAAGAGGAAAGACCGATCGCCTCAGTAATTTCATGGTCAGATTATATCATACCCCATCTTTTCCGGGGAGCATCTGTACAAAAGAGAGTATAATAGAAAAAAAAGGAGGTCCGGATTCTGGTCAGAAGTGATTTTCACCTCAAAAGGCTTCTGGAGTACATCCATGCTGAACGCGGCATCGACTTTTCGCACTACCGCAATGCAACCGTGGTCCACAAGCTCGACATCAGGCTTCAGGGGGCCGGCTGTGGGGATTATAAGGAATACCTGGCCTTTCTGCAGAACCATCCCGGCGAGATGCAGGACCTGGTCAGGACCATTACCGTAAAGGCGAGCAATTTCTTCCGGAACCCGGTGGTATTCGAGCTGCTGTATGCGACCGTTATTCCTGAGCTTGTGGCCGAGTTCGGGTTCCTCAAGGCATGGAGCATCGGGTGCGGCTATGGAGAGGAGCCCTATTCCGTTGCCATGATCGTCCGTGAGCTCATTGCAAAGGAAAGCCCTTCCTTTGCATGTAATCTGCAGGGTACGGATGTAGACCCTGATGCGATCGAAAAGGCCATACAAGGTGAATACCCGGAGGGGGAGCTTGTCGAGACGAAACAGCGGTATATCGAAACCTATTTTACCCGGAGTGCATTGCCGCCCGCCCCGGGGTCTGGCGCTGTGAGCTACCGGGTGAACAGCGACATACGCCCCATGGTCAGGTTTTCGTGCTCGAACATCATGGATCAGCTGCTTTACAAGCGGGCATATCTGGGCAATTACAACCTCGTCCTCTGCAGAAATGTCCTTGTATATATGAACATAGCGATGCAGGAGGAGCTGTTCCGGGCACTTAAGGACATTCTCTATGAAAAGGGCTTTCTCGTGCTAGGAGAGACAGAGACCATGCCCGAGAGCATGCGGGCTGACTTTGAACAGCCCTTCCCGGGCATCCGGGTCTTTAAGAAACGGCAGTCAGTGGCAACGCGCTGAGTCTGTCATGCCGATGTATCTGAGGGGGTTGTCTGTTGATGCCTCTATGATCTCTGCATCCGGAATGCCGATGCGCTGCAGCCGCTTTACCACATTGTCAATGGTGAGGACGCTGCCCGCAAGAACCCCCTGCTCATAGATCACACCCTTGGCGGTCCGCTGTCCTTTGACCGAGTCGGACACAATGATCAGCTTGTCGAGCCGCTTGTGGTTGAATATCAGCTCGAGGATCTTTGGATGCAGGTGGATGCCGTCAGCGATGACTTCGATATACAGGTCTTGATCTGTCAGGCCGAGGCCGGCGATCCCGGGTTCGCGGTGGTGGAACGGCCGCATAGCATTGAAGATATGTGTGATGCCGGTTGCCCCGGCCTTCTTTGCCTCAACAGCCTGCCTGAACGTTGCGTCAGAATGGCCCATGTTCACCCTGATGCCCATGTCAGCGATCTTTTCTATTACCTTCGCTGCGCCGGGAAGTTCCGGTGCAAGGGTTATTACCTTCACGATGTCCTCGTAGCCGTTTACCAGGCGTTTCAGCGCCGAAACAGTCGGCCGCAGGAAGCTTGTCTTGTCCAATGCCCCGCACCGCAGCGGGCTGAGGAACGGCCCCTCGAGGTGCACGCCGAGAATCTGCGCCCCCAGCCGCCTGCTGCCGTCCTTTGACTGCAGTTCCATTGCCATGCAGATAGCCTTCAGGCTTTTTCTCATATCCATGACCGTACCAGAATAGATGGTCGGAAGAATTGCGACCGTACCCGCCTTTGCATGGACCCGCGCCATGCTGAGGATCTCCTCATGGTCGTCTGTCCGTGTATCGTACCGGCTGATGCCGTGCGTGTGAAGGTCAACAAAGCCCTGAAAGTTCATAGAAGCTTTCCTCTCCGCGTAAAAAAATCGCTCAGTGCGAGCCTGATGACCCCACCCTTTGACCATCTTCTGCCCGTGTCCCTTTCGAGCTCACGGGCGGCCTCTGCAAGCGCCTCCAGGACCTCATCTTCGAGATAGACCGAGGTCTTCACCAGTTTTTCCTGCTCATGGTCATGTTCGTGTGACATAATTCCGAGTAATAACAATACCATAGACACCGTAGGCTGAGGCAACCGGGCCTTAATGACAAGAGCAGGATATTCTGGTAAAGTTATGGGCATCATGAGGCATACAAGGATCACGAGCGCGGCGAACCGGCATATCAGGGAAGCGATAGAGGTCACGGAGAAGCGTACAAAGTTCCGGCATACCGCCTTCGTGATCGAAGGCCCCCACCTTCTGGAGATGGCAGCGAACGGAGGCGCCAAGGTCAGCGAGGTCTTTGCCACGGAAGCATTCATGAGCAAAAAAGAGCATCAGGGCTTTCTGCGCAGGATGGACCGTGTTGCCGGAGAGATCTTCGAAGTGACCGATCAGGTTATGGGCAGGATCACGGATACCGGAACACCGCAGGGCATTGCGGCCGTGGTCTCATACCAGCCGGTAAAACCCGGGGAGCTTGCCCTTCAGCAGACCGCACTCATCGTTGTGATCGATGGCATACAAGACCCTGGCAATCTCGGCACGATCATCAGG
This sequence comes from Nitrospiraceae bacterium UBA6898, assembly GCA_002448975.1. GTDB lineage: Bacteria > Nitrospirota > Thermodesulfovibrionia > Thermodesulfovibrionales > UBA6898 > UBA6898. The sequence continues at coordinate 3,368 of DKBO01000044.1, forward strand.
ACAGCTGATGCGGCCGGTGCAGATGCCGTTTTCCTTCTTCCCGGCACCTGCGATGCCTTCATGCCGAAGGTGATCAGGGCAACAGCAGGGAGCATCTTCAATGTCCCGCTCGTCTCAGCGGTACCGGATGGCCTTATTGCATGGCTGAGAGAAAAGAAGATACTGCTCGCAATTACCGCTGCTGATGCAGAAAAAGACATCTATAGCGCTGACCTCTCCCCGCCTCTTGCGATCGCCTTCGGCAATGAGGCCCGCGGCGTGAGCATCCGGATGAAGAAGGCTGCTGACCGGTCCCTGCGGATCCCGATCTTCGGCAAGGCCGAGAGCCTTAATGTAGCAACATCTGCCGCGGTATGTCTGTATGAGGTCGTAAGGCAGCGGCAGGGGTGAACAACCTGCAATCCCGAAACGAAAGAAAATACTGTAGCCTGCTGCAATGCCCGGAATGGTACCGTGGAAATCGGGCCCGGATGGCCGGGCCCTTTATATGGTATATCAGCTGATGCGTTGCAGGGTGGCGCTTCCGTTGCCGTAATCGATGAACAGTCTGTCCCCTTCGATCTTGAACTTGGTATTTTCGACATAGCCGGGCTTGTTGATGATAAGGGTCGAGCCCACGACCCGGTATTGCTCTGACTCTGTTTCGACCTTGCCGTCCATGTCCGTCTTTGTGGTTACTACGACACCGTCAGGCCGGAAACTCGAGACGATCGACTTGTAGGAATGCTTCGGTTTCGGCACTACACTGATGACCTGCCAGACCGTTCCTGCCAGCGGCCGCAGTTCATCGACGCTGGCAGCCTGCCGCCGTGCAGCGTCCTTCTTGTCCTCTTCATTGCCGATGAGATACCCGATCCCGGCACCAAGTCCGGCGCCGATCAGGGCTGTTGCTCCCCACGAGCCGTGCATGTTGGCAAGGCCGCCGATGGCAGCGCCTGCGCCTGCACCGGCAAGTGCTCCGGTCTGGCCTTTCGTAGCGCAGCCTGCGCTCAGCGACAGCGTCAGGACCATTCCGACAATACAGATGATGCTTATGAACCTTTTAGCGTTTTCCACTTCTGCCTCCTTTGGTATAGGGATAAAGTCCAACTCATCAGAAGAAATGCATGGCGATACCTCACCATTTCCGTATATGTTATTTTATCAGAAAAACCGTGAAAGGCGAGCGGATCAGTGCAGTCCCTGTCGCAGGTATTCTCCTAAGCGCTTATTTCCCGCTGCCGGACATTTGCTCCTCAAGACCGGCGAGCCGTTCAGCCGCCTCTTTAGCCTGAGCAGAGTCCGGGTGCTTCTGGATGATCTCCCGGTAGAGCTTCGCCGCGTGTTCCTTATTGTCCTGAAGCTCTTCGAACTTTGCCGTTTCTGCCAGTTCAGCTGCCTTGTTCGAACAGGCAATGGGCAGGAACAGTAAAAGCATCATTATAAACATTCTCTTCATACAGCCTCCCTGTCAGCCAAGATCGACCCGTACGTTTCGTATCCCGATTATCATACAGCGGTGCGGTATCTTGTCAATAGTAAACCCTAGAAATTTTCCCGACTGAGGAACGCACAGGCAAGATGCATGACCGGGCTTCCCCATTTGGCCCGGAAAACACGACATTCAGGGACAACTTCTCAAAGCCTGAGACCCCCGCAGAGGTAAATCATCACGTCTGCACCATAGGTCACACGTAGTTTCATGTGACGCATATCACCATTGATATGTTTTTTTTATGGTAAAAATAGTCTTACCGGCGAAGTAAATGACAATCTTTCAGAAGTCATTGGGCATGTCCGGCAAGGGGGTGATTGGCAGGGTCTGGAGAGCAAAGTCATTCAATCTTTTGCAGTTGATAGGAAAAAGAGGCATAATTAATACATCATGCGTATTGAAACAAGGAGGGAATTTATGAAAAAAATCGTAACTGCAGCAGTTGTCGTTTTTGTTCTTTTCGCGTTGAGCGTCCCGGGCGCTATGGCACAGACATGGACATGGAGCGATCCAGCACCGTATACCGGCACTAATCCCCTGGTAGAACTTGCAGCAGACTCAGTGACCGGCAATCTCTATGCTATAGACAACACCGGCGAAATCGTGATCCCCGCTCTCGGGACAGCGGTTGCCGGCGTGGTTGTCGCTGGCGGGACTCTTCCACCGGTTAACGATATGGCAGCGGGTCCCGGAGGTATCTTCTATGTCATCGGGGCAACGGTCGTGGGGACGTGGGACCCTGCCACCAATGGCTATGATACCGCGATGACCCAGCCGTTCATCCCATCCATAGACGTTGGTGGTGTATTCAAATCTCTTGCAGTAGACAGTGATGGAATGCTCTACATCCTGTATAATGGCGCAGACGGTCAGTATATCCTCACCGGAACCCCGCCGGTTATCGCCGATGAGGCCATCATCAAATTCAGTCCCAGAACGTTAAATCTCAGCAGCAAGGGCAACTGGGTCTCTGTTCGCATCCAGCTGCCGGGTGACCTTGATGAGAACCTGATCGATGTTAACAGCGTCAGGATCTCCGAGATCGCTGTTGATGGCTTTACGCCGAAGCCTGTTGAGATATACCCTGCACCCGGTGCTCCCTGGAAAGTTGAGACGAATGATGCAGGAGTAGTGGTCCTGAAAGTGAAGTTCATCCGGTATAACAAAAAGGGCGGCACGGCTCTGGATGAGCAATCGCTCACCTATCAGCTTCAGAGCATCATGGCGGGCGCGAACAAGGGCAAATACCCGGTAACCCTCACGATCGAGGGCATGCTCACGACGGGCGAATGGTTTACAGGGACCGCAACATTCAACGCGAATGTCACCAAGAAGATGAAGTAACGTGAAGTGTTCTGCGTGAAAAAAAACGGGGGCTTCGGCCCCCGTTTTTTTGTTCCCGAAAGTTGGGCTCGATTATTTCTTTGTTCATGTCCTTACTGTGTTTTTTCTGTTTTCCAATCCAGATTATCATGAACTTATGATAGTCGCGAAAGGACACAGTATTCTTGCTCAGTCGGTCTTAGAACCGCGAGGAATTTGCCCCTTTGTTGTCAAATACATGCTGTCTGAGTATCGGGCAAATAAAACCGCCAAAATACTATGGCTTTTCAAGACTGAAGAATAATTTTCAATAAAGATGACGAGAAGGTAAAACTAGGGGCGACCTATGCATTGTCCCGCTGCCTGCCATGATCATGCCCTGGCGTCAGTGCCTCTGCCCGGGTTCAGTGAGCTTCCCGTCCGTCACCGGTGCAGGCCGGGGTGTTGCCCGTGATGCCTCTCCGTGGAGTATTCCCTTCGTATCGAACCAGATGGGATCGATACAGATGATCCTGTTCCATCCCCTCGTCGCATTCTTCTGCTGGTGGTAGACCATCCAGAGTTTTCCTGCCTTGTCTTGGATGACGCTGACATGTCCGGGTCCGAAGATGCCATTTCCCTTCCGGATGACAGGATTGCCCCGGTATTTCGTAAAGGGGCCTGTCGGGTGTGGTGCTGTAGCATACCCGATGGCATAGTGTTCGGAATCCGCGCTGCCTCCGGAGTAGACGAGGTAATAGACGCCCTGGTGTTTGATCACCCACGGTGCCTCAATCACCGGCCTATCCTTCATCTCCCATGCATCAGACGGAGAGATAAGCTGAACAGGCGCACCCTTCTTTTGGACAGGTGAGTCCATAGGCTGGACAACTATCGCGAACTCCGGGTACCGGGTGTAGTACAGATAGTATGAACCGCCGTCATCGCGGAACAGATGCGCATCGATGGCGCTGCTGATCAGGGTTCCGAGGTCCCTGAACACTCCGTCAGGGCGGTCTGCCGCGGCAACGCCGATCCTGCCGTTGACCGTGTAATAGAGGTAGAACATCTTGTCGTCAGTGCAGAAGAATACATCAGGGGCCCAGACGCCGGTCTCGCTGCTCTGAAAGACTTTCGGCCCTTTGGTCCAGCGGACCAGGTCGCCGGATACGTAGACATCGTAGCTGTGGTTGTCACCGGTCGGGTATAGGTAGTATGTACCCTTGTGGTAGATGACCGCAGGATCTCCTATGCCCAGGGTGCCCGAGTATGGCGCAGGCTTTGATCTGCTAATCGCATACGTTTCAACGAGGACAGGGTTGGAATAGGTCCTGCCGGGTTCTGCGCCCGGAGAAAGGGGGAGGAAGAGGAGAAACAGCAGCCCGATCCGCAAGATCCTGTCCATGTCGTATTATATCGCGGCTCCCGTATTTCTGATAGAAAGGCATGGAGAGGATATCAGGCTCATAACTCTGGAGAAGAAGGCTCATGTTTCGCGGAAAAGACGTGAAGTTTACAGCTCTTGATGGAACATCTTCCGGAAGCATGCGGGACAGGGATTGGATCTGACCTGCCGGGCGCTCCCTTATCTGAGCATCCCTCCGTGCCCGGCCCAGACACCGACGCCGACTGCCAGGAGACTCAGCCC
>DKBO01000044.1:7797-8745 GCA_002448975.1 Nitrospiraceae bacterium UBA6898
TGAAAAAAGAGGACCTTTTCGAACGAATCCTCCATCCTCGTGATCATGGGAAAGACGATCATGGTCACAAAGGCAACACCGCCTATCCAGATCACCACTCCGAGGACATGCACTGCGGTTAGAACGGAAACGAGCATGGGAACCTCCTTATAGTGGCCGCCCTTACTTCTTCGTTATCTTCACCTTCCAGAGATCAGGCCCCTGCTGGAGGTATTCCCAGGAGAAGAGGCCTTCCCTTTCGTGGAGGAACTGGTAATAAAGGGGTTTCGGGTCATGGTCGTTGACAAGCACAAAGGCCTCGCCGGCGGTCAATGCATCAAAGGTCCTGAAGATAAGAGGATGCCGTTCCCTCGGTACGATCTCGATCACATGCAGTTCTTTCATGACAGCCTCCTTCATGGGTACGTTCCTATCATATCGGGTTATCCGGAATATATGTATGATTCGGGTCATAGCGTGATGCAGGCAAAAGCCGTGCAGAGGGCACAGGGTGAAGTGCGGAGACCTTACCCCCGGCGGCTTTCCGGATCAGCAATGCCGGTCCTGGCTGTTGCATGAAAGCCTGACATCGGAGCAGGCATGACCCGGTAAAGTATGCGGACGGATGCTATACTGAAACAGGAGCAGCAGGACATTGATCGGCGTGTAACCATTATTCAGGAGACCGGGGGGCGACCTATGCACCATGATACGCTGGGTTCGGGCAGGCGAGGCGAAAACGCGGCAGGCATATATTCCTATATGGATATTGTGGCTAAAGAGGCCGAAGAGTATGCGCTGGCCCAAACATCCCCCCTGTCGCCGCTCCTCGAGGAGGTCGAGGCCTTTACCCTCACCAAGACAGCCTATCCCAGCATGCTCACCGGACGGGTCGAAGGCCGGTTCCTGCAATTGGTGGTTCAATTGTCCGGAGCGCGACAGATCGTCGAGGTCGGCACCTTCACCGGC
>DKBO01000090.1 GCA_002448975.1 Nitrospiraceae bacterium UBA6898
CATCATTCACACCGACCCTCACGGTGCTGCTGTCAGGCAGTATCGGTGAAGCCTTCACCGCCATAGCAATCATGGTAATACACACTCGTGAACATGCAGAGCGGCCGCTCCCCAGTGCCGGCCAGTTCTGCTGATTCAAATTCTACCTGCGGCAAGAATCCCTACGGAACTTATCGCACCGGCATGGCAGCGCAGGCATTCATGCACACCCTAACGCTGCTCCCTTTTCTGTCCCGGCCGGGGAAACACTTCCCTGATGCAGCGCGCAAGGCTAGCGACATCATGGTACTGTCTCCAGAGCCGGACCAGTTCGTGCTGCAGCCGTTCTGTCCGTTGGTAACCTGCACGTCGTGCGCCCTCGATCAACGACCAGTCACTGCCCGCAAGAAACTGCTGCATGACACCCCGCAGTTCGGGGAATATCTCTCTTCTGATGCCGTCCATGAGCGCGACGAAGATGCTCAACTTTGGGAGGTTGCGATCATTGATAATGCTCTTCAGCGGGCCGTACAACGAAGTATCGGCGAGGATATCCTTGATGCCGCGGAGAAACAGTTCCGTTGCCTTGTCACACCCCTCAGTGAGCATCTCATGCCAGTCTTCGTCGCATGCGTCCTCATAGGCCTCGCCCACCTCATGCATGATGAATACCGCTGCAGCGTCACCGGCCAGATCACCAATGCGCGCAAAGAGCCCGGGTGAAGCTTCGTCTGTCCCGGAGACACCGTACCGGGAGAACATCATCGCCGAGGGCGCACAGAACTGGTTCGATCTCATGTCCTGGAACCGGTCCCATATGAATTGCGAGATCACCTCCCGCCGCACATAGATGCACCTTCCCTGAATCATGGCAGGCGTTGCCGCGATATCGCGGCAGAGCTCTCTGCCGATATACTGGACCCGGTAATCAAACAGGTCTTCGGCAGCATCAAGCTTTGCCACAAAAAAGGTGGGCTTATTGAACGCCCCATAGCCGCTGCCATATACCAGGCCGGCCGCACCGAGTAGCGCATTCAGGCCGTTGACATCAAAAGGATCATAGGTCCCGCCGCCGATGACAAGTTCCTGAAGCTCAAGGTCCTCAAGATCCCGCCAGAGCGTTTCCCGCTCCTGGATCCATGGGCATATCTTTTCATTGTCAATGCTTTCCCACGGCATGAGGGCGTGTTCATTCCGGTAAAGTTCCCGGTACCGCATAAGCAGTCCGCATATGGAATAGTAGCCCCAGAACTTTGCATCGGATATGTTGCAGTTGCTTTTGACCTGCCTGATGAAATCATCGATAGCGAATGCAGGATCAGGTGTTATTATTGCATTTCGCATATCACATAATGAACAGCAGCATACCACCCGGCCGCTGCCAGCTCTGGCGGACAATGCATGTACCTACCATCCCCCTCCTCCGCCGCCCCCTCCCCCGCCACCGGAGGATCCGCCGCCCCCGCTGCCCGAACTCGATCCCGGGGCTGTCGACGCTGACGCAACGGCCCCGGCAAAGGCTCCGCCGAGCGAGTCGGCAAAGCGGGCTGCAGAGAATGCACCTATCGCTGTGCCGTGATACCATGCCGGCTGATATCCTTCCGCTGCCGCCCGGGAGAGGACATCGGAAAACTGCTCTGCCCACTGCTGCTCCACGTCGAGCGCAAGGGCGTAGGGCAGGTATTTCTCGAAGACCTCGGGCGTCCGGTCCGGCGGGTTCATCATGTTCATCCGGTCCTTCTCGGTAGCGGTGAGGAACAGCCTGAACCCGTCGATCGCATCGAGGACTGTCCTGCCGGCCCGCGTCGGGGCCTTCAGGAGATGGAAGAAGAGGTAATTGATTGCCATGGACGCGATGAGAAAAACCACGACCATGACCGAAGAGAACTTCGCAAGCATGGTCATACCGGCTACCTCTCCGCCGATGAACGGCAGGGAGAAGAGCGTGATGAAGACCGCACCTGCCCCCTTCAGGGCCTTTGCCCCGCCCTGTAGCACGCTTTTCCAGGAAAGATAGACCATGCGCACCAGCATGACGACGCCTGCGCTCCACCCCGTAAGCCAGACGCAGATAAAGATGAACGCCGGGACCATACTCTTCTGCAGGGCAAGGCCATAACCGCTTGCCAACAGAAGAATGCCGGTGAGCACCAGCCCGATGATAAAGAATTTCCTGTTCGTGATGAAGTAGATTTTTTCATATTTCTTCTGCAGGTAGGATGTCAGTTCTTTAATAGCCGAACTGATAGCGGTATGGTTCCGCTGTTTAAGCTCGATCTCCCGGTCAGCACCGAACAGGCGGTCAAGCGCCGTCTTCTCCTCTGCCGCAAGCGCGGATTTCCCGCCCTCCTTCTTCTTGACCCGGTACTCCCCGTCTTCTTCATACAGGTCAATATGCCCTTTCGCTGCACAGTCGATAAGTGACGCGGCAAAGCCCTTGTTGTCGTATCCCATACGCGTGATGAAGCGCATCACCGCAGGGCTCATATCCGAAGGCGGCGTATAGCGACCAACGATGATCCCTGCTTCCGGGTCTTTTCCGACCTGATACCAGACAAGGAGGTAATATCCCGACAGGAGAAGGAGACCGAACAGCGCATAGGTCGTGCCCGCACCGGCAGGCGCCGCTCCCTCTTCCGGCTCGGCAGCCCTCTCCGGGGGCTTCACCACGTAGCCCTTGGGCCAGGAGACCGCAACGGTAAGCCCTTCGCCGGGGTACAGAGTCCGCGTCGCAGAAAAGATCATGCTGCTGGAGGGGGACCGCTCCTGGATATAATCTTTCCCCTGCGCTGCCTGAGGACCGGTATATCCGGCAGTGGAGATGATCTTCTGTCCGGCATCAGCGGGAAGGTGAATCTCGGCAGAGGCATGATCAATAGGAAAGGCCCATCCATTGCCGGTAACATTCCAGTACAGTTCGTCGAAGTCCTGAAAGAAGCCGAGCTGATGGTCGGTGGTATACGTGATCCTATAGGTGTAGTCGCCGGGGCTGAGGAGCCAGCTCTTCTCGACGATATAGACGCGTTTTCCGTTGGAAAGGGCTTCCGTGTGAT
>DKBO01000143.1 GCA_002448975.1 Nitrospiraceae bacterium UBA6898
GAGGCGTGTAGATAGATGACTGTACCTGACACTTGACGTAAGCAATTGACGATGTGACTTTCACCTCCGAGTCAATTGGTCTTTCAAAACATTATTATTGCGGATTGACAGAAGAAACATGCGGGGGCATCCGGCTTAAGCTGCAGATCCTCAAGCATCGCTCAGCATAGGTCGTAAGCTTCAAAAGGCAGTTAGACGCTATTAAAACAGCAGCTTCTAAATCATCCATGATCCATAATTGCTATTTTATCAAGCACTGATAGAAGAGTATCTAATCGATTAACCTTATCAAGAGCCTCCAACTTAGAATATACAACAGTAGAATAAAATGCCTTCTCGCGATCAGCAAGCAATCCGCTCCCAATATTACAAATTTCTATTAACGAATCATTTAATGCCTTTAACTTAAATCTGCTGCGAAGAATAAGAGGAGGGTCAATTGATGCATCAGAAACATCCATAATTTTAATGTTATTTATATAGATTGACATGCAGTAATTCGAAATATTTACGCAAATTTCGGGATCAGCTCCGAATTGTACATCCATTATGTGTGCAGAGTTTATTTGGGTAGATACGTTCTTTACCGTCTTGAAAAAGCTGGCCTTCCCATCGACTATCTTTACTGCATAGCAATTATGTCGCTTTCCAAAATATGCAAACGCGAATCGAAGAGATCCATTTGACCCTAATAATATTTTATTTAGCTTAGTGAGACTCCCACGCGGCAAGCCGCGGGGCATCTTTAACGCAGCTCAAAACAGCTGCGTAGGCCCTTGCTCTATTTCCCTATGATGCTTGATATATTTCTCAATGATTTGCCGAGTCATACGGTCTCCGACTGTGCGGGCGAAGTATCCATCCTCCCACAGCTGGCCGGTCCACAACCTCTTCTTCAGTCGCGGGAACTCTCCGAACAGTTGCCGCGCGCTAATGCTCTTTATTATCCGCACCACCTCCCCGATGGACCGCCGAGGAGAAAACGACACCAAAATGTGTATATGGTTCTCTGCGACTTCCATTTCCGTTATCTCAAATCCATACTCTTCGCAGATTTCCCGAACCGCTTGTTCCGTTCGTTCCCGTACCTCTTTTTCAGCGAATATATCCTTCCGGCGCTTCGGACACCATACCAAATGATAATTCGTGTCGTAGACCGCATGACTCGACCTCTTCAGTGCCATGCATCATTTTACACCATTGTCTCGCAAGGACCTGGGCGGATAAAGGAGACTTCACGCCTCCCTTATAACCCTCCGTGCAAGGCATGCATTCATCCCCGTCGCAAGCCACGGGGCATTCTGCAAAGAGTTTCGTAATATTTACTTCCAAATCATGAGTTTCTTTTGGACCTTTGCCATACATACAAATTAAGCCCTTTATCATAAGCTCCATAACCCGATACGATTCAAAAACAACTATATTCCAGTGATTAGCCCGTTGTGCAGTAGGAATGAATTTATGTCGAATGAATAGTGCGTCTTTAATGCTTTTTTGGCCGCGATCAAAAAAGAATTTCGCTACTGGTCATTTACACCACTCGTTTAAAGGATCGATGGAATCTGCCCAGACGAAGGGGGATTTGCATGTTAGTCAAAGAAAGGTGAACTTTTCCCATAGTTTAATACTGCTTCTAACTTACACCATTTTGACGATTATTAACATGCGGATTTCAAGGGGCAGTCAGCATAGTTGCAACTATTTGAAACGCGTTTAGTAGTAGGTGTTAGTCGCATCCTGCATTTATGCAGATTTACTCTGGAACCCCGCAGCAGGGTCAGCTTTGCCTTCCTGTTGAATCGGAGGTGAAAGGCGTATCATCATGTGTTTGCATTAGGCGTTGGCTACAGGAATAAGTCGAGAAATGAGTTGACAGGCGTCGTGCACACAAATCCTGTCTTTCGCAGGCGCTAGTAATAACCGTTGTTTATCCAATCGACGTAAACTCTCGGACTAGCCAGGCTGCCCGACAATTCAGTTGTTGTATAGTGGTAAATAGATGTCAAAAAGGCAATACGGAGAGTGCAGGAACAATGGTCTGTATCACATCTTACAAAGACCAGTTTGAACAGCTGCCCAAAAAGATGACTATGCTGGATGAGCTATTCCCTTATGGTATAGATTTTTATTGAGGCAACGGGGGATGAAAGAAGCGGAGCAAACATGAGCTGCCGATGAACAGGCATAGCTGTTGAAACAGCTGCGGTCTGTCAGAGAAACGATGCCGCAGACCATGACGGCAAAGTCAAAACCTGACCGCTCTTCCTGGTGAAAGCAGTCTATGGCAGCATCTTCCTGCGCATGTATATTACCAGCATGAGAATTAGCAGCGTAACCGACCAGACCATGAGATACATGCGTGAAGCTCTCCTGGCTTTTTCTTTTTCCCACCATGTGCGCGGGCGGATGCCTTTCAACAGAAAGACCAGTTTTGCCGCAAGGTTTACGCAGACGATATTAATCGCAAGCAGGAGGCCTGAGCCCATGGCAAGGTGCATACTGCCGCGGCCGAGGGTGAGGCCGAGCGTTGCGGCCGGCGGCATAAGTGCAACGGCGACCATCACGCCCACCAGCACGCTCGACAGACCGGTTGTCAGCGAAAGCGCTGCCGCTGCGCCCGACGCAAGCGCGAGGGCGACAGAGTCCATGCCTACATCAGTACGGGAGAGAAGTGCTCTGCTCTCCGTGCCGAACTGCCAGAACGTTCCGATAAAAAACGAAAGGACCACGGCAAGGCCGATGCCGGCGATATTGGCCTGAAGGGATTTCCGCATCAGGGAGAAATCGCCGAGTGCCGCTCCGAAGCCGAGGGCGAGGTTTGGGCCGAGAAGCGGCGCAATTACCATGGCTCCGATTACCACGGCGACGTTGTCTTCGATCAGGCCGATGGCAGCGACCACCGTGGAAAGGATTACGAGCACCGCATAGTTGAGGTCAAGCCGGACATTTTTCTCGACCTCATTGTAGAGCGCTTCCCGCGCTGCAACCGCTGAATCTTCTTTTTTCCGTTCTTCTTCCGGCGGCAGCGGCAGGGCTGCGTCAACAGGGATAACGACAATGCGCGCGTAGGGTTGGGTGCCGAGCAGGCCCTGCAGTGCGTCCAGCACTGCCTGAACTTTGTCGTCCGAAACGAGCAGCCGCATTGCCTGGCGGCCGTCTTCTCCTTTGAAGCCGAGACGGAAATCGTGTGCCTTATGCTTTTCGGCCAGTGACGAGACCGTCTCTGCACTGGTGATATCGGCAAGCACTTCAATGATCTTCATCTTCTTCTTTCGTGTCCCCCAACCCTTCTTTGCGGAATAGTTCCCGCGGAAGATCCCTGTTGTCGATTATCATCATTCTATCATATGAGGATGCCTGCGATCGAAATAGCGGCGGTCTTCTCCTGCACAATCTTCAGCTTCTTCAGGAGCATGAGCAGTGTTTTGAAGCCTGCCCTTCCTCTCATCTCAGCGAACGGTAAAATTCGCAGTCCGTGCAGTCCTGATATTTCCCGACAAAGGTCTCCGGTACGTTGTCCTGGCAGAATGCGCCTGCTACCACCGGGCATTCTTTCCTCCGTGCTTGTCGCTGGGCCTACTGTCTGCTGTGACCGGGCAGGTGCCCGGCTGTGTTTCTTCTCGCCGGATTTCCTTCCGCAGCACATGACTTCCCAACAATTCTTTTGTACGGTGTCCTCCCTGACAGATGAACGTTCAGCCCTTCATCGAGACGTGTAGTACGCTACCATCTCTTTCACCCCATCAGCCAGGGTATGGGCAGGTTTCCAGTCGAGCAGCGAACGGGCTTTCGTATTGGCGAAGAAGAGATCTGATGAAAAGTACTCCAGATAATTGACGGGATCAAGGTGGATGCCCAGGAAACCGAATAAAAGGTCGAACGGCAATGCAGAGAGTTTTAGAAACAGCGGAGAGATTGCAAAGACCCTTACGTTCTTTCCGGCTGCCCCTCCGACTGCGGAAAAGAAATCCAGCCAGGTGTGGTTGGTGCCGTCCGTGAGGTTAAACGTCTGACCTGCAGCTGCTTGCTGAACACCGGCAAGAACGATCGCCGTTGCGAGGTCCTGCACATGGACCAAGGGCGCTATATTTTTTGCATTTCCGATGAATGGCAGACCGATGGACCCAAACATCCTGATTGTCTTCACCATCTTTCCAAGATATCGAGAGCCGGTACCATATACCGGTGCAGGCCGTATGATGGCAAATTCGCATACTTTCACGTTATCCCTGATGATCTTTTCGCAACTTCTTTTGTAATCCGTGTAATGGTCGTGAAGCACGGTGCTTGGCACGGTCTCCTCGTGCGCGGGTATGGCTGAAGGTATGCCTGCCACGGTTATGGAACTGATGAACACGAACCGCCGTATGCCTTTTGCCGCGAGGTTGGCAACGATCTGTTCCATCACTTTGACGTTCTTCTCCGCTGATGAGCGGCTTATATTCTTGATTTCCCCGATATGATAGAATACGTCAATGCCCTCCATTGCCCTGATGAGGGAAGGGGCATCTTCAAAACTNNGTCCACAACAGGAGAACCGATGAATCCTGTACCACCGGTAACGAGCGTTTTCACTTCAGGTGAGGCAGGGTAAAAGATGGATACATGGTCAATACTCCCGGTACTTCATTGCGTGCGTGACTCTCTCTCGAGCGATTGCCGAGGCTGCAATCCTAGGCAGGACTTTCCCGTGCATCGCCTCTTCGAGAATCAGTTTCGTGTTCTTGCAGATGCACGTTGAGACAGCCTCAAACGCTTCCGTGCCCGACTTCTTTTCGTGGCCCAGCGCTGCCGCGATCATTCCGCCGGCGTTCGTGATGATATCGGGAACCGAGAGAGTCGCTTTCTCCTGCAGACGCTGCTCAGCTTTTTCCGTGGCAGGGACGTTGGCTCTCTGAAGAACGAGCTTTGCCCTGAGCCCTGCTCTTGCTGAATGCAGATGCAGGACCTTCATGGGTCCGGGTACGTCATAGGGAATGTCCCACTGTTCACCCATTGGTTTCATAGTATCAAATTTTGCGGCATTCCCAAAGAAGGGAATCACGTTGCAGCAGGATGAACGCCGGTTTACTTGTGAAAGGTACCTGAAAAAAAGGCAACTGCATTTTTACGGCAGACAAAATGTTAAAGAAAGACGCAATGTCGCATGCTTCTGTTCAGGAAGATTGGATTGCTGCCCTCCGCGATGATCGAACAAGGGCTTTGCCGTTCTATATATAGTGCTTCTTTTGTCTTATAAGCACAATATATAGATATCATTAATAAATATCAAAAATTGCTTGACAAAATGACGGTCCTCCGCTAAATTTAGTGGTAAAAAGTGGTAGAAAGTGGAGGGGAAATGCCAGCTTTCTCTGGAAAATATTATTACACAGTAGACCCAAAGGGTCGCATAATCATCCCTTCTCCTTTCCGGGAAATCATTTCCACTCATTATAAACAGAAACTTTACGTTGTCAATGCACTCTTTGACAAATGTCTCAATATATACCCCCAGGAAGAATGGGCAAAACTTGAAGAGAAGGTCCGCCAGCTTCCGAGCATGGACGAATCCGTTCAGTATTTCAAGAGAAAAGTGATAGCCTCCGCCCAGGAGGTCGAACCTGACAAACAGGGAAGAATACTGATACCTGCAGCGCACCGGGAGGATGCAGGACTGAGTTCGGATATTGTGATCGCGGGGGCGCTGGACAGGATAGAGGTCTGGGACAGGAAAGAATGGGATNNTGGAAAGGGAGGTCAGCGAACTTCTCGACCTTCACGAAGGCGGGATATATGTAGATGCAACAGTAGGTCTTGGGGGGCATTCTGAAATGATACTGCGTAAGATCGGACAGGATGGAAGGGTCATTGGTCTGGACAGAGACGACGAAGCGCTGAAACGGGCTGCTGCACGTCTGAGCGACGTCAGGGTGACGCTGAAGAAGGCAACGTTTTCGAACATGGAAGCAGCAGTGCATTCTCTCGGAATGCCGGAAGCCGACGGCGTCCTTTTTGACCTGGGTGTATCGATGATGCAACTCCGGGACACGGCAAGGGGGTTCAGTTTTCTCTCGGCAGGAAGGCTTGATATGCGCATGGACAGCAGACAAATGCTGAGCGCATGGGACGTTGTGAACACCTATGACGAGCAGGAGCTCAACCGAATTATCAGGGAATACGGCGAGGAGTTCAGGGCTGCGAGGGTCGTGAGGGAGATCGTGAGAGCACGGGAGAAAAAAACCATCGACACCTGTGCCGACCTCGCCGGGATCATATCCCGCGTGCTGGGCAGAAGCGGCAGGACCCATCCGGCAACGCGCGTATTTCAGGCCTTGCGGATCGAGGTAAACCGCGAACTCGACGAGCTGAAGGCGGGATTATCATCATCGTTGCAGATGCTGAAGCAGGGGGGGAGGCTCTGCGTCATCTCCTATCATTCATTGGAAGACAGGATCGTGAAGAACTTCATGCGGGACAATGCAAAGGCAGGGAAGGTCAAACAGCTCACCAAGAAACCCATTGTCGCTTCGCGCGAAGAGACGAGAAATAACCCGTCCTCGCGGAGCGCAAAACTGAGAGGAGCAGAAAAAATATGAGAAGGACGAGAAAGAGCAGCTTAATTTCCCTGATATGCAAACCGCTGTGCATGGTGCTCATCCTTTTCAGTCTCTTCAGTATGGTGTGGCTCAGATCCGGAGTTACCTCTGCAGCGTACACGGTCCGCGAGCTCGAAGACAACAGGACAGCCGAGATGAAGGAAATGAAGTCTCTACTTGCCGAGCGTTCCCGGCTCATGGCGCTTTCAAACGTGGAATTTCCGCGGCAGGGATACGCGCGGGGTGGACGAAAACTGGTGAATGGCGGATATGTTTTCCCTGACAGGGTCAAGGTGATCCATGTCCAGAGGGCGAAGGGTCCCGAGGTATACCGGGCATCGTACCAGCCGGCGGAGCAGCGTTGAGCCTACCCGGACTGATCAAGAGCGGTGACGGCACAAGCCGAAAAAGGACCGTAATTCTCAATACTATCATTATCTTCAGCTTTGTTGTCATTTTCTTAAGGCTTATGGACATCATGGTCCTTAAGAACAAATTCTACTCCGAGAAGGCGAAGTCCCAGCAGATCAAGACAGAAGACATACAGACCAGACGCGGCAATATCTACGACCGGAGGGGCAGGGAGCTGGCGATCAATCTCGATCTCGAGTCCCTGTATTGCGACCCCGGGGAGGCACAGGCGAATGCTGTCACCATTCGAAAACTCTCTTCGATCCTGAATACTGAACCGAGAGTCATCAGGGCAAAGCTCTCGCAGGACCGGAGGTTTGTCTGGATCGACCGAAAACTTTCGCTTGCTACTGCGGAGAGAGTCAGGAAGCTTAACGTTACGGGATGTGGTTTCGTGACGGAGGCAAAGCGTTTCTATCCGAGGAAAACGCTTGCGTCGCATATCGTAGGTGCCGTCGGTTCAGAGAATCAGCCGCTCGAGGGCATTGAGCTTTACTATGGGAAATACCTGAGAACCGCCGGCGGCAAGGTGCAGGTCGCACGGGATGCAAGCGGCAGAGTCCTTTCGACCGGCATGGCCAAGGAGACAAGAGGCAACGATATCATCCTTACGATTGATGAAGGGCTGCAGTTCATTGTGGAAAAGGAACTCGAAAAGGCGATGGCAACATGGCGCTCGGTCGCGGCTACGGCCATCATGATGGACCCGTTTACCGGAGAGATCTTCGCCCTGGCGAACAGGCCGGCATATGACCTGAACAATATCTCCGGAGCGGACAGGCATGAGGTGCGCAACCGGTCGATCACCGATGTATATGAACCCGGTTCGACCTTCAAGATCGTTGTCGGCTCTGCTGCGATCGAGGAGAAGCTTTTTCCTGCGTCCCAGACCTTTGATTGCACCAAGGGAAGCATAGAGGTCGGCGGCAAGAATATTCACGATGCGCATAAGCACGGCGTACTGAACTTTGAAGAGGTGATCCAGAAGTCGTCGAACGTAGGATCCATCATGATCGGCATGCGGCTCGGCAAAGACCGCATCTATGGCTATGCAAAGCGTTTCGGATTCGGCGAGAAAACAGATATCGATCTTCCCGGGGAGGTGTCAGGATGGATACGTAAACCCGAGAAATGGTCAGCAACATCCATCGGTGCCATACCGATAGGTCAGGAGGTTGCCGTTACGCCGCTTCAGGTCCTGCGGGCATATGCTGCGATAGCGAACGGCGGATATCTGGTACGGCCTCATCTCGTGGCCGAGATACGGACACCTGACGGTCAGGCGGTATTTTCTGCTCAAGAAGGAGAGAAGAAGCGGATAGTGTCCGATAGGACCGCCCGCGCCATGCGGGATATCCTGAAGACGGTTGTGGAAGAAGGCGGCACCGCTACGGGAGCTGCGATACAGGGCAACAAGGTCGCGGGCAAGACAGGTACTGCGCAGCTGATCGATCCGCAGACCCGGCGATATTCACGGGACCGGTTTGTCAGTTCTTTTGTCGGGTTTGTACCGGCTGACAACCCGAGACTTGCCATGATCATCGTAATTCATGAGCCAAAAGGACAGATCTACGGAGGGGTGGTCGCGGCGCCGGTCTTCAAGAGCGTTGCTGACCAGGCGCTGTCCTATCTTGATATCCCGATGGACGACAGCCCGGCAAAGAATCTGCTCCTGGTCTCGAGGCAATAAAAGCCGGCAAAGGCAAAGAAAGATAACCATACGATATGAAAATAAAGGAACTCTTAGGGGGGATCGAGGTCATCGGCATGACCGGCAGCGAAGAGCTGGAGGTTAGTGGTATTTCCTATGATTCCCGGAAGGTGCTGCCGGGGCAGCTTTTTGTTGCACTCAAAGGTGAAACAGTAGATGGCCACCGCTTTATCAGGAGTGCAGTGAACAACGGAGCCGTCGCCGTGGTCCATGAAGACGAGCCGGAGGGCGTTGAAGATCTTGCATCGGCAGCCACGTTTATCAGGGTTCATGACACCAGAAGAGCCCTGAGCCTGGCTTCTCAGGTATGGTATCACGCCCCTTCGCGCAGCATGACTATCATAGGCGTAACCGGTACGAACGGCAAGACCACAACGACCTATATTCTCAAGGAGATTCTGGAGGCATGGGGGAAAAAGGTCGGTCTGATCGGAACAATCCAGTATATGATCGGCGATGCCGTGTATCAGGCTACCCATACGACACCCGAGTCTCTTGAGTTCCAGAAACTGCTCCATGAGATGCTTGTTGCCGGGTGCAGTCACGTGGTTACCGAGGTCTCATCCCACGCCCTCAGCCAGAAGCGGGTNNTTTTTTTCCGAGCTTCTGGAAAGGACTGCAACCGCGGTTGTGAATCTTGACGATCCATGGGGAAGAAAGCTTGCCGAGAGCATATCTGCACATGTCTACACCTATGGCCTCGAATCAGGTGCGGATCTTCTGGCATCGGAGATCAACACCTCTTTTGAGGGCCTGAGGTTCAGGATCAGCACCCGCGGCAGGACCTATGACGCAGCCTCGCCCCTGGTCGGCCTGCCGAATGTCTATAACATCCTTGCCGCAGCCGGGGCGGCTGCGGCTGTCGGAGCGCCCTGGAATGTGATCATGGAAGGGATCAGGAAGTCACCGGCGATCAGGGGCCGGTTCGAAAAGGTTGATGCAGGGCAGAAGTTCCTTGTGATCGTCGACTATGCCCACACGGAAGATGCGATCGAGCGCCTTATCTACACGGCGCGGGGCCTGACAAAGGGAAAGATCATTGCCGTTTTTGGTTGCGGCGGAAACCGCGACAGGGGCAAGAGGCCACGGATGGGAGCTATCGCAACGCGGCTCAGCGACTTTGTGATCATCACATCGGACAATCCCCGTTCAGAGAACCCGGAGGAGATCATCCGGGAGGTCGCGGCAGGCGCTGCGCGGAGGAATTACCTGACAGAACCCGACAGAAAAGAGGCCATCAAACGGGCCGTACTTATGGCCGGGAAAAATGACATCGTGCTTATTGCGGGCAAAGGACATGAAGAATATCAGGAAATCGGGGGAAAGAGATTTCCGTTCAATGACCGAGAGGTAGTGGAAGAGTCTATCAGACACCTTATCAATAACACATAAAGAATACCTGTAGAAGTATTCGTGGTACGGGGTGAGGACCACAGCAAAAGAATGACGACAATGCCGGTTGATGAGATAGTAGAGGCAACAGGGGGAAAGGTGCTTTGCGGTAAACAGGAGGCGGTTAGCGGGTTTTCCATCGATTCACGGAAGACGGGGCAGGGTGAGCTCTTTGTGGCTCTCCGCGGGGCCCGGTTTGACGGGCATGACTTTGTTCCTGATGCCCTGAGGAACGGAATCGGGGCCATCGTCAGCATCCCGCCCGCGGAACCCGTGGGGGATAAGATGATCATTCAGGTGAAAAACACCCTGACGGCGCTCCATGACATTGCCCGACATCGTCGTTCGCAGAGAGATATCCCGGTGGTCGGTGTCACCGGTACGAACGGCAAGACGACGACCAAAGAGCTCGTGGCTTCGATCCTTTCACAGAGGCATGCTGTGCTCAAAACGAGCGGCAATTTCAATAATCATATCGGGCTTCCCCTCTGCGTGGCGAACATGCAGGGCAATGAGCATTTCATGGTCCTCGAGATGGGATCCAATGCACGGGGGGACATCAGGCAGCTCTGCGAGATAGTGCATCCTGATATTGCCGTGGTAACGAATGTCGGAGCAGCGCATCTCGAAGGGTTCGGCAGCGTTGAGACCGTGCGTGATACCGACCTCGAAGTGCTCGGCTATGTAAAGACCGTATGCATCAATGCGGATGATCATCTGCTCATGGAGGGCATCGGTGCTTACCGCGGCAGGGTCATAACATACGGTATGGAGAACAGGGCAGATTTCAGGGCGCGGGAGATCATGCTTGGTGATCAGGGCTCGCGGTTCCTGCTCGTTACCCCTGAGCTGGGAGATGTTCGGATCAGCCTGAGCATATCAGGGCAATTCAATGTGCTGAATGCTGTTGCTGCCGCGGCGGTGGCATCTGAGCTGGGTATGAGCCTTGATGAGATCAGGAGGGGACTCGCATCATTCACCGGCGTACCGCTGCGGTTTGAGATACGGCATCTTTCCGGCGCCCTCATCATCAACGATGTCTACAATGCAAACCCGGCTTCCATGGAAGGGGCGCTCAGGGAACTTGCCCGGCGCAGGAAAGGGAGGACGATCGCCGTACTTGGCGATATGCTCGAACTTGGTTCCCATGCTGCAGACGCGCATGCAGACCTTGTCACGAATTTGAACCGGCTCCAGGTAGACGTTCTGATAGCCGTGGGCCCTGAGATGCACCGCGCAGCGGCAGGCTTCGCAGGTCTCATATATCGGGCAGGCAGCTCTCCCGAGGCCCGGCCTCTTCTCCTCGGCATGATGAAGGATGGTGACACGGTCCTTATAAAAGGCTCCCGCGGCATGAACATGGAAAAGGTCCTGTCCGGAGAGGGCGGCAATGCTCTATAAAATCCTCTATAATTTTCACGATATCTTTTCACCGTTCAACGTATTCCGCTATATAACGTTCCGGACAACGCTCGCGGTCATAACCGGCATGGTGATCTCTCTGGTCATAGGACCGGGGATCATCCGGTGGCTCAAGAAGATCAGCGTGACCCAGCAGATCCGCAATGACGGTCCCCAGAGTCATCTTACGAAATCCGGCACACCGACCATGGGGGGGATCATTGTCATTGCCTCCCTGCTCCTGACGCTCCTGTGCTGGGGGGATCTCGCAAACCTCTACATGTGGATCATGATCATATCCTTGATAGGGTATGGCTGCATCGGTCTGCTCGACGACTATCTCAAGGTAATCAGGAAAAACCCGAAGGGGCTGGCAGCCTGCTATAAGTTCGGGGCGCAGATCGGCATAGCGCTTGTCATCGGCCTCGTGCTCTATGCCAACCCGGATGACCCGTACCGTTCAGAGCTGATCGTTCCGTTTTTCAAGAAATGGTTCTTTGATATCGGGTGGTTCTATATCCCCTTCTCGGTGCTGGTCATCGTCGGATCCTCGAATGCCGTGAATCTGACAGACGGCATTGACGGCCTTGCCATCGGCCTCGTAGGCATAGCAGCGCTTGCGAACATGCTCCTCGTGTACGTCTCAGGGAATGCCAAGTTTTCGCAGTACCTCGGCGTCTACTATCTTGCCGGCACAGGCGAACTGACGGTCTTTTGCGGCGCGATGCTCGGGGCAGCGCTCGGGTTTCTCTGGTTCAATGCCTATCCGGCCGACGTCTTTATGGGAGATGTGGGCTCCCTGAGTCTCGGCGGCTCGCTGGGAACGATTGCGGTCATAACCAAGCACGAGATTGTGCTTGCAGTCGTGGGCGGTATTTTTGTGATCGAGACCTTCTCTGTCATCGCACAGGTTGCCTCGTTCAAGCTCACCGGCAGGAGAATATTCAAAATGGCGCCGATCCACCATCATTTCGAGCTTAAGGGGTGGCCGGAATCCAAAGTGATTGTCCGTTTCTGGATCATCGGCATAATGCTTGCCTTGCTCAGCCTGGCAACGCTCAAACTGAGGTGATTATGAGAGACTGCAAGACGCCAACGGTGAGGAGTGAAGTGTTACAGACCGGCAAATCATTCCTGCGGGTATGGGCACGCAGGTGTCTTTTTGCGGCGTGCGTTATTCTCCTTACGTTCCACGGTTCACGCCTTACGGCTTTCGGCGAAGAGATCCAGGCGCGCGCAGCTGTGGTACTGGATGCCTCGACGGGAAGGGTGCTCTATGCAAAAAACCCTGAGCTGAGGCTGATGCCCGCGAGCACCACAAAGCTCATGACAGCGCTGATCACGGTGGAAAAGGCCAGTCTCACAGATATGGTGACCGTGAGCCGTAAAGCGGCAAATGTTGCCCCCACAAGATCGGGGTTCAAAGAAGGCGACAGGGTGACGGTCGAAACGCTCCTGTATGCTGCGCTCATGAAATCGGCGAACGATGCAGCCGTTGCCCTTGCAGAAGCAGTCTCCGGTTCTGAGGATGAGTTCGTGCAGCTCATGAACACAAAGGCCATAGCCATCGGCGCAACGAACACCCGATTCATCAATCCGAACGGACTTCCCGGCAGGGGGCAATACACGACGGCATTTGATCTTGCGAAGATCATGCGGCAGGCGATCATGCATCCTGTCCTGAAGGAGGTCCTCGGCACCCGGGTGACCGAGCTTTCTACGGAAGCGGGCAAAACGGTCATGGTGAAGAATACGAACAAGCTCCTTTGGACGGACGAGGAACTTCTGGGCGGCAAGACCGGTTTTACCCGGGCTGCACGGCATTGTTTCGTCTGTGCCGGCGAGCGGGCGGACAGCACGCTGATCGTCGCGCTCCTGGGCGCTCCGAGCAGAAGTGTCCTCTGGAAGGAAACGGAGGAGCTTATGGAATACGGTGCGAAGGTCATGCAGAACCAGGAAGAACCGGTGGTGTACCTGACGCGGGCCGATTATGATGCGGAGCACCTGAAGCAGGCTGCATATACCAAAGAAGAAAGCAGGAAGACAACGATCAAGCGGAAAAAGACGAAGAGCCGGAAATATACAGCGAAGTCGCCGAAGCAGTCGGTCAAGACCGTGAAGGCAAAGAGTAAGACCGGGACAAAGAAGAGCACAAAGGCGATGGTGAAGACCAAGAAGGCGAAAAAAACAAGCATTGCGACCAAGGCACCCGATGGAACTAGCGGGTAAGAACGTGACGATCGTGGGCCTTGCACGGAGCGGTGCCGGTGCCGCCCGGCTCCTTGCCGGGATGGGTGCGCTTGTGACCGTGACCGACAGGAAATCCGAACATGAACTATCTGATGCGGTCAGAAACCTGCCTGCTTCCGTGAGGTATTGCCTGGGCGGTCATCCCGCCGGGATATTCGATAGGGCTGACCTGATCGTGGTGAGTCCGGGAGTCCCGCTGGATATCAGGCCCCTTGCAGAGGCAAAAGCGAAAGGAAAGCGCATCATCGGCGAACTTGAGCTGGCATATCAGATCATCGAACAGCGGAAGACACGTGGCGAAGGGCTGCAGGCTGCGGAGAAAAATCCGATACCCTTTCTTGCGGTGACCGGCAGTAACGGCAAATCAACGACGACATCACTGCTCAATCATATGCTGGTGAAGAGCGGGAGACGGACCCTGTTCGGCGGCAATATCGGCAACGCACTGACAGAGGAGATCTGCAGCATCCGGGAAGTCGGCAGAGGGAGTGATCTCAGCGTATGGCCCGACGCAGTCGTGGCAGAGGTATCGAGCTTTCAGCTTGAAGCACTAGAGCGGTTCAGACCGGATGTGGCAGCTATCCTGAATATTACCCCCGACCACCTCGACCGTTATTACTCTATGGAACAATACGGTGAGGCAAAAGCGGGTATCTTCCGGAACCAGCATCCATCCGATTTTCTCGTCCTGAACGCCGATGATCCTGAAACCATGAGACTGTATGAAAGGCGGATCAGGGGAAAGAGCGGGAGGCCGGGAGTCATCTTCTTCAGCAGGGCTCAGGAGGTGGAAGGCATCTTCATGAAGAACGGCTCGATGATGGTACAGAGTCCTCTGCTCCCTGCAGAACATTCCGTAACGATTGTCAGCACCGCTGATATTCGCATCAAAGGGGTCCACAACCTGGAGAATGCCATGGCCGCTTCGGCCATGGCGCTCCTTGCAGACTGTTCTGTACGCGCGATCGCGGATTCCCTCAGGGAATTCCCGGGGCTCGAGCACCGGCTTGAACTGGTGCGCGATTTCGAGGGAGTGAAGTATATCAATGACTCAAAGGGTACCAACGTAGGAGCGGTCCTGAAGTCGATCGAGAGCTTCAGCGAACCCCTTATCCTGATAGCGGGCGGACGGGACAAGGCAGGAGACTTCTCCGGGCTGAGGGAACCTGTTTCACGAAAGGTGAGGGCGCTGGTGTTGATCGGCGAGGCTTCGGACAAGATACGGGCTGCCCTCGGTGATGTAGTAAAAACGGTCATGGCAAAAGACCTGGGCGATGCCGTCGAATCGGCACGTATGATGGCTCAGGCGGGTGATGTGGTGCTCCTGTCTCCTGCATGCGCAAGTTTTGACATGTTCCGCGATTTTGAAGACCGCGGAAAACAGTTCAAACGGATCGTTATGAACCTTGAGGCTGCGCATGCATAGTCATCTGCATAGCATAACGGTGCCGGCTGTGCGGAGCTATGACCGAACGCTGCTCTTTGCCATGCTTTCGCTGGTCGTGTTCGGTATGATCATGATCTACAGTTCGACCGGCGTGGTGACGCCGTTCCTCGAAAAGAAGAATATAACCGAATTCTATTACATCAAGCGACATATGCTGACGATGATACTCGGAACGATCACACTGGTCGCCGCGTACCGGACCCGGCCGGTGATGCTCGAGAAAATGAGCATACCCCTCCTTGTTCTTTCCGGACTGCTGCTGATCATGGTCTTCGTCCCGCATGTCGGCATGAAGGCGGGCGGTGCCCGGAGATGGTTGAAACTGGGGGTCATGACATTCCAGCCGTCGGAACTGGTGAAACTTGCCATGGTCATATTTCTCGCACGATATCTTTCCCGGCCTGAATATAATCCGGATGACTTCCGGTGCTTTGTCAAGCCGCTGGTCATCATGGCCCTGTTTCAGGCGATATTCCTCAAACAGCCTGACTTCGGCGCTACCATGAGCCTCTTTATCCTTACCATGGGGATGCTCTTCATCGCAGGGACGCGCGTGCGATACATCGCCTCACTGCTCATCCTTGCCCTACCGGTCGTCTACAAGCTCGCCCAGGAGCCCTATCGGTTACGGAGGATCACCTCGTTCCTGGATCCCTGGAAGGATTCCCAGGGCAGCGGCTTCCAGCTGGTACAGTCCTTTATCTCGCTGGGCAGCGGAGGGCTTACCGGACTCGGGCTCGGGGAATCAAAACAGAAGCTCTCATACCTGCCCGCAAAGCATACGGATTTCATCTTCTGCCTGGTCGGGGAGGAACTCGGCCTGATCGGTGCGTCCGTCGTCATAGCCCTTTTCCTCGTGCTCTTTATGCGCGGGGTCTCGATAGCGAACAGGACGCAGGACCGTTTTCATTATTTTCTTGCCTACGGCCTCACCATGATGATAGCCGTGCAGGCGCTGGTCAATTTTTCGGTGGTCACCGGCATGGTGCCGACCAAGGGGCTTCCGTTGCCGTTCATGAGCTACGGGGGCTCGGCCCTCCTGGTGAATATGGCGATCATCGGGCTGCTGTTGCGGATATCGAAGGGAGAGGCGCTGGCACCGGGCACCGCCGCCAAGGATATCATAGCGCGCAAGGTGGCGCGAAGGAACATCTACAGCGCAGGGGGAGCAGGCAAGTGAAGGTCATGATCGCGGGCGGCGGAACCGGGGGTCACCTTTTCCCGGGTCTTGCGCTGGCAGAGGAGTTCAAGAGAAGGGATGCCGGAACAGAGATCGTGTTTGTCGGTACCGAGCAGGGCATAGAAGCGAAGATCATACCCCGGGAGGGATATCCCATACGGTTTCTGCGGGCAGAAGGCTTTGTTGGTAGATCGTTCATGAAGAAGATGACTGCGGCGGTCAAGACAGCGGCATCATTGCTCGACGCCGGTAAGATCCTCCGGGCGGTGCTGCCGGACATCGTCATCGGGGTGGGCGGATATGCATCAGGAGCGCTTGTGCTCACGGCGAGCTTCAGGTCGGTCCCGACGCTGATCCATGAGCAGAACTCCGTGCCCGGCGCTACGAACCGAATATTGGGCAGGTTCGTGGACAGGGTATGCGTCACCTATCAGGAGAGCATGTCGGCCTTCCCGATGGAAAAGACGTTTCTTACCGGCAATCCGATCCGACTGAAGATCATGAAAGGGGACCGTGATTCGGCCTGCAGACTTTTTTCGCTCGACAAGAATCTGTTCACGGTCTTTATCTTCGGCGGCAGTTCCGGTGCCGGTTCGATCAACCGGACTATGGTAAATGCCCTGAACCATCTCAAGGACCTGCGGGAGCAGATACAGTTCCTTCATCAGACCGGTGACAAGGACTTTCAGGACATCCGTGATGCATACCGCAAGGCTGGGGTGAAAGGTACCGTGGCACCGTTCATCTATCAGATGGCTGAGGCATATGCTGCAGCGGACGTGGTCATATCGCGCGCGGGCGCAACAACGCTTGCAGAACTGACAGCCCTCGGCAAGCCGGCTATCCTTGTCCCCTATCCCCATGCAGCGGGAAGGCATCAGGAGTTCAATGCGATGAAACTGCGGGATATGGGCGCAGCCCAAGTGGTCTTTGACCACGAGATGAGCGGAGAGGTCATGGCCCGGCAGATACGTGAGCTGTACGGGGATGCCCAGGGCCGTAGGGAGATGCAACGGGCCAGCAGGGGGCTCGGGACTCCGGAGGCGTGCAGCAAGATTGTTGACATAGCCATGAACCTGCTGAAGAACACCGTGGCAGGAAGGAAGCGGACCTGACATGTTCGAACAATACAAGGCAATACATTTTGTCGGCATCGGCGGAGTAGGAATGTCCGGGATCGCAGAGGTGCTGGCAAATCTCGGCTATGCGGTGACCGGCTCCGACATGAAAGAGTCGGAAACGACCAGGAGACTCGGTGCGATCGGCATAGGGATATCCATAGGACACCGCGCGGAGAACATCGGCGATGCCCATGTCGTTGTTACCTCCTCTGCCGTATCCTTTGATAACCCCGAGGTGATCGCGGCAAAAGCCCGCTCCATCCCTGTTATCCCGCGTGCGGAGATGCTTGCAGAACTCGCACGCCTGAAATACGGCATCCTCGTGGCAGGCGCCCACGGCAAGACAACGACCACCTCGCTCATTTCGACGGTCCTCGGCCATGGCGGTTTTGATCCGACGATTGTCATAGGAGGAAAGCTCAAGGCGATCGGCTCCCATGCACGCCTTGGCAGAGGAGAGTTCCTTGTGGCAGAGGCTGATGAGAGCGACGGATCGTTTCTCAAGCTCTCGCCGACGATCGCGGTGGTGACGAATATTGACCGCGAGCATATGGACTTCTTCAGGGACATGAAGAGCATCAAGGAAGCATTCCTTGCGTTTGTCAACAAAGTTCCCTTTTACGGGGCTGCGTTCCTCTGCAATGAGAATGAGCATATCAGAGAGCTTATTCCTTCCATCCACCGGCGGTTCCTTACCTATGGCCTGTCGGAGGAATCGGATATCCATGCCACGAACATCGGGAAGGGGTTCATGGTGACCACGTTCGATGTTGTCTGCCGGCAGGCCCATGTCGGCACGTTTTCGCTGCCCATACCCGGTCGGCATAATGTGCTCAATGCCCTTGCCTGTATCGGGGTGGCCCTCGAGCTGAAGATGCACCCTGCCGCGATCAGTGAAGCGCTCGGTGCGTTCAGCGGCATTCACCGCAGGTTCGAACTGAAAGGCGAAGCGAGAGGTGTCAGGGTGTATGACGACTACGGCCACCATCCTACGGAGATACGGGCAACCCTGGCGGCGGCACGGGAGAACATGCAGTACCTCGAGGGGGCGGGAAGGCTCTTTGTGGTTTTCCAGCCGCACCGGTTTACCCGGACGGCGGATCTCATGGAAGAGTTCGCGGAGTCATTTCCGGACATTGATGCCCTGGTACTCCTCGATATCTACCCTGCAAGCGAAAAACCGATCCCGGGAATAACATCGGATGCACTGGCGGAAAAGATGCGCCGGAAAGGGCAGCAGAATATCGTCTGTTTCAAAGACCGGGAGGCCGCAACCGCGCATCTGCTTTCGCAGCTCAGGCAGGGTGACGTGCTCCTGACGCTTGGGGCAGGTGATGTGTGGAAGCTGGGAGAAGGCATTGTGGAGAGGCTCAGTGATGATTGACCGGGCAGGTTGGGACAAGACCTTTTCCGGATACTACAAGGGAGAGGTCGCGTTCAATGCTGACATGAAGGCACATACCAGCCTTGCGATCGGCGGACCTGCGGATGTCGTGGTGAGCCCGGAAGATCCGGTATCCGTAAAGAATATCGTGCTGCTTCTGGGCAGGCAGCACATGCCGTTCCTTCCCCTCGGCGGAGGAACGAATGTCCTGGTCCGTGACGGCGGGATCGAAGGGGTCGTGATCAAGTGCAAGGCTTTCGGACGGATTGAGATCATTCATGACACCGGCGATACGGTTGAGCTCTTTGCCGAGGCAGGGGTACCCCTGCAGAAACTGGTCAATTTCTGCAAGGATCATGGCTATGCGGGCATGGAGGGTCTTACCGGGATCCCGGGCACGCTCGGAGGAGCAATATGCGGCAATGCAGGCTCATATGGGTGCGAGATCAGGGATGTGCTGATCTCGGTCGTGATCCTCAGGGCTGATGGTTCGCTTGAGCGGTTTCGTGCTGAAGAGCTCGGCTTTGGTTACCGCTCCTCCCGTGTTCTGCCTGATGATATCGTGCTCAGCGCAAACCTCGGGCTGAGAAAGGATGACGCCGGAGAGGTGGCGGCACGGACGGACGAGTTCTTCAGCAGGAAAAAGTCTGTGCAGCCGATATGGGAACGTTCGGCCGGATGTGTCTTCAGAAATCCCGAAGGCATGTCAGCGGGCAGGATGATCGATGAGGCAGGCTGCAAGGGCATGCGCTTCGGTGCAATAGAAGTGAGCAGTCTCCACGCAAATTTTTTTGTCAACCGGGGTGATGGCAGTGCTGCAGATTACCTGGCGCTCATGGAAAAAGTCTCCGGGAAAGTGATGGAGAGATTCGGTATAAGGCTTGAGCCTGAAATACGGATTGTGGGAAAGGGATAAGATGATACAGGACAGCGGAAAGAAACGGACAGGCGTCCTGATGGGTGGGACGTCTGCCGAGCGCGAGGTATCGCTGCGGAGCGGAAAGGCCGTATGCCGGGCACTGAAATCCCTCGGGTATACGGTCGTTGCCATCGATGCAAAAGGTGATTTCGCTGCAACCCTGAAAAAGCAGAAGATCAAGCGCGTATTCATCGCCCTTCACGGCGGTCATGGCGAGAACGGTGCTGTTCAGGGAATGCTTGAGATCATGGGCATATCCTATACCGGCTCCGGTGTGCTGGCATCTGCGCTTGCCATGGACAAGGTGGCATCCAAAAAGATATTTCTCTACCACAAGATACCGGTTCCGCCGTTCCACATCGTCACACGTGAGGAGTCGAATGTGAGGGGCGAAGGAAAGGGCCCCTCACACCTCGCGTCTCGCTATTCCCTGGGACGCCTGCAGTTCCCCGTAGTCGTCAAACCTGCGACAGAAGGGTCGAGTGTCGGCGTCGAAATCGTGAAAGACGAAAAGAAATGCCATGCAGCGTTGCGGGCGGCTTTCCGCTATGGGGAGACGGTGCTCGTCGAGAAGTATATCAAGGGCAAGGAAGTACAGATAGCAATCCTCGACGACAGGGTGCTCGGCGGCGTAGAAGTGAGGCCTTCCCGCGAATTCTACTCCTATGAGGCAAAGTACACGTCGGGTCTTACAGAGTACATTTTTCCTCCTGACCTTGACCCTGCTACCGCGCGCAAGGCCGAGGCAGCGGCACTTGCCGCCCATCGGGCCCTCGGCTGCAGCGGCGCAACGCGGGTGGACCTTATCATCGACAGGCAGCGCAAGCCCTATGTGCTCGAGGTGAACACGATCCCGGGCATGACGGAAACAAGCCTCCTGCCGAAAATCGCAAAAAATGCCGGGATGGAGTTCCCGGAGCTGATACAGAGGATACTGGGAGACCGATGAAGTACGGGAAAACCGACAAGGCGAAGAAGAACGGCCCGGAGCGGCGCAGGA
Organism: Nitrospiraceae bacterium UBA6898; assembly: GCA_002448975.1. Taxonomy (GTDB): domain Bacteria; phylum Nitrospirota; class Thermodesulfovibrionia; order Thermodesulfovibrionales; family UBA6898; genus UBA6898. The sequence continues at coordinate 20,795 of DKBO01000143.1, forward strand.
AGCTCGCCGCGTTTGTCCAGAGGCTGAAAACCCTTTTTATTGCTGCAGTCACGGTGACCGGAGTGTCGGCTGCAATCTATTTCTTTCCGCAGGCAGTGCCCTCCGTCTTCAGCATGCAGAATATCGAACTGGACGGCAACGAGCACCTGACCGATGAAGAGTTGATGCAGATCGCCGGACTGAAGGGGAAAAAGAGCATCCTTCTTCTGTCCAGCAGGAAGGTCTATGAAAAGCTGAAGGAGTCGCCCTGGATACAGTCTGCAGAGGTCCGCAAGGAGTATCCCTCCCGGCTGCTGATCCGCATCAGGGAGACAGAGCCTTTTGCGCTCCTGAACATGAAGGGAAAGATGTTCATTGTGGACGATAAAGGACGGATGCTGGAGCAGCTCAAGGAAAATTCCGTGCCGTTCCTTCCGGTGATCCTGAGCGACCCTTACCGTGAGAAGGACGCATACCGCGAGGCGGTGGACCTTGCAAAGACCTTCAAGGACATGGGCATATTGCACCGTTCCCAGCGGATCGAGATCATCGCGCACCAACCGAACGAAATTGCGGCAAATCTTGACGGCATGATCGTGAAGATCGGTGCGGGTGAGCATGAGGATAAACTTGCGCGGCTCCTTGAGATCGAGCAGGAGATTACGAAGCGAAACATTCCTGTCGCATATATTGACCTCAGGTTTGCCAGGAAAGTGGTTGTCAAGCCGGTGAACGAGGTGATCAGGTGAACGCCGAACGTCTCCTCACCGTGGTCGATGCCGGGACGGTCAAGGTATGTGCCCTGGCAGCGGAAATGACGGAAAAAGGGCCACGCGTCCTTGGATCAGCCATGGTGCCTTCCCGCGGGATTAAGAAAGGGGCTGTGGTCGACAGGGACGAGGCCGCAGCTTCTGTGCGGTCCGCAGTCCGTGAGGTTCAGACTGCGTCGGGGCGGAAGATAGCGAAAGCAGTCGTCGGGATCTCAGGACAGCATGTCAGCGGGATAGCGGGCACCGGCGTGATCGGCATCCCGGGAAGGCAGATCACCCCGGACGACAGGATGCGCGCTGTGGATTCTGCGAAGTCGATCTATACTTCGCTCGACCGCGAGGTGCTGCACGTGATCCCCTCCGAGTTCGTTCTGGACGGAGAGCAGGGGATCAGTGATCCCGTCGGCATGTCGGGTGTGCGTCTGGAATCACGGGTATATATCATTACCGCTCAGGCGCAGGCGGTTCAGGACCTTGAGCAATCCTGCCGGACAGCCGGCCTTGAGGTCCTTGCCATGGTCTTCAGCCCTGCAGCAACCGCCCTTGCGACACTCACAGGCGATGAAATCTTACGGGGAGCGATCCTCATCGATATTGGCGGCGGCACGACGGATATCGCCGTGTTTCGCAACGGTGCTCTCGTACATGCTGCAGTAATCGGTATCGGAGGGCTGCACCTTACGAATGACCTCGCGGTCTGCCTGAATGTGGGCGTCGCCGATGCGGAGAGGCTGAAGATCACTGCCGGGGCAGCATATCGTGAAGCCGGGCATGGCAGCACACATGCAGAATTGTCTCTCCCGGCAGCTGCGGGACGCACGGTCAGCAGGAGCCATCTGGTGTCGGTCATTCAGCCGCGCTGCGAGGAACTGTTAGAGCTGGTCATGCAGGAGACGAGGAGGGCTTTTCCGCAGGGGCCATACCCCCGCAGCGCTGTCCTCACCGGCGGGACAGCAAATCTGGACAATATGAGCGGGCTCGCCGCAGCAATCCTCGGCATTCCGGCACGGCTCGGTATGCCGCAGGGAAAGTTCGGCATGCAAAGCAGCCTGAGAAACCCGGCATGCGCGACAGCAATAGGCCTTCTTGCCTATGCGTTCGATCACAGCGTTCTGGACCGGATGACCGGTGCATTGTCTGGGGGCAAGATCGGAAACATGAAGAAACGGGTAGCAGACCTTACCGGATACAAGGATTTCCTTGAAATGTTGCAAATAAAGAAGAAGGGGGTATCGTATGTTTGAAATTGAAGAAATCAGAGGACAGAATGCCAAGATCAAGGTTGTGGGTATTGGCGGTGCCGGCGGAAATGCGATCAACAACATGATCNNACCGGCACCGGTGCAGCGCCGGTGATCGCCAGCATTGCCCGGGAGGTCGGCGCCCTCACCGTTGCTATTATCACCAAGCCGTTCTTTTATGAAGGTAAAAGAAGAAAAGAAAATGCGGAAGAGGGCATTCGGGAACTCGTAAACTGCGTAGATACGATGATCGTGATCCCGAATGACAAAATCACCCTCGTTGTTGAGAAAGGCACACCGATGCTCAAGGCATTTTCCGTGGCAAATGATGTGCTGCGACAGGCGGTGCAGGGTATTTCCGACATTATCCTGGTGCCGGGGCTCATCAACGTCGATTTTGCCGATGTCAAGACCGTGATGGAAAGCATGGGCGGTGCGGTCATGGGAGCCGGAATCGCAAAAGGCGAGGGCAGTGCCTTTGAGGCCGCAAAGAAGGCGATTACGAATCCCCTGCTCGAACATTCCTCGATTGAAGGGGCAAAAGGCATTTTGATCAATATCACGGGAGGCCTTGAGCTGTCCATCGATGACATCCAGGCAGCAGCCTCCTATATCCATGATAATGCGCACGAGGACGCGGCGGTGATTTTCGGTGCGGTCATAGACCCCGATATGACAGAAGAAGTGCGGGTCACCGTCATTGCGACCGGATTCGAAGAGCGGAATGAAAGGGTCGAGCTCCCCCAGATAAAGAAGTGGGCGCCGGCCAGAGAGGTGAAGGCGGTGCAGGAGGTCAGAAAGGAACCACGGGAAGCTCCCGAGCGGAGAGGCACGGAGAGGGTGCTTGCCAAGAGCCTGAGCTGCAGCCTTGAGCAGGCTCTGCCGAGGAACAAGTTCAGCTATGATGATGAGCTTGATCTCCCGACGTTCCTCCGGAGATCTTCGCATCTGACACAGGAAAAGAGATTATAAAGCTCCCCCAGCAAGAGGGGCTTTCCACCCCCCTGGAAGCCCCTCCCCCCCTCTAAGTCCGGGGGGGAAGACCCCCGTTTCTGCGCCTGAACAACAGGGTCTGCTCCGCCAGGGACTGCGCTGTAAGGTTTCCGAAACAAAGAAGTAATTCCCCAAAGTGAAAACGCCGGTGGGATGAAGACTCCGCCGGCAAAGCCTCCTGGAGCATGCCGGAGAAGCAACTCTCAGATATACAAGGGAAATTTATTGATGTGCCTAATTTAACCTGAACTGGCATGCCACTTGCTCATAGTAATCCCCGGTTAGCTCTCGAAGTTTCATTCCAGAATAAAGGAGGTGAATCATCATGAAGAAAGCACTCGCCCTGATCATTGCCCTCATGTTCGCATTTGCCGTGACTGCAGCGTTCGCAGCTGACGCCCCGAAGGCAGCAGCTCCCGCAGCCCCTGCAAAAGCTGAGGAGAAGGCAGCAAAGCCTGCAAAGAAGCACAAGAAGACCAAGAAGGCAGCTCCGAAGACCGAAGAGAAGGCCGCTCCTGCAAAGGCAGAAGAGAAGGCTCCCGCAGCAGCACCTGCAGCTCCTGCAAAGAAGTAATCACTTCTTGAACAGTACAAAGGACGGACCGGAAACGGCCCGTCCTTTGTTTATTGGTGGCCGGCAACCGGCGAAAGCCGGGCGAACGACCATCCCGCATCCTCTTGCTTCGGCTGCGGAGGCTTGTGCTCAAGCCGCGCTGTTTTTGGTGTACGCAATGCAAAGCGCCATCCCAAAAACCTCAGGTCTGATTCTCATCCCGCGGATACCAGATATCATGATTGTCATGGGGACTGTATTGCTCTGTGAATAGCAACAAGAAGGCCTGCTGTGCAGCGCCGGATCCTGCTGACAGGCTGTAGGGCAAGCAAAAGACGAACTCTATGCCGCGTCTCGGCATTTGCGAAGAGAAAAGAACTGAGGTGTATCTTTGTGGAATAATCAGTCTGGCACGTGAAGAAAGAAGGCAGGGGGAGAATGCTCCCCCTGCAGCGGTCTAGGGCTTACTTCTTTGCTGAGGCCTTTTCTGCTCTCAGTTTCTCGGCCTCGTCCCTTATCTTCCGGAGCGTCTCCTTCATGGGAGCCCATCCGTACCAGTGCATATAGTCCGGGTTCATATGGAACGCACCCTGGAACGCCCGCATCCGGTACTCAAGGAACATGACGTAGAGGTCTTGCTCAATGGAGCTTTTTGCCTCGTAGAACTGGAGGAGGTCAGGCGCGAAGGTCCAGTCTGCCGGCTTGCTGAGTATGCCGTCCTTATACAGCGCCTGAACCTCCCGGATCGCCTCTGCCATGATCTTATCGGCATCCCGGACTACCCTGTCGCCCGCATCGAGCTGCGCCGTTGCATAGGACCTGCCGTGGCATTGCGCGCAGACCGTGATCATCTTGTCCCGTTCCTTCTGAAACTCTTCCTTGGTGAGGCGCGCTACCTTTCCCGCCTTCACGAGATCGAGGCGTGCCGTAGGTTTGCCTGCATCATCAAGCACGCCGAGGGCCTGCAGAATCGCAACCCGGTCGTTCATCCAGTCCTTGTCGTCCTCCGGCAGCCTGAGGGCGAGGAACCCCCATGATGTCATGACGTTGTGGTCTCCNNGCCCGCGGGTCCTGGGCCTCGCTCTTTTTAAAGGAATGCCGCGTATGACAGGAATCACACTGTGCATGGCCATAGCGGTATCCGGTCTTCTCTGCATCCGGCTGCAGGCCGATCTTATGGCAGCTGGAGCAGCCCTTGTAGTCGCCGCCGGCAATGGCTGTCGGCTGGTGGCCCATCATCGGCATGGAGCTCGAGGCGATCCAGGCGAGGTTGTGCTTGCCGGCCTTGAACTGATCTGCCTGCTTTTTGTGGCAGCCGGCGCAGGTCTCCGGGGTGGGCATCTTCGCGAGTTTTGCGTCGTCCATCTTTCTGTGCTCCGTGCCGTGGCAGGACGAGCAGTCTACGCCCTTCTTTGCCATTTTGCCTTCAAGGTGCTGTGTTACAATGCCCGGGGTGACCTTCTTGTGGCAGTCGATGCATGCGCTTTTCTTCGCGGCCATCGCCGAGCCGGAATTGATCAGCACGGCTATTCCTATAAAAAAACCTGCAATCCTCAGAAACTTCATAGTATCCCTCCTTGGTGTATTCATAACATTGCCGCGCTCTTCTCTGTGACCGGATCATCCTGCAATCACGCTCCCTTCGTACCCTTGTCTTGCCTCTTCGGGTTATATGTTTTGTGATGATCCCGTACCTGAGCGCCCTCTATGATAATGCCCTTTGCAGTGACGGCGGTATGACGCAGATCATAAGGAGCCGGGCAGAGGAAGGACTGGCCGTGCATCCGGGCACAGCCGGCGGCAATGCTCTACGCTGATCAGTTAACGGCTCCGAGGAAAAGGCGAAATAGGGTCTTGAAGAAGGAGATATCGAACATCACTGCAAGAAAGAACAGGCTGCCCGATATGGCCGGTTTTATAGGGCCGCATAGCTTCCGGTGCCCAGGAATGAAGTACGATGTCTCATGCTATGGGTTCGCCGGAAATACGAAAGACGCAGAAGCCATCACCGCAATGCGCGACGCTTTAAGGGACGCGCGTATAAACGCATGCCCGGTCTCATTGTGCATTGGGCAGCCTGGCTTAGGTTCGAAGGCTGAAGAATGGGCACCGGATGCGCCGAGGGGTTCATGACCCGTTCTGTGGGGGGCTGTAGGGGAAGTTCCGCCGGTCTGCTCAGCGGGGGCAGGACTATTACATGCCCTCTCTTACCGGGCTAGGCATTCTCGTGTTTCTTTTTTTAATAATCGCTGGTGGTAAAGGCTTATTGACCTTTCGATATCGGCAGACACCACACTTCTTTGATTTTGCGTAGTCTTGCAAGCATCTCCTCGTACACGTTATTAATAGCCGCTCTTTCCGTTAGGCCGAGAAGCTGGACGATATATCCATGCGGGCCGGGCATTATGACAAAAGGATAAGGAGTATAGACGTACATTCCTGAATCTTTTAGTCGCAGTTCAGGTTTTGCACCACCTATGTCTTCATTGGATGCATTGGGGGCGTAATACATGACGTGCGGCACGTTGGCGGTGTAAGCACTGTCGCCTTCATCCGGGTTCACGTACGTCCTCAGTATTGGAGACAGCATGTATGCGATACCGGCTCGTTCCGGCGCTTTATAGTATCCTGTTTTGTAACGGTCTTTGATGATTCTCTTTAGTTCTCCCGGAGGCGTTCCCTTAGCCTGCATCTCTGCTGCATCAAAGAAGACTCGCATCTGTGCCACTGCGCCTGTTTTATCAAAGGAAATCGGGTAGAGGATGTCCTCTCTATATTCTGTCAGGGGCCAGGACCCCCTGAATGCATCGTCGCCGGTCCGTGCAACAAAGGCGTGGAACCCATTAGTCCCCTCACGGGCAACTTCAAAGCCCCTGTCGGGGTTTAAGGTATATACCGTCGCATTGTCCCTGAGGTGCGGCGGAAGAGCGCTGAGCGCCAGCTGAATTTCCAAATCGCACGGCAATGGCTCGATTTTATGCATCACCTCATGAGCCTCTTTATATTCCGCGCTCGCGCTAAGCGAGAACAGCAGACTTACAACCGCAAGAATTGCTTGAATCTTTCTCATCTTGACCTCCTGTAAGTTTCAACTGCCTGCCGGAAGAGGCTGACCGGATCGGGCGTTTGCACCTGGGCAAGGGCTGAGCGCGGGGCAGGCGTTACCCTGTTACCCTGGAATCTCTGCCTCGACGAGTTGCGCAAGCAGCGTAAGCGATTCCTGCCAGCCGAGATAGCAGGCCTCGGGCGGAATGGCTTCGGGTATTCCTTCCTGCACGATGGTCAACTCGGTTCCGAAGGCCACCCGCTTCAAGGATACCGTCTTCTGCATTTCTCCTGGCAAGTTCGGGTCATCGAACTTGTCAGTGTGCCGAATGCGTTCGTAAGGCTCCAGTTCGAGGTACTCTCCGCCAAAAGAGTGGCTGTGGCCCGTGGTGAAGTTCGTGAATGACATCTTGTAGGTGCTACCAACTTTGGCCTCTATATGGTGAACCTTGCCAGTGAAGCCGTTCGGCGGAAGCCATTTGGCCATTGCGTCGGAATCGAGGAATGCTCGATAGACCCTTTCGGGCGTCGCACGAAGCACGCGGTGAAGTCGAATAGTGCTTGTAGACATGACCATGTCTCCTTTCGCTGTGTGGTGCGTAGTGACTATACCATGAAGTCCGGAGCGTAAGAATAGACGTAATGGTGCCGCATTCCCCCTGAGCGTCTGGTTCTTATTGAGCGAGCCCGATCTGCTTCATGAACTCGCCGTTGTCCCAGAAAAGGTATTCCTCGAACATGATCCCATCCTTGTTCCAGTGGCCTATCGTCGCCATCGGGATGCGGTAAGCCTTGCCGGTCGGCTGAATAACCTTGCCGTCCGGGAGAACCATCGGCTTCGTGAAGGTACCCTCAAGCCAGCCAGTCACGGCCGTCCACTTGCCGTCCGCGGTGCCGAACCTAACTGGGTGCTCCTTAATCCGGTTGTCGGGCGCAAATGTCCACATGTACTTCAGGTCCTCAATGTGCTTTTCAATGCCTTTGGTCTCGTGGCCATCGGGCCAGTGTACTACGACATCCTTCGTGTGGCTCTTGTGGAGGTCCTCCCACTGCTGGCCGGTGTAGACGCGAAAGTCCAGATCATCGAAGTTCGCGAGGTTCTTCGCGAGCGCGGGTGGGACTCCCTCAATCTTTGGGGTGGGCTCACCAACCCGGGTGCCCGGCCAAATATCTTCTTCTGCGGCAGTGGTGAGGCTGGCGCCGACCAGCAAGGCGGCGGCAAGGCTCACGACAAGAGCGAAATTTGCGATACGGGTCTTTGAAGTTGTCATCTTATTCTCCTTTATGTTTTGTTGTTCGGTCATGGGGTTCTCCTGCCGATTGATTGATAAATAGAAAAACAGCGTTACGAGCAACCTCCATCCGCCTCTGTTTCGTCCATCATATAATGATTGATCTTTCCTCTATTTCTCGCCAATTCGGCAGTTAAGCCGCCGCGCAGCGGTCGGCCTTGAACTCCTGGTTCTCTCGCAGCGGAGCGAGGGGAACCAGAGATCATGGCTTAACAGCATCATTGCCCCTGAGCGAAGCGAAGGGGGAATGCGAAGATGAGCCCCGATCTGAGGGGCTCATCTTCTAGTCGGATCATGTTAACTTCATCTCGTTACCTGCCTTTCGGACCTTTCGGAACAATCTGCTCAGGGCGGGGACCTGGTATCTTGCGTTCAGGCCGCTGGGGTTCGGCAGAACCCAGAGTTTTGACAGGCCGATACGCTCATCCTGGGGACCGAAGCGGGCTTTCGGTTGTCCAAAGGCAATGCGGAAAGCCTCAAGTCCGAGCACTGCGACCACGCGGGGACGGTAGCGACGGATCTTGGTTTTGATGCCTCGGCCACCCTTTTCCAGTTCCTCGCGGCTCAGTTCCGACGCTGCAGCCGTGGTTCTGCTCACGATGTTCGTGATGCCGTACCCATGCTTCAGCAGTTCCCGTTCCTCGAACGGTGAGAACTGCCGTTCCGTGAAGCCCGCCTTGTGCAGGACCTGCCAAAAGCGGTTTCCTGGCCGGGCGAAGTGGTGTCCCACGGCGCCGGAATAGAGACCGGGATTGATCCCCACGAACAGGACTTTCAGATGCGGTGCGATCAAGTCGGGCAGGCGCTTTCCGTCCGCCGCACGAAGCTGGGCTTTCGTAGGTTTCCAGCTGTTGACCGATGGCAGCTCTGTTGACAGGTTCTTTTTCATGGGATCAGCGCTTTTCTTGCCGGCTACCTACGCTTGTGAAGCTGCTTCCGGAAATATTCCCGCCAGGAGTCAGACAGCTCGGGCAGCAGGGCCAGACGCCGTATCGTGTCGACGTCGTCCTTCTCAATCGCAAAGACCCGTGAAATATCCGCTATGGGCAGCCCATGGCCGGGACGGGTGAGCAGCGTGAAGGCATCCCCGGCGCCGACCTCGCCTTCCTGCTCGACCGCTAAGTACATGCCGGTCCGTCCGCTCGCCAGGAACCGCTCAAGGAAATCATCGCGGCCCAACCGCAGGCCCAGCTTGTAGCAGGGCATTCTCGGTTCCGTCACGCGCAACACAGCGGTGCCGATGCGCAGCTTGTCGCCAATGTGCATGGCGGACTCCACAAGCCCTTCAGTAGTGAAGTTTTCGCCAAACGCCCCCCACGGCAGCTCAATGTCAGGAAATTCCTGACGCCAAGCGGTATAGTGCTCCGAGGGATACAGGTATACTGCTTTGTAGGGACCGCCATGGACGGAACGATCTGCCTGGCCGTCGCCATCCAGGTTATACCGGCGCACCTGAACGCGACCGGTAACAGGGTCCTTGAAGATCCCGGTCAAGACCGTCCTGCCTTTCCAGGTTACTTTTCTGGGTAGTCCAACATTGAGTGAGATCAGCCGCATGGACATCGGGTCCGTCCTTTCCTGATACGCCCTTTGCGCCTTGGTGCTCGGTCTATTTGCTGGAAAATCCGGCCGCATTCCCCCTGAGCGAAGCGAAGGGGGAACGCCGAGCTCACCCGACGAAAACCGCATCGCGGTTTTTGTCGGGTGAAGCGCCGTGTTATGTTCGTTTTTCATTGAATCTTTACACTCTTACTTAGATTGTGGCGAGCACAGAGTAACTGGACATTCTCAGCTTTCAGGGAGGTGCCGCCCTTTGAAAAGGGAAGAATGTGATCGAAGTGCAGTTCGTCGGTTGCGCCGCACGTTACGCACTTGCCGCCATCGCGAGCCCACACCTCAAGTTTTACGTTAGTTGGAATGATGCGACTACGCTCAACAAGACGATTGGCATTTTCCTCAGCCGCGGATTCGTCAGATACATTTTCCACGGCCACGAGTTTAAATTTGAAAACATTTCTCGTGCCGTCGTTCTCAATCCAAGAATTTACAAGGTGAAAGAATCCGTTGTCAGTCCAAATGCCGGCCTTGATTTTTTCGTAGACCTGAACAATATCAGGGCCCTTTTTACCAGCCGTGAACTGTTGTGCAGCCAGATGGAATTTGCCGTTCTCGGTAAGAGTACCACCAGGTTGCCGTTCTGGTTGGTCGAGAGATTTTGGCTCTGAAACGCCATTGCGTTTCGGTTTATCATGTCCTTCGTAAATGAGCACTGCCCCGTCTTCTTGCATCTCGTCACGATACGGAGAATTGGGGCGAACAGACATGAGGATGACGGAGTGATGTCCTTTCAATCGGAAATTCATTCCCCGCTGAAGGCTCGTGCCTTCTTTCTGGCACATTTCGATGTAGGAGATGACATTACCTCTCACGCTTTAACTCCGGATAGAACATAACGTTGCGTTTAGCCGCGGGCGCNNAGGGCCGAAATGCAAGCGTGATCCGTCGGCTACAACGCCTGGTTGGGGCGTCATTTCCCGCGCTTGAGCCTGGTTCGTAGACTCGCGGCTCTCTTGAGCAGTTGCTCGGCTTCCTTGATCTTCCGTTCGTGAGATTCTGGCGTAATCGTTACTTGCTTTGCCTTCCCAGATCGGCCTACGATGTCTATGACAATATGTGGACCTGTCGGCTCATCCTGTACCTCTAGACCATGCGCGAGTGCGTTGCGCCATGACTTGAATTCTTCGATGTCCTTGAGTAGTGACTTAAGTAGTGGTGCCGTTTCGCTGTTTGTGATCGACGGGCTCATGCCACGAACGATTTCAATCTTGTCCTGAACAGTTAGACCATCACGGTACAGGAACAACCGTTCAAAGTCGTTCCTTCGCTCAGCCCTGCTGATGAAATAGTCAGTGATGATGTTGTTGAGTGCACCCTCGAGCCACAAGGCATAGTGGGTGAGTTCACCAGTGACGATCGCATCGAAATCGTCATGATCGAGCTCTTTGTAGTTCATCTTCTGTGCCCCAACAAGTTATTAGATAGTTTGTAGATAATACCACCACGTACTAAGGGGGTCAATATCCCTTCGGGGCCGCTCTTGATGAGAAAATGGGCATGGCTGTCCTTCAAGGACCAGGCATATACGGCTGTATTTGTTTCACGTGTTATCTCTCCAAGGCAGGTGCTGAACCGCTGCCGGTCCTGACGGTCATCTACGATCTTCTTTTTTTCTATTCCCCGGATGATGATGTGATGCAGGGTGCCAGGTGCATCAAGTCTGGCCTTTCGCGGCATGGCCCTCTTTTTTCTTGTGCGATTCGTTACGACGTATATATTACTAGGTTACATTAGGCAACAACGTCCCGTACGTACGACCCTGCGGAAAGGCGTGCCACCGGCAGCATTCGCGGATGCTATCTACATCCCGTCTTCTTTATTCAGAACCGGTCGTTCAGCCTCTGGCTTGCTCATCCACTTCTCGAAATAGGTTGTCCGCTTTTCCTGAACACTCGGCATATTATCTCTTGCCCATTGGTAAGAGGCTTCCGTATTTTCGACGAACTCGCAACTGGTGTTCCAGTCCTTGAAATCATCTGAGGTAAGCGCATGCTTATGGACAGGCTTAAGGGAAAACCGCGTTTTCCATACCCCGATCCTCGGCGTTACCAGGGCATAATAAGTCTTGTCAGATTCGAGATCGGCTTTCATAAAATCAGCACTCTCACCGACCACCATAAAAAGGTGTTCGCCCGGTGAGACGCTGTAGGCGATCTTTGTCTTATGTGATACGATTCCAACAAGAATATTGTCGCTGGTTGTGACATCGAATACCGAGGACTGAACAGCTCCCCCCAAGGAAGAAGGGCGCATGAAAATGACGGTAACCTTGCCACTCGCCGGGGTATACCGAGATGCAACATCAGGGCCCGCGAGCTTCATATACTTTGAAGAACAGCCAGTAGCAGCCAAAGCAAGAATGCCCATCAGCGAGCATACAACCAGATTTTTCATAGAAACCCCCTTCTGAAGTTAATGGGCAGCTTCACGGCATCAACATAACGGGCGGCCCCGCAGGGATTATGCTGTCTATTCTATCTCCAGCGCCGCTATGTAAGCAATGAAGGAGGCGAGCACTTCCCGGTCTTTGTCCGTTACATCAATGAATTCTATCCCGATGTCATATTGTTTTTTGTCGTTTTTCCCTGTCATCTGACAGGTGACGACTCTCCCGACAAAGCTGATGCGGCTCTCATCGTGAAGAGACAATTCCATCGGAATCCTGCTTTCGTTTTCCAGGGCGTGTGAGGTCTCAATGAGCATGCCGCTGAGACTGACTACTTTTACCTTATAATCTGAGGGATAATTCAGGATTGCCTTTCTCGGATCCCCGATGAGAAACCTGACATTGTGCCTACGGTCAGCTGCTGGCGGCACTTCTTCCTTACGGTGATGTTCGACAAAATCCAGCAGTTCTGCGGACTTTTCTTGCGAAAGGGCGATAAACTTCATGCCCGCCGTGTACAACGGAATAGTTTCACCTTCCGGGGTCATCTTGGTCCCGCTCAGCGCGGACCATGCAACTTCACCCTTCAGGGCAATAGTCTTTTTCTTGTCTTCCAGTTTGATAACATATTTGCAGCCGATATTCAGCCTCCTGTCCGCTTTCAGCGATATGCCGCCCATGCTTATGTCAAGCAGGGTTACCTCAGTTGCAAATGTCAGCTGGCCGTTTACCTCCACAAAATCTAATTTGTATCTTTTGTAACGTCTGGTGTTATCCATGAAACAGTCCCCCTCCTCAGGTCGCGTGCAAAACCATGCGCAAAAGCATACTGATTTTACCGTTTTTCTGGAAAGTTGATATTATTATTTCTTCCATCGTCATTTCAGAACGCTAATTGGCATGCGTGTATGAAGAAGTCTGCATCTTCGTGCTACCCGGTCAACAGGTTTTCGCCACAAGAAATAAGCTAATCTTTCGGGAAGGGCAGTCAGGGTGATCGACTTCGGATGGACTCCGCAGAAGCCGTGTTTCCCATATTCGACTGCCACCGTCGATTCAAGTGAGCCGCTTTTCAGCGGTATGATGCGAAATCCCAGGCGTTCAAGAAGTATTCTGAGATAGAAAAGGAAGGACTCACTGTCGTCAGCGATGCAGATGGTCTTTTTTGTCTCCTGATACATATGGCTGCTCATGTCCCATACCCTCCCGTATGGCTTTGCCGGTTGCCATCTCCCCTATGACGAGGTGTGGAACCCCCGGTCTCTGCGGTATTCAGTATATCACAGCTGTGACACTTTTTTTGCGTGGGATATCGGCAGGGTTGGGGAGTTCACAGTCCTGCCTCAAGATGTCGGAGAGAAACCTTGCTATGCCGGGGCAATGATCTCCGGGAAATCTCCCGAGGCCGTGTCCGGCTGTCAGAATCAGCGCCAGGGAGCGGTTCTCGGGTAAGACCGCCGGGAAACAGAATAGGAGTTGCAGACTACGCAGGATGCTTCTTCTTCAGTCTTCCTTCAAGGCTGTCTATGAATTGCCGGGCAGTCCTGCCGGAAAAGCTGCCGTGCGATATCGACCACTCCATCGCCTGCCTTCTCAGCTCTTCCCCGCTGATCCTGAGCCTTCTGAGCTTCACGTAGTTACCCGTGATCCTGAGGTAGATGTCAGCGTCAAAGTGCTGGAAGCCGAGCCTCAGGCCGAACCTGTCGCTCAGGGCTATCTTTTCTTCAAGTGCCTCCTCCGGATGGAGTTCGTCCTGTGGGTCAGGCAGATTCTCCGAGACCTTCTCAGGCATGAGGTGACGTCTGTTCGATGTCGCATGGATAAGCATGTTTGCAGGCCTCGTCTCGAGACCGCCTTCAAGCACGGTCTTAATCTGTCGGTAGGACCTGTCGTCCTCTTCAAACGTCAGATCATCGCAAAAAACGATGAATTTCTCCTTCCTGTCCCGCACGATCTCTGCTACTTCAAGGATATGGACCAGGGAGTCTCTCGGCATCTCTATCATGCGGAGACCCTGCCTAGCGTAAGTGTTGAGCAATGCCTTTACTGCAGAAGACTTGCCTGTTCCCCGCGGGCCGTAGAGCAGTACATTGTTACAGGGGAGTCCTTCAAGGAACTGCTCGGCATTGGCCCTGAGGTCAGAAATGATGTCATCAATACCGATGATCTCGCCAAAATGTACGGGATCAGGAGAACGGACCCCCTTGATCACCAGGGTGTCGTTCCGTGAACTGCACTTGAAGGCAGTATTCCGTTCCAGCAGTGAAACATCAAATGACGGCGCGAGCGCATCAGCTATTCTCCCCAGGCTTCTGTTCAGAGATGCAAGCTCTTTCCGGATGGCGTCCATGGATAAGTTTAATACAGTAATCCATTGCAGGGCAATGGCACGTGAAGGACCGCTGGTTTGGCCGCGAATCATGGCAGTGACGGGCATGGTACAACCGATGTGTTCGTGATATAGTTATAACCGATGGCAGAGTAATGTTTTCACGAGCAACGTTACGGAACAGATGTTATGCGGGCCGTTGTCCGGCATATCCGACAGGAGAACCACCATGGAGAGGAACGTCGTTTTTGTTGGAGGAGGCCATGCCCATCTGACGGCTCTCCTTCATCTGAAAGATCTGAGGGATAACAACGCGCAGGTGACCCTGATAAGCCCGTCGGGATATCATTATTATTCCGGGATGGGGCCCGGAATGCTGTCGGGCTGGTATCGACCCCAGGAAGTTCGTTTTCATGTCAAAAAGATGGTCGAGGACAGGGGCGGTTCATTTATTGAAGATGCAGTGATACAGGTCGATGCCGAAAAGCGGACCCTTCTGCTCGTCTCGGGGAAAACTGTCCCGTACGATATTGTCTCATTCAATACGGGGAGTGAGATCCCTTTCCCTGGATCGGCGCGTGTGCAGGATAATATCTTTACGGTCAAGCCGATCGTCAATCTCCTGAGTGCCCGCGAGTATATTCTGCGCCGCATTGCGGACAGGCAGCTGCATATAAGTGTTATCGGCGGCGGGCCCGCAGGTGTTGAACTGGCAGGGAATGTATGGAAGATTGCCGATGACGCTGGAAAGAAGATAAAGATAACGCTTCTGGCAGGAACGAGACTCCTGAAACATCTGCCGGACAAGGTACGCTCTTTGTGCTACCGCTCGTTGACGGAGAGGTCCATTGCCATTGTCGAAGGCAGCCACGTGCGGCAGGCTTCCGACGGTGCCCTCACTCTTGATGATGATTCTGTTGTCCCCTATGACATGGCTTTGCTTGCAACGGGCGTGACCCCGCCGGCATTGTTCAAAAGATCAGGGCTTCCTGTCGGGGAGGACGGGGGACTGCTGGTGAACTCCTTCCTTCAGAGCGTTCATTTTCCGGAAATATTCGGGGGTGGAGACTGCATCAGCCTTGAACATTACCGGCTTCCCCGGGTTGGTGTTCAGGCTGTCAGGCAGAATCCGATCCTTTACCATAACCTGCTGGCATCACTGCGGGATGGGGAGTTGCTCGAATTTTTCCCCCAGCAGACATATCTTCTCATCTTCAATTTGGGAAATGGCCGGGGTATTTTCTGGAGGGACAATATCGTTTGGGAGGGCAGGCTGGCATTTAGGCTGAAGGATTATATAGACCGGAAATTCATGAAAAAGTTCCAGGTTTCCGGTGAACTCGCAGAATAACCCCCTCTCGATAGCACCCGGTCATCTCTGGAGAGGAAGAGATCGCGCTGCAGGAACCCGTCGGACGTGAAACTGCCGGACAATACGGGTACGCTGATACATGCCTAGGGAATGATGAACCTTCCCTTTTTCTGCTGCAAAAGTCCGTCCTTCAGAAGCCCGTCAAGANNCCATGAAATGCCGGCTGCTTCTGGTAATGGGCACTGCGCCGGTTCGGGTTTCGTACTTCTCTCTTGAGCTTTACGCCGTAGTCCATAAGCGCATAGTACCAGTCCCGGGGGCTCTTCCTGTCCAGGGTTTTTTCAAGGATCGGCATGATCTCCGCATCGCTGACACGCTCACGGTCAGCAAAGAAAAAATGGATATACACTCTGCGGATATTTGTCTCAATGAAGAGGCGCGGCCGATTATGCACAAAGGCGCAGATTGCAGCAGCAGAATAGGGACCGATGCCCGGCAGCCTGAGCAGTTTTTCAGGGTCAGCGGGAAGCTTGCCGGCATATTCCTGAATAACAATCACGGCCAGCCTCTTGAGAGAGAGTGCGCGCCGGTTGTAGCCCATTCCCTGCCAGACCCTGAGGATTTTTGAGAGGGGGGCCTGCGCGAGGGCTTGAAGGTCAGGAAATGTCGTGATGAACTCCGCGTATTTCTTGAGAACCCGATCGACCTGTGTCTGCTGCAGCATGATCTCCGACACCAGTATCCGGTATGGATTTCTGGTCCTGCGCCAGGGCATCTCCCGGTAATTATCCCGGTGATGGTCGTTGATGATTTTTTTAAAGAGGCGGACGGCGGTAGCCGAAATGCCGCCGGATTTCAGCTCACATCTGAATCTTGATTCGATGTCCTTATGTTTCTCCATGCTGTAAGAGTAAACGAAACGTACCCTATGGGCAAGACAATCCGGTCTCCGGGCTTTTCAATGCATGCATGCAGGGTTGAATCCCGCGTCTTTATCGCAGCTCCCTTCCGTGTCCGTCCCAGTTATCAAAACGGCTGACTTCATGATGAAGCATTTGCAGCATCAATGTCCAAAGCAGACGATGCCGTATCTTCCGGCTTTTTCGTCTTAGGTAGGCGGTAACAGGTAGTTGCTGATATCAAGATTGTGGACCCGACCTGCTGAGCCCTGGTATTTAGCTCTCTTCTTCTGGCTGGTCTGCAGAAAAAAGCAGTGATGGCAAGACTTCGCAGGATTTACCGGACGTGTCAGATCGAGATATCTCTCGGAGGCGCGTTGTCGCCTTTCAACGGAAGCATTATTGCAAAGGTCGCACCCTTGCCGGCATCTGAATCAACAGTTATATGGCCGTGATGGTTACTGATGATCCTGTTTGCGATTGACAGGCCAAGGCCGGTTCCGCCGCGATCCGACTTAAGCGAAAAAAAAGGGTCAAAGATCCTCTTCATATGCTCTTTCACAATGCCGGGTCCCGTATCACGTATGGAAATGACGCCATCATTTCCCCGGATTTCCGTGCCTATCTGCAGGGTTCCTCTCTCCTGCATGGCATCTAGGGCATTGGTGAGGATCGCCAGAATTGCCTGTTTCAATTCGCCTTCGTTTCCGTGCAGTTCCAGGGGTCCTTCAGTATAATTCTTCACCACATCAACGTCTCGCAATCTGCCCTGAAAAGCAATCAATTCAATTGACTTATCCATCAGTTCGTGCATATCGAAATCCTTCGTTTCGTAGGAGGAATTTCTCACAACGGCAAGCATTCCTGTTGTGATCGCCTTACATCTCATCACTTCCTCCTGGATCGTTGCCAGGTAACTTTCAAAGAGCTCGGGGTCGATCCTGTCCTGCTTCACCCTGTTTATGAGACCTTCAGAGCAGCCGGCGATCGTCGCCAGAGGATTATTTATCTCATGGGCAATGCCCGATGCCATCTGTCCGAGCGAAGCAAGCCTTTCGCTCATGATCAGCCTCATTTCCCGGTTCCGTTCCTCGGTTATATCCCTTGTAATGTGAACTGTGCCTGCGAGCTCTCCGGTAATTGCATAGTAGGGGAATACGGAAAATCGCAGGATTTTGCCGGAGGCGGGATCTGAAATCTCGGTCACTGCCGGTGAGAACTTCTCCCGTAAGTCAGGCAAAAGATCAGCCTTGCAGTCAAAAAAATCATAGCATTTTTTATTTAAAACATCTGCAATTTCAAGTCCGAAGTATCCGGCAAAGGCCTTGTTAGCCTTGACGATAGTAAAGTCCATATCATGGATCGATATCATGTCCGTTATGCTGTCGAAGGTTGCGAGCCATTCTTTTCGGGAAACAGAGACTTTTTTCAAGACAGCATGCAGTTGCTGCATCAGGCTTTCCTGTTCCGCCTCGGCCCTTTTCCGTTCCAGCATCTCGGCTTCCAGATCCCTGATCGTTCTGGAAAGCTGTGTAGTTCGTATTTTCACCCGGTCTTCCAGGGTATTCTTGTACTGCTCAACATCGAACTGCAGGCCAAATTCACGGAAAAGATGCCTGTTGCTGAAATAGCGCATCAGAAGCATGGTGCTCATACAGGTAAGTATCAGGATATTCGCCGATGCAAAAAAAGCAACATTGGTAATGCGGTCGTAAAGCAAGAGAGGTATCAGATAAATTCCATACACGATACTTGACGCAAAAAAACTTGCCCGAAAGGGCGTGGGAAGAACACCGGATACAAAGATGGCTGTAAGAATAAAGCCCGCGAAATAGGGCGACTGATGTCCGTAAAATCTTGCGACCATCGCTGCAACCATCGTGGATACCGCTGTGCCCGCAGCAATAACGATAAAGCTTTGGAAGCTTCGATTCGTTCTTATCTTGTTGCCAAGGTAAAGCAGGAACAGGAGACCCGCAGTGATAACGCGATATACAAGAAATGTCATAAAGTTTGCAGGAGTTACGAGATAGTCGAGTGGTATGAGAGAAAGCACCGCAACCGGCCCTGCAGCCAGTCCGATGTTTGCCCAGTAACGGAGATACGCATCGTATTTCGTATCGATATACTGCTCTTTCGTCATGCTCATTCCGTCTTCTGATGCTCCGCCGACTCATCCATGGAAGGTGGATAACGTGTGCATACCCGGCTTAGTTTGCCATTGCAGCGACTGTGCGCAGCAATTTCGCTATGCCTGTTTCCCGGATAACGGAGATTGCCATCCGCAGGCTTTAAGGTTTTTCCGGCAGCAGCGAAGCACGGTAAGGATTTCCTGGATATGCGTATTCCTGTCCAGGGTAGGACTTTTTAGTCCGTGTCTCATTCCTTTATACCGTAGTTGATCAGCCTCCGGTAGAGTGTCTTGGGATCGATCCCAAGGATTTCCGCTGCCTTTCCTTTATGACCGCCTGCCTCGTTCAGTATTCTCAGAATGTATTCCTTTTCAACATCTTCAAGACGCCGTGATGCCGTATGGCCAGATGTCAGATCAGCCGGCAGATCAGCAGGGCCGACAAGGTCCTGCGGCGAGAGGAGAATCGCCCGATGGACGACATTCTGTAACTCCCGAACATTGCCCGGCCATGGATAGTCCATAAGAACACGGACAGAGCTATCGCTGAATTTCTTATGTCTGAACGAGGGGTTGTTGTTCCTGAAGTGCTCGATGAGGACCGGGATGTCCTCTTTCCTCTCCCGTAATGGCGGGAGATGTATGGTCAAAGCACTGATGCGATAGTACAGGTCAGGTCTGAAGCACCCCTTGTCCACCTCGGTCTTGATATCCTTATTGGTTGCGGCTACATACCGGACACTGACCTGGATCTCCCGTGTGCCGCCGACCCTGAAAAATCTTCCCGTTTCAATAATCCGAAGAAGCTTGGTCTGCAGCGACTGGTTCAGCTCTCCGATTTCATCAAGGAAAAGCGTCCCCTTGTGCGCGAGTTCCAGAAGTCCGGGCTTTCTGCTGACCGCCCCGGTAAATGCACCTTTTTCATGGCCGAACAGTTCACTCTCCAACATATTCTCCGGTATTGCCCCACAATTGATCGGGATAAACGGTCCGTCATGGTGCTGTGAATATTCATGAACCGCACGGGCAACAAGTTCTTTGCCTGTACCGCTTTCACCATGGATGAGCACAGGCATATTAGAAAGCGCCACTCTTCTAACGGTGTTGAGGATTTCTGCCATAAGAGCACTGCGAGATATGATCTTCTCTGCTTCTGACTGTCTTCGGATCTGCGTCCTGAGCAACAGATTCTCATTCAAGATTTTCTTTTTTTCATATGCTTTTGTGATGACCGCCTTCAGTTCGCTCATATTGAAGGGCTTGGTCAGAAAATCATACGCACCCAGCTTCATGGCTTCAACTGCGACTGACACCGTTCCGTGACCCGTAAGAATAATGATCTCGACAGGGATATGCAGTGACTGTATCTTCTTAAGGACTTCCATGCCGCCCAGGCGGGGCATGTTGAGATCAAGGAGCAGAACGTCATAGTCATTGCTTTCCAGGAGCTCAACAGCCTTAATCCCATCCTCTGCCTCCTGAAGACTGAACCCTTCCTCAGCAAGTTCATTGACCATCACCTTTCTGAGGCTGCTGTTGTCATCTGCTATCAGGACATTCATGCTTAATCATTGCCTCAAAAAAGGTGAAAAATCAACTTATTTCTGACATTTTGCTGTGGCATACGTGCAGGGCGTGAAGCGGCTGGAACAACGTGCCTGCTCTTCAAACAGGTGAATGTTGTGAGGGGATACCGAACAATACAGCATGATTCCCTGAAACGCGCAAGAACCGCTCAGAGGCGAAAACCGCTCCTTTACAGCATTCAGCATCCTTCAGTTGCGGCCCAAATATCTCATAACCGTCTCCCTCAGTTCGCGGCTGCTGACCGGCTTGACCAGATAGCCGTTAGCTCCTTTGGAGAGTCCCAGGTTCCGGGCGTGTTCTTCACCCTGCGTCGTGATAATGATCACCGGCAGATCTTTACTCACCTGCTCGCGTATGCGCTGGATCAGCCTGCCACCGTCCATTTCCGGCATCTGCATATCGGTGAAGACAAGGTCAAAATCCTGCTGCTGCATCTGCGAAAGAGCTGTCAAACCGTTTTCCGCTTCCGTAATTCTGATGCTGTCCATTATCTTGCGTATGCTCAGAGAAATCAGCATCCTCATGGTGGCGGAGTCATCCACAATGAGAACATTTTTAATGTTGTCTGTCTTCATTGCCATTTCCCCCCAGTATTGCATTGACGGTTATCTCACCACACGTGGTATACAGCGGAACTTGCAGTATTTCACTGCCTGAAACCTCCTGCACAATGCACGCAGCGGAAGCAAGGTATGGTGGAGATACCTTAAAAGTGAACCCGAGATCATTCAGTGCGCTGACGGCATTTCCGGCAATCATGTTAGCAAGCTCCGCAAGAGTATCCCCGCTGAAGGGCGAGAGTGTGTCAAGCGATTCGCTGTTCATCGTGCGACAGATGTTGAGGGCGGTTGTATTGTCCATGCTCACAATAATGCCGCTCCGGGGGTAGTTCTCCAGGTGAATGATAATCGTAATATCGCCGGCGACTGCTTTATCGTTTACAAGAGAGATGGTGCCCTGCGTGACTGCGCAGCGGACCACCTTATCAAGCACTCCCATGGTCGAGAGTACAAACGGCTCAATGAAATCGAATCTCATGCTGCCCTCCCGCTATTTCCTCTGATGACCGACTGTATTATCATGCCGGCGTAGTCAGGTGCATACGGTTTGGTTATATAGTGCTTTGCACCAACGCAGAGCGCTTTCCAGATCATCTCTTTGTGACCCATGGCGCTGACGATGATTACCTTTGCAGCCTCATCCATGGCAAGGATCATGCGGAGGGCGCTCACACCATCAAGTTCGGGCATCGTGACATCCATGAGGACGAGGTCCGGGCGCAGCGTGTCATATAGAATGACTGCCTCATCACCGTTGTTTGCCTCACCGATAATGGTCCCACCAAGCGAGGCAATGATCTTCCCGATATTCTTTCTTGCAAACTCCGAATCGTCTGCAACAAGACAGCGAAATGCTGAAACCTCATTATCAACAGGTGACTGTTCCATAGCTTTCCTCCCTTATACAAAACTCATTGATGAGAAACTCCGCCATATTTCCCAGCGATACCGTTTTCGTGACAACGTGGCGTTCGACGGCAGCTTTTGGCATGCCAAATACAACGCAGCTATCCTCGTCCTGTGCAACCGTCAGCCCGCCCATCTTCTGGATTTCACCCAGTCCCAGAGCGCCGTCGCTCCCCATCCCGGTCATGATGAGACCAGATGCATTGGCAGCGTATTCTTCTGCAATGGAACGGAAAAGCACGTCGACCGACGGTCTGTGTCCGCTCACCGGAGTAGCCGTGCTCAGCACCGCTATCGTACCGAGGGGCATTCTCTTGATTTTGAGATGTCGGTCACCGGGTGCGACAAGTGCCCTTCCTGCCAGTACAAGATCACCGTCGCATGCCTCTTTAACCTCAATCTGGCAGGTTGCGTTCAGTCGGCTGGCAAGCATGCCGGTGAACCCTTTCGGCATATGTTGAACGATGAGGATCCCGGCGGGAAAATTCCCGGGTAATTGCGGAAGCAAATAGCTCAGTGCATTGGGTCCGCCGGTCGAAATGCCAATGGCGAGTACCCTTTCCGGATTTTTTCCTGCTTCCCGTGTCTTCTTTGCATGCTTTTCGGTGACGGATTGATTCTGTTTGATTTTCAGTCGGGAAAAGGGATTATCGTGAGCTGCTTTCACCTTACGGATAAGGTCATCTCCGATATCGCTGATATGCAGGGAAATAGCGTCAAGCGGTTTGCTGACAAAATCAAAAGCGCCCATGCCGAGCGCCTTGAGCGTCATGTCCGCCTCATGTTGAGACAACGAACTGACCATGATCGTCGGTATCGCAAAATGGTGTATGATGGAATGGAGGGTCGCTATTCCGTCCATTCGCGGCATGTCTATATCAAGGGTTATGACATCGGGTCTCACTTCGGGAATCTTCTTTAATGCAAAGATGCCATCTATTGCTGTTCCGACAACTTCGATCTCGTGGTCCGCGTTCAGGATCTGCGGGATCATTTTTCTCATGAGTGCAGAATCATCAACCACAAGAACCCTGATCTTCTTCATGCAGTTACCTCTTTACTTTTTTCACGTTCGATGGCTTTCCGGTAAACCGCAGCGACATCTAGGATCAGGATGGCTCGTCCGTCGCCCAGAATAGAGGCGCCGGCAATAAGGTCTGTCTGCGTGAAGTTTTCTTCAACAGACTTAATGACCAGTTCCTGCTGGCCGATGAGCCTGTCAACACGAAGCCCTATGCTCCTTCCTCCCGCGTTGACGACGATAACGAGCTGTTTGTGGTCCGATGTTCCTGCCATCTCGAAAATGTCCTTGAGACTGATCACTGGAACAACACGGTCTCTCAGCAAAAGGGCATCCCTGCCATCTATGGTGGCAAGGCCGTCTTTCGAGATTCTCACTGCCTCTGTGACAGAGGAAATGGGAATCGCATATTGCCTGTTTGAGACCTCAAAGAGAAGGGCTCGTATTACGGCAAGGGTAAGCGGAAGACGCATCCTGAATGTCGTGCCTTCTCCCTGTTTTGATTCCACATAGGTCATGCCCTTAAGCGCCTGAACGGATGCTTTCACTGCATCCATTCCCACACCCCGTCCAGAGGTTTCGCTGACGGAGGAACTCGTGCTCAAACCTGAGCAGAAGATGAGATTGAGACCGGTACTGTCCGAGATCTTGTCACTCTCGGATATCTCAAGAAAGCCCGATTCTATGGCTTTTCGCTTCAGCGTCTCGATATCAATGCCTCTCCCGTCATCCGATACCTCGATGACTATCTGGGAGGCCTCATGATATGCCCTGAGGGTAATCGCACCTTCTTCCGCCTTACCCATGCGCTTCCGCTCCTCCGGAGTTTCAATGCCGTGATCTACGGCATTACGAATGATATGGGAGAGGGGTTCGCCAAGGGCATCAACGATTTTTTTATCGAGTTCGGTCTCCCGGCCATGCAGGTATACCAAAACCTTCTTGTCGCTGTGGGAAGAGAGATCGCGGACCATCTTGGGGAATCTTCTGAAGATATGATTTACCGGGACCATACGCATCTTCATAGCGCTCTTTTGCAGGTCTGCCACGATTCTTTCTAGATATGCATTTGCCATAAAAAGCCTGGCAGATATCCCTGATGAGACGGTATCCCCTTCAAGGTCCCGGGCTATCTGCTCGATCATGGATCTGCCGATTATCAGTTCTCCGACAAGATTCATGATCCTGTCGATCTTTGCGGGCTCCACCCGCATCAGCTCGTTTTCAAGCTTCGATATGTGCTGTGCCGGGTCTGCTGCAGCCGGTTTTCCCGGTGCACCGATATCGGCCCCGCATGCAAGAACGCGAATGTGCGTGGCGCCGGTGATGCCGCTAATAAAGGCAGCCTGGCGTATTTGCTCCTCATCCTCCTTGCTGGCGAGCACAAACATTATTCGTTTTGCAGTTTCTATTTCCTCGCTGTCCGTAGCGGGTGAAACTGCGACTATTTCTCCTGCGCAGCCCAGTCGCTGGACAATCATGCATGCAGCTATGCTTCTTTCCTTGCACAGCTCATGAAAAACGATCTCAACCTCAAAGAGTCTCATCCCTACCAACCGGGCCTTCTGTATCTGGAGTCTCTGGTACTCGGTAAAGACAGGGAAAACGGTCTTATCCTTTTGCCCGGGACCGGTGTACTCCGATACGCTGTTCTCCTCCTGCAGATAGGCGCGCATCCTTTCCGTAACCTTGTCAGCTGAACTGCTAGAATCTCCGGTCTCGCTTTCAACAAGAAGCTGGTGTATTGTATCTGCGCAGCTGAGAAGAAGTTCTATGGCGGTCTTGTTCACAAGATCTGCATCGCGGAAAAGGTGGACGAAGAAGTCCTCCATACCATGGCAGACGGTGCCAACGGAAGTAAGTCCAACGGACAGGGAATCGCCCTTAAGGGTATGCACATGCCGCCTGATAGCCGTGAGCAGGTCTTTGTCATCACGATGCTCCTCTATCTGAAGAAGGGAATCCTGGAGCTTCTCCACAATCTCGTACGCCTCGGCATAGAATGCCTTTTTCAGTTCTTCACGTTCACTCTCGGTGATATGATCGAGATTATCCCACATGCTCGTTTACCACCGCTATGCGCCGTGAAACATGCTGCCGTATATCGCCCTTGAGTTGTTCAATGACAAAAGGCTTTGTGAAACACCGTAACGCTCCCGCCCGCACAGAGTCTGCCATTTCCCCATTGCCGGCATTGCCTGATATGGTGATGGCGGGAATTGAAGGCTGCAGTTTCTTGATGATCTTGAGGGCATGTATGCCGTCCAGGCGCGGCATCTTGATGTCCAGAATAACAAAACCGTAATTATTTTCTATGGCCTTCAAAACAGCGTCGACGCCGTCCTGCACAAGGTCCACGGTGTACCCATCGTCTTCCAGTTCTCTTTTCAGGATTGTGCCGAATGCCTTGTCGTCTTCTGCAAGCAATATGTTCATTCTTCCTCCTCTTCCGGCTTTCTATAGGCAGCACCTTTATTGCGATACACAAATTCGAATCTTGTTTTCCATCCTTGGAGACTTTCAGAATGGCCGAGCAGGAGATATCCTCCCGGGTTCAGGCCCGCATAAAACTTCCTTATCAATTTTTTCTGTTCTTCCTCATCGAAATAGATCATGACGTTTCTGCAGAAAATAACATCAAGATTGACGTATTCACTGGCGTTCTTAAGATTGTGAAAATCAAAAACCACCGGTTTCTTTACCGTGTCCGTAATCTTCAATTTATATTGTTCCTTTTGATCGGTTCCCCCGGACGGGGTAACTGCTCCGGTAACGCCGGCGCTGACGGCCGGGACTTTCACGAAATACCGCGCGATGTAGCTGTCGTCAACAGTTGCGAGAATTTTGTCCGCGTCATATTCCGCTCGGTTCGCCGTCTGCAGCGCCGAGAGACTGAGATCAGAGGCATGGATCTTAATGTCCCAGTTTGAACCATCGCGGATACTCTCTCGGAGGATTATGGAGACCGTGTAGGGTTCCTCGCCTGTCGAGCAGCCAGCAGACCATATTCTGATTTTCTTCTGAAAATCCTTTCCCTTTCTCCTGATAACGTCGTTGAGTATGACGGTGCGAAAAAGCTCCAGTTGGGGGCGATTCCGGAAGAAAGACGTCTCATTTACGGTAAGAATATCAAGCAGGTTCATAAATTCAGCCCTTCCGCCATTCGTTATGAAACGGTAGTATTGATAAGGGCTGCGGAGACCTGTTGCACCCATTCTTCTGAATACACGGTTCTCGAGAAAATCCTTCCGGGTGTCCTTGAGGCAAATTCCTGCTTCTTCGTAGATGAGGTTCCGGAAAAGACTGAACTCTTCTGCGGTCAGGACCATCAGGATGCCTCAACCATGCTTTCCTCAAGAGATGTTGCCTGTCTCCGGTTTCCGTTGCCGCTGCCGTTTCCTCCGCTGTCTTCTCTCTTTCCCGTATAGCTTCGGCTCGTTACAAAACCTCTTGTGGCAGACGCTAACTCCTCAAGTTTGAATCTGCTCACAATCTCCTGAAACGAGTTTGCCTGGGAGTTGAGTTCGTCGGCGGATGTCGCAAGCTCTGCAGTACCTGTGGCGTTTTGGTGAATCATGTCCCGCATTTTCTCCATGGTCTTTACGATCTGCTCTGCTGCAGAGGCCTGTTCTTCTGTAGCAGACAGGATCTCATGGGTCACCTCGCGCAATTGTTCGGCCGACTTGGCAATGAGCGTGCTGCCATTGCTCTGCTCTTGTGTGGCCGCACCGATTTCCCTTGAGTACTTGTCTACTTCTGCGACGCTGCTATCGATATCCTTGAGAGCATTGCCCACTTGTCTGCTCATCTCAACGCCTTTTTCGACGATCTGAATGGATTTGTCCATGTTTCTGACCGCATCCTGGGCCTCTTTCTGGATGCCCGTGATGAGTTCCGCGATCTCCTTTGTGGATTTCGCCGAGCGCTCGGCAAGTTTCCTCACCTCTTCTGCCACAACAGCAAATCCGAGACCCTGCTCACCTGCCCGTGCAGCCTCTATGGCAGCGTTCAGTGCCAAAAGATTCGTCTGTTCTGCTATATCTTCTATCACATCAACGATTTTACCGATATCCTCGGCGCGTGTGCCCAGAGCGGTTATAGTATCAGCCGAGCGGATAATGGTCTGGCTAATCTCCTCTGTTCCTTTCACCGACTTGTCCACAGACTCTTGTCCGAGATGAACAACATTTCTTGCCTTCTGGGAAAGTTCCACGAGATGACCGGTAACGCTGGCGATTCTCTGTATCGACGTAACCATCTGCTCAATGGATGCGGACGTGTCCGACACAGATGCTGCCTGGCCCTGGGCATTTCTTGATACATTTTGAATATTCGCAGCCATTTCGTGCATGGTAGATGTCGTTTCTTCGACAGCTGTTGCTGCAGCCTCGTTATTGCGGGCTGCAAGCTCTGATGTCGTTGCCATCTGGTTGGCCGCATCACCGATCTTTTCCGATGATGCCTTGACCTCTCTGATAAGGTCTGCCAGAGATCCAACCATGAGGTTCACATGGTTGCTCAGCTTCCCGATCTCGTCTTTCTTGCTGATATTGACCCGAGCCGTAAGGTTGCCTGAGGCAACATCACTTACCGTGTTTGCAAGACTGCTGAGCGGGCGGGTGATGACGATGCGGGTAAAGATGAAGATTCCTGTGATAATGGCAAGAACAGTCATCAGAACGCCTGCGATGACGGTCATGTAGCCTTTTTTTACGTTCTGATGCAGGCTTTCCTGACTGTAATAGAGTTTCAGGAATCCAAGCAGTCGGCCGTCAGGGTCCTTAATCTCACGGTTGTATGTAAGGAGGTTGTCAGTATCTTTCAGCTCCTTGAAATTCTGAAGATTCTGCGTCAAGGGCTTCTCCTGGTCATCGTAAAAGGCAGCAAATGCAATATTCTCGTCCTGCGTAGCCTGTTCAATAAAGGTGTCCAGCGCAGCAAGGTTATAGTAGCTTATGTAGGTAGCACCGATTTTCTCCATGAAGTTTGCCATGGCTTCGCCCCGAGCGTTCATCATCTGCTGGACAAATGAATTATTCGTCTTGACCATATATATGCCAAAACCACCGAGCAGCACGGCTGAAAGAAGGATAGTGAATAATAGCAGCTTGGCGCCTATTGATTTCAGTGTGATGCCTCCTAAGCGTTTCATGTCTTTCGCTCCTTCCGTAATATGTTGGCCCATGGCTTATTCACCGGGAAGTTTCTCTAATGAAGCGGATTTCCCAGCAGCGGTCCGGTGAGCCTTCCAGTCCTTCTTTGTGATAACTGCTTCTTCACCGGATATCGCGTCGATAATCTCAAAATAATCCTGCTTGTATTTATCCTTCAGAACTTCGCCGGCAGGCTTGCATTTGACGGCAAAGACCGTTTGGACAGACTGGTGGTCAAAGTCCCGCCAGACCTGTCTGTCCTTGAGCGACGTATACGCATGGCCCTCAAGTGCCTTGATCACTGCAGGAGCGTCAAAGGTCTTTGCCCGCTCAACTGCATCCTTGTATTCGTGGAGAATGGTATATGCTGATGCACCCGATGTTGTGGGGTAACGATGATATTTTTCTGCAAACTTTCCCACGAATGTCTTCCCTTTGGCAAAATCGTATTTGTACGGTATCCTCCATGACCACGGAAGTGCGCCAATTACACCTTCCATGACATATGGCCCGGCTGACTCAGCCATGGTGTCGACGATATTCGGCACGACAATCTGCATTTTTTGTTTGAGGCCCATCTGGTTTGCGATATTCATAGCGTTGCTCATGTCCGTACCAAAAAGCACAAGGACGAGGACCTCGGGACCTGCGTCGCGTGCCTTCTCGAGCGCTGCCTTGAAATCCTTATGGTTTGCTGTGGGAAATGGCGTCATCGCGCCGGGGTGCAGCGTCTTGTCCGTCGTACCGGTCAGTATTCTCATTGAATCTTCCGTGGTCCATCCCCAGGTGTAGTCAGCTGTTATATAAAAATATTTCTTGCCTTTGAAAGTTTTCTCCATATAACGCGAAAGCACCTTAGCACCCATCCATGAGTCGTAGCATTCCCGGAATGTATGGCGGTGCCCATCCTTTCCCGTAGTATCTGTCGAATAAGTAAGCGTCCCGAAAAAGAGAACTCCTTTCTGCTGGGCGATCTCCCCTGCAGCCACGGCTACGCTGCTTGCTGACCCCCCGAAGACCATGCCCACACCCTCTTTTTCAATGAGTTCTGTGACGTTCTTCTTTGTTACATCTACCTTTGACTGGGAATCTCGCCATACAATCTCAATTTTTTTCCCGAGAATTCCTCCGCCCCTGTTAATTTCATCCACTGCCATTTCAGCTGCCCTGAACTGGTCCAGCCCTTCTGCAAAATACGGTCCTGTCCGCGGATAGTTCATGCCGATCTTTACCATGGGCTGATTGCTCGCAGCCTCTGCTGATGCCAGAAGTGTAAGAAAACATAAAACGAATACCCACCCAATGATCTTGCTCATTTGTTTGCCTCCTCTGGGTTGCTGACGCCTGATTTTTCCCGTTATTCGGTAATTGTTCAAAAGAACGTTCATATCATATCCTCATGCAGCCTGATTCTCAGGGACATCTTTGGCAAGCTCGATTGTCCTCATGTCATTGATGGACAATATTTTTTTCAGGTCAAGCAGGATAATAAGTCTCTCTTCGGATTTGACCACTCCGGTAATGTATTCAATGCCAATTGCTACGATCATCTCCGGCGGGGCCTCTACGGCATCAGGAAGAACCTTGCAAACCTCTGAAACCGTATCGACAAGAAGCCCGACCATACTTCCGTTATTTTCTGTTACCAGTATCCTTTTCGCGTTTGTCCTCGATGCCCCCCGCAGCCGCAACCGCTTTCTCAGGTCAATAACCGGGACTACCTTGCCCCTCAGATTGATGACACCTTCAAGGACAACAGGGGCATCCGGTACTATGGTCAGTTCAGGCACCTGAACAATTTCCTGAACAGCATCGATACTCACGCCATAGTGCTCTTTGCCGATACTAAAAACCACAAGCTGAAGATTTTTCACCATAACGCTTACCTTCCTTTCGCTAGTCATGATATATATGGCAAGCCTCATGCCATTAGACAACATGCTGATTTTGTTGGAAATCATTTCAGAAGTATGGCAACATCTTCGGGCATTTTAGTTCGTCGATAGGGCAGAATGCCCGAACGCAACAGGGCATTCTGGTGATTGAAAGAATCGTTAATTTGCATGATGCTTGAAACTCTGTTTCTTAGACACCGGGGAGCAGCAGATGCTCGCCCCAAGGGCCGATTTTTCCTTTTGTTCTGAAAAAAGATGTCTCTGGAAACCTTTGAAATCAAGAGGCCATGGATACACTTTCTTTCCAACAATGAGTAAAATGACGGGGATGAAAAAGCAATTACGGGTCATGGTCGTTGCCGCCGTAATAGTAAAGGACGGCAGAGTACTCATTGCCCAGAGAAAAAAAGAGGAACGTCTTGGCGGAAAATGGGAATTTCCCGGCGGGAAAGTGGAGACGGGTGAAAACCCGGAACAGGCCCTGAAGAGAGAGCTGCGTGAGGAACTGGGCATCGAGGCTGAGATCGGCGATTTCTTATGCTCGAGCCGCTACGATTACGCCCATCTTCCGGTCGAACTCCATGCCTATAGGATCATGACCTTTTCCGGGGAGATCGTGCCCCATGTCCATGATCAGGTGCTGTGGGTACTTCCGCAGGACCTCTGCAGGTACGATTTCCCTGAGGCCAACAGAGAGATCATGAGAAGACTTGCCGGCCATTCCTGAATACCTGCATCATATGATGCAGGTCATGGAGCCGGTTCCGGCCGCGGATTAAGATAGCTGTATCATGAAAACAGCGATGATTATTGCCCTAGGGTTCGGTGTGACGATCTTCCTGCCATCTCCGGCATCTGCGGCCTGCACGGTATGTCATAGCAAGAACCCGAAGATGGTCAGAATGCATGAAGCGCTCGGATTCAATGATTGCTTTATGTGCCACGGACCCGGGAAGAAAAAATACTTCGCAGAGCGGAAAGAACAGATGGCTACAGACCCGCTCTGCAATGGCTGCCATAAAAGCTGATCAGCGTTTTTTCGAAATATTTTCCCAGAGCGGACCCTTGATGCCGCTCTCCCGGAGCCTTCGCTGAAGTCGGGAATGGATATTGATCTCATAGCCGGGCATTACCCAGTTCCGTTTTTGCGAGATATCTTCCCGTATGCTGTCATAGTCGCTGATCTGCTGGGAGAGGTAGAACACCGGTTCTAAGCCGGGCTCGGGTATCCCGAGGTCATGCCAAGCAAGATCGGCAAGGACCGTTCCCGGGAAGATCCTTATGCCGGTCATGACAACTGCGGCATCGGGCTGCAGCTCTTCGAGCCGCTCCATCGTCACCTTAACCGTTTCGTCCGTATCACCCGGGCCCCCGGCAAACACAAAGTGACAGAACTTGAGGCCGCTTGACCTGCAGATGTCTGAAGCCTTTCTCGCCGTTCTCGCGCTAAAGTTCTTGCCGAGGTTTCTCAACACGCTATCCTCGAGCGAGTCGGTTCCGAACTCTACACCCGTACATCCTGCATGTACCATGGCATCTGCAAGCTCACCGGTCAAATATGCAGGGCTGGCATAACAGGACCAGGTGACATGAAGGTTGCGCCTGATGATCTCATCACATACTGCCGCTGCGTGCGCAGCCGGGTAGTTGAATACGCTGTCGACGATAAAAAAATGCCGGGCTCCTGTCTGTTCCATGACCTCCTCGAACTCATCAGCAACAGCCTCGGGACTTCTCAACCTCATCCGTCTTCCCTCGACGGCCGGATAGGTGCAGTAGATGCAGCTGAACGGACAGCCCCTTTTCGTCTGAATATTCAGCATGCCGCCGAGATGGTAATAGGCAGCGGTGTCAAATAGACCCCTGTCCGGAACGGTCCCGTCGATCTCCCCGATCCTCGATCTTGCCGCACGGACAATCCTGCCGTCCATCTGCCTGTCCGATGAGATATCTTTCAGCAGCCGCGGAAATGCCCGTTCTCCCTCACCGGCAATGCCGAAGTCAGCGCCGAGTTCCCGCATGAAGGCCCCGGGCATGATCGTGAATCCTGAACCGCCGAGAATAACCGGCACGCCGGTATGTTTTCTCACTGAGGCCATGGCCTTCCGGTAGTCGCGAAGATAGGAGTGTTTCTTCGGATAGGCAACATCGTCGATATTCCGGAGCGACATGCCGATGATCTCCGGACGAAATGCCGCAATGTCCCCAGCTATGGCATGTTCAGGATCGTCAGCGAAGCAGAGGTCAAGCGCACGGACGAGATGACCGTGGCGCTTGAGCGCGGCGGCAACATATGCGAGGCCGAGCGGGAATGCGGGGTCCGGAAGATGCTCCCGGTTCGGTGATATAAGGAGTACCCGCATCTTCTTACAGTCCCCTGAATATCCTGAGGATAGAGCTGAGTTTTATGCCTTTTCCCCTGAAGCTGCTGAAGAGACCGGCCATGATCTTGCCCGGTGAAAGATAGAACGATGCATAGGCCTTTTTCAGCAACTCTTCGAGGTCCTTCGGGCTGAGATGGTCCGTCCTGATCACCGCGTGAAGACAGTCATAAAGGTCCCAGTCACGGCAGATGATCCTGTCCTGGACATCTTCATATAATCTTGTGCCGGGATAGGGCGTGAGGATCGTGAACTGCACGGCCTGGGGATTGATCTCTTTTGCATAGCCTATCGTATCCATGATCATTTCCCGTGTTTCATGAGGGTTCCCGATAATGAAACTCCCGTGTACCGATATCCGGTGCTTTTTCAGGAGTTTGGTCACATCCTTTGCCATCCTATCGGTCGTTTTCTTGTTGTAGCTGTCAAGGGTACTCTGATGGCGGGCTTCGAATCCGATGAAGATGTATTTGCAGCCTGCGTCTGCCATCCTCGCCACCATCTCCTCGTTTTTCAGAAGCGTGTCTGCTCGTGAAAAGCACCACCAGTAGATATCAAGTTCTCTCCGCAGGATCTCTTCACAGATGGTGAAAACCCTGCTGGGATCGAGCGTGAAATTATCGTCAAGGAATGCAATGCCGTCGAAACCGTAACGGGTAACGATTTCGGTGATCTCGTCAACGACCTTGAGCGGACTGCGGGCACGCCATCTTCTTCCGCTGAACTCTGTAGAGCAGCAGAAGGAGCAGCCGAAGGGGCAGCCCCTGCTGGTCAGGATCGAAGTCATCTTGCGTCCGCCCATCTCGAGGTGGCGGTATGCATTCATGTCGAGAAGGTCACGTGCGGGAAGAAGCTCGTCTATGTTGGCCATGAAGCCCCGTTCAGGGTTGCGCTGCAGCACGCCGTCCGTCAGATAGCTGATGCCCTTTACGTCAGCCGTTTTATTTGTGCTGATAGCAGCGGCAAGCTCCAGCATGGTCTGCTCGCCTTCTTCGCGCACGACGAAATCGCAGAGGCCGGTCCGGAGCACTTCTTCGTCCCTATAGCTTACATGCGGCCCGCCCATGACAACCGTGCATCCGGCGTCCTTTGCATCTTTTGCAAGCCGCAGGCTGCTCTTGTATCTGCTCGTGTCGGCTGAGATGCCGACCATGTCGTATTTCCCGAAATCCGTCTTTTCATCGGTCACGTTGTAATCGACAATACTGACGTCATGGCCGTTGTTCCTGAGCACTGCAGCGATATAGGCGATCCCGAGCGGCGGCAGGATGAACCCCACTTTCCGGTACGTATCTTCCTTGAAAGGATATGCCAGCAGGATATTCATGACCTGAACCTGCGCGCGACCCTGACAGTCAGGAAGTACGACAGCGAGCCGACAGCGAGGCCGAGGACAATGCTTCCGATCATTGTCGGCATGATGTAGGTCTTCAGCACCGAGAGGTCAGTGGTGAACTTCACGTCCAGCAGACTGCCGCTCAGCATCAGGCTGCCGATCTGGGCACTGACAAAGAGGATGAAGGGAAAGGAGAAGGGGTTTGAAATCTGGGTGCCGAGGAAGACGATAACGATGTTCAGCCTGAGAAGATAGGCAAGACCGATAGCCAATAGGGTGTGGAGTCCGAGAAAGGGCAGGATGCCGATGAAGTTACCCAGAGCGATGGCAAAGGCGATCTCGGAAGGCAGCAGGCCTTTTCTGAGAAAACCCCTTATTGTTTCCCGGTATTTGCTGAACATCAGTACGAGAAGTCCTGCCAGGCCCTCTTGAACCCCCAGTTCATGGGCCCGAAGACCATGAGGCTCCTTCTCCATGCCGGCAGCCGTTTAAACATCGAGCCCCAGGAATAGAACTGACGGTTTGCCCAGAGATATCCTTCCCGCAGTTCCTCTGGCGTCATGTTCCGGGGCCTGAAGACCACATGGGCCATATCGTACTTCGACCAGTCCATGGTCAGGATCCTCCCCTCCTCCATCATCCGGCTGAAGACCTTGGTGCCGGGGTAGGGCGTCAGGACCGTGAAGAGCGTACTGTCGAGACGGGTCCTTTCGGCAAAGCTTACCACCGTCTCAAAGGATGCTTTTGTGTCCCAGTCATATCCGAAGATGAAAGAGCCCTGTATGCCGATGCCGTGGTCATGAATGCGCTTTATGGCGTCGGCATACTTTTCCGCCCTATTGAAGGACTTGTTCAGGTTGTTGAGACCTTCCTGTGTGAGGGTCTCGAAACCGATGAACATCCCGTAGCAGCCGCTCTCCTGGGCGAGGTTCAGCAGTTCCGGGTTCTCCGCGAGGGTCACGGAGGTCTGGCTGAGCCATTTGAAGGGATACTGTTTCAAAAGAGTGAAGAGTTCTTTTGCATAGCCGGGGTTGCCCGTGATATTGTCATCAACAATGAAGAGGAAGTTCGCCCCGCCAGTTATGGTCTTGAGTTCCTTCTCGATGTCCTCCAGCGGCCGGTAGCGGTAGGTTTTCCCGTAAAAGGCGGTGACCGAGCAGAAGTCGCAGTCAAAGGGGCAGCCGCGGGTGGTCTGGATAGTGTTGGTGAAGAAGTAACCGTCTTTTTTCAGCAGGTCCCTGCGGGCAGGAGGCAGGCCTGCCAGGTCAGAGGCGGCAGGAGGCGAATAGCGTTCCCTGAGCCTACCGGAACCTGCGTCGCTGATGATGGTATGCCACACCGTGTCTGCCTCGCCGATCATCACAGCGTCTGCATGCCTGCCGGCTTCTTCGGGAAGCCATGTTGCATGGAACCCTCCCATGACAACTTTTGTGCCGTTCTTCCTGAAGAGGTCGGCCAGCTGATATCCCCGGAGCGCAAGGGGTGTCATGATCGAGATGGCAGCGAGGTCAAAGCCGTCAAATGTGATATCCGAAACGTTCTCATCCTGAATCGTGATCCCGATATCCGGGGGGGTGAGGGCGGCGAGCGTGGTCATGCTGAGATAGGGGAACCGGAAGACCA
Source organism: Nitrospiraceae bacterium UBA6898 (assembly GCA_002448975.1). Classification (GTDB taxonomy): domain Bacteria; phylum Nitrospirota; class Thermodesulfovibrionia; order Thermodesulfovibrionales; family UBA6898; genus UBA6898. The sequence continues at coordinate 55,804 of DKBO01000143.1, forward strand.
TGTTCGACCAGATCGATCCCTCAGGCCACTTCGGTATGACAAGGGTTATGTTCATCGTTCTTTCTTCAGGACAATCGCGGCCGCGCTTCCGCCTGTGGAGAATGATGCCATGAGCGCAGACTCTGCCTGCAGTTTTCTCGGTCTGCCGATGACGAGATCAAGCCCGCATTCTTCGAACGGTTGATCAAGTCCGGCGATTGCAGGCAGGATACCCCGGTTCATGCAGAGAGCAGCCGACGCCACCCGCAGGATGCCGTCACCGGGAAAATACCCATGGTATGACCGGTATGCGGTAACCGGGACAGTAGTCCCGACTGTCTTGCCGAGCACATCAGCCTCAAGCCGGTCGAGATCAGGGGTTGCATTTGCACATGCGGATATGAAACCCGGCGCTCCAATGTCTGCTGCAGCGAGCGCCCCCTGTATCGCCCTCTCCATGGAAATGCGGGTCGTGTCATATGATATGTTCGGTGTTGGATATGATGCGATCTCAACCGTCCCGACTGTGCAGTAGACCCGGGCATTCCTCTGGCGTGCATCATCAAGCCGCTCAAGGATGACGGTCGCTCCCCCTTCTCCGAGCACAAAGCCATTTCTTCTTCTGTCAAAGGGCTTCATCTCGTTTGAGACAATGCCGAAGGATGCGTAGCCGATGATCGTCGAGATGCTCAGTTCGTCAGCTCCCGTAANNAGTTCTGAGGATATATCAGCATGGCTGAAGGTAATGTTCTGTCCCCGTGTCCCGAAATGCATGGCTATGTGGCTTGCGGCGATGTTCTGGACAGTCTCAGGGAATACCATAGGATTGGTCGCATCCGGGCCCTCCCGGAGAAGACCTTCGTAAAAAAGGTCAGTGCTGTTCGTGCTCGCAAGCCCGGTCCCCACAGCTATGGCGGTGCGGTAACGGTTGCCGTCGTTGACCTCGAACCCGGCGTCCTTCACCGCCTCAATGGCGGAAGCGAGCCCAAGCAGGGAGAAACGTGACATGCGGCGCGCCTTGATGGCCGGAATAGCGTCTCTTGCAGAGAAGTTCCTCACCACGGCGAGACGGGTTATTCCGCGATGGGGAAGGGCGAATTCCGTTGGTTCGGATATGCCTGAACGAGTTGTGGCAAAGGACTGCAAAAGCCCCTCTTTACCGATACCCGCAGGCGACAGGAGGCCAATGCCGGTAATGGCTATCATGCAGGCCTCTTTAAAATGAGCGCCGTATTGTTTCCGCCGAAGGCAACAGACGTGGAAAGCACGGCACGGATGCCGTCCGTAAATCTCGGTTCAGGTACGTAATCAAGATCACAGTCAGGATCAGGATGGCGGTAATGCACCGTAGGCGGGATAATTGCCCGCACAAAAGGAAGTATGGCGGCAGCCGCCTCCTTGGCGCCGGCTGCGCCGAGGCAGTGGCCTATCATCGATTTTGTGGAACTCACCGGTATGCGGTATGCCAGCCTTCCCAATGCAAGCTTGAAGGCCCGTGTCTCTGCTGCATCGTTTGCCAACGTTCCGGTGCCGTGAGCATTGATATAGCCGATTCCTCCCGGGCCTGTACCGGAGTTTTTCAGCGCAAGGGTTATCGCATGGCTGATGCCCGTTCCGGCAGGAGAGGGAGAGGTCACATGGTAGGCATCGCAGGAAAGACCGTAGCCGGCGATCTCCGCGTATGTCTTGCTTCCCCGCGCTGCTGCATGCTCAGCCGTTTCCACAATATAAAGAGCAGCGCCTTCTCCGAGGGAGATGCCTTTTCTGTCTCTATCAAAGGGTCTGCACGGGGCGTCATCAACAGCTCTCAGCGCATTGAACCCGGCAAAGGTGGTCTCGGTCAGGGACTCACTTCCTCCGGTTATCACCACGTCCGCTATCCCTTTCCGTATGATCTCCCCTGCCATGCCGATCGCCGTGCTGCTGGAGGAGCAGGCCGTGGAGATCGTGGAGCGGAAACCACAGGCTCCGGTCCCCCTGCCGATATAGTCCGTGAAGGAAGAAGACGTGAAGGATGCGAGCAAGCCGGGTTTCGGCCCCTGCTTATGGAAGATCCTTTTCTTGAACTCCTCGCCCGAGAGCAGGCCGCCGGAACCGCTGCCGATCACAACGGCGAGCCTTGTCCGGTCAATATGCCCGAGAACAATGCCGGCGTCAGAGAGAGCTTCACTCAATGCGACAGCGCCCAACATGTCGCACCGCGACATCCTTCTTGACTCCTTTCTGTCGAAGTGGTCATCGGGGGAAAAGCCGTTTACCTGGGCTCCCAGCCTTCCTCTGAAACCGGACGTGTCAAAGAGCGTTATCTTGCCGATGCCGCATTTGCCGGAGCTCAGGGCATCCCAGTATGCCTCTCTCCCTATGGCAATGGACGATACGATGCCGATTCCAGTGATAACGGGGATCCTCATGGCACAGAACGCTCCCGGATTACCACATCCTTTCCGGGCAGGAAGGTAAAACTGCTGTCCGGGATATAGGGGTTCAGCACGATATCCCGGAAGCGTATGATCGTTGGTTCGCTGTTCCGGTCGAGCAGCCGTACCAGGAGGGGAAAGGGAGATCCTTCTGCCAGTTCCATCTCTATCCGGCTGATGGGACCTTTGGCCTTCGGTAGGAATGTGAGAAGGGTTATGCTCTTATCCTTCTTCGCGGTGATGGCATAGTCTTTTGACAGGGAAAGCACGTCGAAACGCATCAGAGAGCGGTACTGGCTTAGACCGCTGAGCTTGTCTGCTTCCTTCAGGTCAGGATACCAGAGCCAGAGATCTTTGCCGTTGAAGATCACTTGCATGCTCGTGGCGCCGCTATACTCCCACCTTATTCCGTCGGGCTGCCGGAAGAGAAAATGTCCCGACGTCTTTATCGGTTTGCTGAGAAGCCGGGTCTTCTTCTCCTGGGTAAACGCAGCGCTCACACTCCTCATCTTTGCCTGTTGGGCCATGAGATCGTCAAGAATGTCAGCGTTTGAGGCAGACACTGAGAAGAGGAGAAAAAAGGCTATTACACTACAGTTTTTTATAACAGGTCACCTATGTAGAAAGTGTTATCTATTGTATACGAAAAAGTTTGCTTCTATCCATGTTGCTGGGTCCAAATAGACTGAGCGGGCAGAAAGGGCCTGAGTCGCGCTACCTGCGGTCTCGAAATCGGGCGCTCATATAGAAAGGAACGTTAAAGAAAGGTATTGCAGAATAGGTGGGGTATTACACAAACAATTGTTTTCTTCTGAAGAGCAGGGACCGCCTCAAGACGATATCAAGGAGGTTTTCATTGGAGCAATAGGTCAGAAATATAAAAAATACAAGACGATATGTTGCACAGCAACTTCTTCTTGACAAAGGGTTTTCGGCATGATAGCTTAATATTAAGCTAATAAAGATTAAGCTTATGACAAACAGATACAAAGGGACGAAGGACGAAGCAAGGGCGCTTGGCGCATATGTGAAGCTGATGCGGGCTGCTGAATCGGTTACTGCCCGGATTCATCGTCATCTGGGCGAAGTGGACCTGACCATCAGCCAGTTTGGCGTTCTTGAGGCGCTCTATCATCTGGGGCCGTTAAGCCAAGTCGCATTGGGGAAGAAGATCCTCAAGACAAGCGGGAATATGACCATGGTCATCGATAATCTTGAACAACGGGGGCTTGCCAGACGGGAACGGAATGTGGATGACCGCAGGTTTTTTACCGTGCAGCTGACAGATGCTGGGGAAAAACTTATTCGCGAATTCTTCCCCGGTCATGCTGCAAGAATTACGGCTGAAATGGGTATGTTGACACCTTCGGAGCAGGAGCAGCTTTCTCGACTCTGCAGAAAGTTAGGGCTTGGAAAGGAGATGTGACTATGAAAATCAGGGAAGCATCATCGCAGGGTACTGCATGTGGATTAAGGCAAATCCAAAAAGGCCAGATAGTTATTGACGGGGCAGGTGTGCGGATTAATCGTGTAATCGGGTCATCACGCCTGAATTATATAGATCCCTTTGTCCTGCTTGATGAGATACGGAGCGTTGATCCCAAAGACTATATCGCGGGGTTCCCGACCCATCCCCACCGAGGGATCGAGACAATCACGTATATGAAACACGGCAGTTTCAGGCACAGGGACTCCCTTGGAGGGGGAGGTCTTCTCACTGATGGCTGCGTCCAATGGATGACTGCTGGGCGGGGCATACTGCACAGTGAGATGCCCGAGAAGACTGCGGGAGAACTATGGGGATACCAGCTTTGGCTGAGCCTTCCGGCAAAGGACAAGATGGCAGAGCCGCGCTATCAGCACCTGTCCCCTGATATGATACCTGTCGTTGAAGAGAACGGCATGAACATAAAGGTCATATCGGGAGAATATAAGGGTGTGCATGGCCCTGCGAAAAACTGGCTGGAGGCGAACTACTTTGACGTAGCGCTGGAGAAGGGAAGCGTATTCAGCTTCACCATAGACCGGCAGATGAGCAGCTTCATGTATGTACACTCGGGGACAGTCAGCATATGCACGTTGTTTACAGAGACAGTCAGTGAAAAGGAACTGGTGGAATTTCAGCCAGGCACGCGTGTTGAATTGAAAGGCATTTCAGGCACATCGGGATTCCTGTTTCTCGCATCCCATCCGAACAACGAACCGATCGCAAGAGGAGGTCCGTTTGTGATGAACACCGAGGAGGAAATCGAGCAGGCGTTCCTTGATTACCGTAACGGCCTGATTGGTTAGGCGCATGCCTTTGGCAAGACCATTTACGACAGTGAAAGGAGAAACGTTATGAAGGAGACACCGATGATCCTAGACCTTGCACCGGGCACCTATTATTGGTGCAGATGTGGAAAGTCGAGAAACATACCGTTCTGTGATGGTTCACACACCGGCACAGAATTCGTTCCGGTTGAGTACAAAATCACTGAAAGGAAAAGAGCAGCCTTGTGCTCATGTCAGAAAACGAAAAAAGCACCTTTCTGCGATGGCGCACACAAGAACCCCTAACAAAGGAGAACTTTTCATGACTGATCGCATGCCGGCCATCTTCTTCGGACACGGCAATCCTATGAATGCCATATCTAAGAATTCCTATTCCGAGGGGTGGGCTGCCATCGGCAGATCTCTCCCTCGCCCCAGGGGGATTCTTGTCGTATCCGCTCATTGGTACATACCGCAGTGTGCCGTAACAGTTACTGCAACTCCACCCACCATTCATGATTTTGGCGGCTTCCCGACAGAGCTTTATGAAGTAAACTATCCCGCCCCTGGCAATCCGACGCTTGCCTGGCATGTCAGAAACCTGCTTGCTCCGGTACGGGTGGACCTTGATGAAAACTGGGGGCTGGATCATGGCACATGGGCAGTGCTGATACATGTTTTTCCGAATGCGGATATTCCCATTGTTCAGCTTAGTATTGATGAAAGACAGTCCCCGGCGTACCATTACGAAATGGGACAGCGGCTTGCGGTCCTGCGTGAAGAAGGCATTCTTGTCGTCGGCAGCGGCAATATTGTCCATAACCTGCACACATACACATGGGGCAGGCAGGGCGTAAAACCTTTTGACTGGGCCATGCGTTTCGAAGAGCGGGCAAAAGAGTTGATGCTCAGGGTTGAAGATGATCAGCTTGTCTCTTATGAAAAGCTGGGGCAGGATGCGAAGCTCGCTGCACCTACACCTGATCACTACCTGCCGCTTCTGTATATCCTTGGCCTTCGCAGAGCGGGTGACCGTGTCAGTTTTCCTGTGCAGGGAGTCGATGGAGGTTCGGTCTCTATGCTTGCTGTACAAATAGGGTAAAAAGACTTATCTCTGTATGAACACAATCTGCAGGAGATCGAATACCACCGTTTCTTTCTGAGGAATTGCGCCGCATGCACCACGATCCAGGTCTCTCTCTCAGTTTTTTATTGTGTATCGAGTCTGCATTACAGCCGTCAGTACTGTCGTGCATAAGGTTCGTGCCAGTGATGCGGAGCGATTAAACGGCAACGGAAAGAAATTATCCCCCCAGAATTCCCCATTTGCCGCAGGAGTCCCCCCAGCGGGCGATAACGCCGTTGCGATTATTGATCTCGATTACGCCGCAGCTGTTCGGACAGTCAGGACAGTAGAAGCTCGATGTCGAGAGCTGCTGCTCTGCGACCTGCCATCCCCGGAAGCGGGTTTTTTTCGTCGTCCGTGCGATGAGGGCCGCGCCGATGGCACCCATGATCGGGTAGTACACCGGCACAATGAACTCTTGGCCGAGCTCACGCTCGAATGCCGCTTTGATGCCGGGATTCGCGGCCACGCCGCCCTGAAAGATGACTGGCGCGCTTATGTCCTTCCCCCGTGCAAGGTTGTTCAGATAGTTCCTGACGAGGGCGTCGCAAAGCCCGGCCACGATATCCTCAAGGTTGTGGCCCATCTGCTGCTTGTGGATCATGTCGGACTCGGCAAAGACCGTGCACCTGCCGGCAACGCGTGCAGGTGAGGAGGCAGCGAGGGCATGGTTGCCGAGTTCTTCAATGCTGATGCCGAGACGCACAGCCTGATGTTCGAGGAATGACCCTGTTCCAGCTGCGCAGACCGTATTCATCGAGAAATCCGTAACAACGCGGTTGCGGATCAGAATGAGCTTCGAGTCCTGACCGCCAATCTCGACGATCGTCCTGACATTCGGGATGAGATGGATGGCGGACAGGGCATGGGCGGTGATCTCGTTCTTTACAACATCGGCACCGACTACATAGTCCGCAAGCTTTCTGCCGCTCCCGGTAGTGCCGACCCCCTGAATTTCCGTGTCTCCCATGTCCCTTCGCAAGGCTGCGAAGGCAGACTGAAGCGCCCGAATGGGCTGACCCTGTGTTTTTCCGTAAGAGTGCCAGAGGACGGTGCCAGCGTCGTCAATGAGAACAACCTTTGTTGTAACCGAGCCGACATCAATGCCGAGAAATGCCTTCATCCCGTCTCCTTTCCAGCAGGTCAACAAACGCCTCAAGCCGGGTTATTATATTCGCCTCGGACACATGCTCGTCAAATGTCAGGGAAAGCACGGGGTAGTCCCTGTCCTTGCTGATCCGGGTGACGATGGTCGATGCAACAAGTTCCGGCATGCAGGTGAACGGCATGATATGGAGTACGCCGTCCACGCCTTTTTTCTGGAAGAGCAGGGTTTTGCCCACGGTCTCCATGCTCTCCCCTCCGGCAGGATAGTTGAGGTAGCCCCGCGCGAGCTTTTTTGCATATCTGGTCTGATTCCGCCGGAACGGTCTGAACCGGAAGCGGTCATTCAGCCAGTCGCTGAGCCAGACCCCGCGCCTGACCTCAACGCGCATCTCGCCGAGCTTCTTCTCGACGTCGAGGTTGGCAAAGGGTTCGATCACCACAAAGATCTCGCCGAGCACACCGACGGTAACAGGGTTGAGGGTCTTATCAATGGGTATGGCCCTGAACATCCTTTTTATCTCCGGCACGGTCCTGAAGAGCCTGGTGTAGGAGTCGGCAAGGTCGATCATCCGGATTGCCTCCTTCAGTATCAGATCCGTGTCACCGCGGTTGATCTCACGGGGCTTGTAATAGTGGTAGAGCGCTGTCGCCCTGTCAAGTGCCGCCATTCTCATCAGGATCAGGAAGAAGACGCGGTAACCGTCGAAGCGGTTCCTGATCCTGCTGATCTCGCGGATCGTATCGATCATATCAGAGAGCCTGTCAGGGTTGTCCGTGGTGGACATCCTGAACTGATACCCCAGTTCACGCAGGATCTGCTCCTGAATGATTCCGTAGTAACCGAATCTGCAGGGTCCGTATCCTCCGGGCATGAGGATGGCATTCGCACCGTTGTCGAGAGCCTCGATCATGTTGCCGAGGTTTATTTTAAAGGGTAGGCAGGCGAACTCGGGAGAATGCTTCACGCCGAGGTTCAGGGTCTTGACTGTCGCCGCCGGAGGAGGTTGCATGTCAACACCCTGCTGTCTGAGCACCCTGGTGTAGGCAGTGGAAAGAAGCCCCATGTGCGGGACCGTGAGCCTCATGCCGTCACCTTTGCGATCATGTCGATGAATGCCTCCAGTCGTGTCTGGACGCCGACATCGGAGGTATGCTCATCGAGGCTCAGGGACATGTAGGGCTTGTTCCTTTGGTTCAGCCTCTTCCTGATAAGGTCGCCGGTAAAGGAGTCCGGGCCGCAGGTTGCGCTGCAGAGGTTGATGACACCGTCGATGCGGTCGTCCTTGAAGAAGACATGCGCCGCAGCAACGACCTCCTTGCCCATATCCCAGTAGACCCACTTGGGAATGACCGCCATAGCCTCCCGTATCTCTGTTTCATCAGGCCTGAAAGACAGCGGGTTGGCCCCAAGTTTTCTTGTGAAATGGAAGAGGTTCTTCGAAAGATATCTGTCGAAGAGAAGGTAGGGGCGGCCTATGATGCCGATGTTCATCTTCCCTGAAAATCGCGGGACGACGGCCTCTTCTGCCAGGAGACGCTCAGACCGCCGGTGCTGCTCAGCCGGTACCTCGGTTGTATGGTCCATATGTTCCCTGTAGGCATCTGCTACGCGTGAAGGAGTGAGGGAGAGCGATTCAGCAACAGGCCGGGTGAACTCATCAATCGCTTTATCACCGAACTGCTTGACATGGAACAAAGGATCAAGGACCCGGGGAAGGCTCGCAAAGCAGGCCCTTGTCATATCAGGGAGACCAATCATCTTCGGACACAAATAACTCTCCTGTTCCATGCTTACATGCCGCGGGATGAAGAGAAGGTCGACATGGTCCTTCAGGACAGCGACGTGGCCGAGGAAACTTTTCACCGGGAGGCAGAGGTCGCTGACCGTATGGCGTATGCCCTCCTTCAGAATGTCAGCAGTCGTTTCAGGAGAAGATATGGTCTCGCAGCCGAGGTCCTGGAAAAAGCGCTTCCAGGACTCAGCGTAGCTGTAGAACAGCAGACCCCGAGGGATGCCGATTCTGAGATGTTTCATGCCAGAAAATTATGCATAACGTACTGATACAACGATATTTTTTACTAGCGTAATTGTAGATTATTTTGCCTTCTTTCTGCAAAGAAACATATCCTGAAAATAGTGCTTATGTTTTGGCAGGAAATGTGGTAATCTTAAAAAGCCAGCCCTTGGTGGCGTACGATGCCCAAAGCCCGAACGCATGAAAGAAATAAAAGAAATCATAGAAATTGGTAAAAAGCTTGATGAACTCACCTACGAGGTCTATAGCAATTTTGCAAAACGGGAGGATTTCGACCCCCGGCTTGTTGCCATGTGGGCGAGGATGGCTGACTGGAAAAAAAATCACATAAAGCATTGGAAAAAGATTTCAAAGACCTTTGTTTACAAGAATATCCTCAAGAGAAAACCTCCTGACCTTGTGGCGACGGTCAAACAGCTGAAAAATATACAGGCTGAGCTTGTCGAATTTCTCCGGAGGCTGAGGAAAAAGAAGGTAACGCAGTCTGAGGCTGTATCCCAGACCGTGCTGAACGAGTTCTGCCTCATCTCGGACATCTTTCTGGAGATTTTCTACTCTTATAGCAGGTCTCTCGAAGACCCCTCAGCCGACATCGTGCTTGACTGCAAGTCCCACATGATAAACATGACCGAGACCCTTCAACCGTACCTCAGGCTCAACCCTCTTTTTTCTGCCCTCAAAAAGTCCATGGGGGAGATTGAGCATACCCATAACTTCCTGGTCCTAAATTACGGCAGAAAGAAAAAGGCTGTGGGATAGGCGTTCCCGCAACATGGAAGCAAAGCTCAATATTGCCGGCATATTTTCATCAGAAGAGGAGCTTGCCGAAACTATTCGCAGCCGCAGGATCTGCTATGATACCGAGCCTTATTACACAACGAAGAAAGGCCAGCTCCTCCAGATAGGATACCAGATCAATCTTTACGGAACGTTTCCGCAGGCGGACGGGAAGCCTTCTCCCGATGATCTCGATTTCAGAAAGGTGCTGCGGGATGTGAGGAAGGTCGCTGAGGCGCTTTCCAATACCTGTGATCCCCTTCATATGTGCGAGTCTACCATAGAGGATTCGAACACCGTCAGTTACTCCCATGACCGGAAGATGCGGCCCGACGTTACCGTGCATATCCCGGTGTTCGACCAGCAGAATTTCGGGCACCCGGTGGACCGGAATATCGAAGAGACCATCGGCCTGGCAGGCAAGATCCTTGAGGCTGCAGGGGTGAGAAGGAAGCACTGGGAGGATTAGCAGAGCGGCTTGATTGCCCGGATATACGCCGATACAACCATCTTTTCAACTCCCTCGCCGAATTTCCAGCTTCGTATCACTTCATCACTGTTCTGTTTGTCCGTGATCACGATATCGCAAAAGCCTGCCCCGGTGAGAATATCCATGAGTTCCTCCACGGGAACCGAGCCTGTTATTCAGCCGCTGTAAGCATGTTCATTGGAGAGGATCTCCTGGCTGAACTCACCTCGTTTCAGGATGTCTGATATGGCCAGTCTGCCGCCCGGCTTAAGGACCCTGAAGGAATCCCGGAACACGGCCTGCTTGTCGGCAGAGAGATTGATCACGCAGTTGGATATGATCACGTCCACGGAATTATCGGCAAGGGGGAGATGTTCGATCTCTCCATGCCTGAATTCAACATTTTTCACATTGAGCCTTGCAGCGTTCTCCTCTGCTTTCATCACCATAGCGGGAGTCATGTCAATGCCGATGATCCGGCCGGTGCTCCCCACCTTCATGGAGCAGAGTATGGCATCNNCGCCAAGCCCGATCTTCAGTTCTTCGTCCGAATACCCCAGCCTTCTGCCGGTCTCAAGCAGGCTGACGCTGTCCGCCTCCGGCGCACAGCAGCTTGAAGGCGCGAGAAAGGAAAGCTTGCCCCTTGCAACGTCAGCATAGCTCTTCACTACCAGCTGTTTAATTTTTGTTTTCTCGTTATCCATTTTCTTTTAGCTTAGCATAAAGTATGGCAGGGCAGACACCCGCCTATTTGGTCTCTTTGACTGAAGTTGCTTTTTATTTGGGCGATGACTTACCTTAAAACGTGAGTATTTCAATGGCCGCAGTGCTTAAAAAATCTGAGAATGTCGTGTTCAGGAAGATTGAGAACGAATACATCCTCGTGCCGATCAAAAGTCATGCCGCTGAACTTGACTATATTTATACCCTCAATGAAGTCGGTGCGAGGGTATGGGAACTGATTGACGGTGCCCGAACGGTCGGTGACATCAGGGATATTATCTGTTCTGAATACGAGGTAACACCGGAAACTGCAGTGGCTGACCTCGATGCGCTGCTTGCCGAACTTGCAGAGCTCTCAACTGTTGCAATGGTCGCTTAATTATGGGCTGCATTTCAATTCCTGAACTGGGATACAGTGCCTGGCGCGCGGCATTTGAGCAGAAGACAGCCGGCAAACGGATACCGGTGTCAGGCAGCATTGAGCTTACCTACCGATGTAATAACCGCTGTGTTCAGTGTTACTGCAACCAGTCAGCAGGCGATCTTCAGGAAAAATCAAGAGAGCTGACAACGCGTGAACTTTTCGGGATTATTGACACGATCGTTGCTGCAGGTTGTCTCTGGCTGCTTTTGACAGGCGGCGAGATACTGCTCAGGGAAGATTTCAAAGAGATATATCTTTATGCCAAGAAAAAAGGGTTGCTGGTGACGCTCTTTACCAATGGCACCCTTATTCATGAAGGACTGGCTGATTTCCTTGCTGAATGGAGGCCATTTTCTGTTGAGATAACCATATATGGCGCAACTGAAGCAACCTATGAGAAAGTTGCACGGTGTGGAGGGGCTTACAAACACTGCTTGAAGGGCATTGAGCTGCTTGTTGAGCGTAACATGCCTTTACAACTCAAGACATGTCTTATAACCATGAATGCCCATGAATTGCGGGAGATGAAGGCACTTGCTGCTTCTCTCGGCCTTTCTTTGAGGCCTGATCCCTTGATCAATTGTCGGCTTGATCGGGACAGGACCCCTGCTGATTTTCGACTTTCACCAGAAGAAATTGTAAAGGCAGACCTGCTTGATGGTGAAGAAAAGAAAAAATGGGCCCGGCTATCACTCCAGTCTCCTCCCAGAAACGAATCAGGACTGATTTATGCCTGCCGGGGGGGTGAGAGCTCATTCAATATAGACCCTTATGGCAATCTTAGTCCGTGCATGATAGTGAAAAATAAGGCAGTGAATCTGAAAGAAAAGAATTTTCATGAAATATGGGAAGACATGGGCAAGATGATAGAAACTACGACATACCCATCTGGCTCACCGTGCAAATCATGCAACCTGATCAATCTCTGCGGACAGTGTCCTGGGTGGTCCCTGCTTGAACAGGGAAATGAGGTGAATCCTGTAGACTATTTATGCAGGGTTGCACGCCTGAGGAAAGAGCATCTGCGTATGACTGCGATATGATACAAAGCAGCGCCCGACAGATATCAGCGCAACAGGAGATTATTTCCCGGAGAATTCCCTCAAGAAACTGATAGCGCTCTTGTCGGGAACGAAACCGAGCTCATAGCAGGGAATTGCTTCAGTCAGCCTCGCCATAAATTCAAGATTAGCATTCATGCCTTTCTGATCCCAAATTGCAGGGAATGACCTCACAATAAGGCGGGTCACGGCGTCAGCCGGGGAGATCCGTCTTGTATAGTTTTTATCTGCATGCTGCAGGAAAAACAGGCGCTGGAGGGGGACCTTGCCCTGATTGCATATAGGCACTTCGCCATGCCATGGAGTGCCGTATGCATAAAAATCCTTATCGATCTCTCTTATGATAATCCTGTCATCATTAAGTATGGTACAATTCGGCTCGTTAATCCACAGCTTTGCCATGGTGCTCTTGCCATTTCCTGAAGCTCCGACAAAAACGGCCCCCTTGTCATGGTCAATAATCCCGCAGGCATGGGCAATAATTCCTGAGAATTTCGTGAGTAAAGTTACATAGAGCAATTCGTCAAATGGAAAGAGGAGACCGCGAATTGTTGCTACGCTCTCTTCTCGATGTTCAATAAGAATAGTTCCAGAGCCGTCTGTTTCATTAAATACGAATGAGCGACTGCCGGAGACAATGAACGACTCATGATCAGTCTTTTTGTAAAGTTTCCATGTGCCGCCGGAATCGAATGTTGAAAGGTTATGAGCACTAGGCGTAAAAGATGAATTATCACAAGCAACATTTATCAGGAATGTATCGTTCTCGGAACTCTGTAATGCAATAAAAGGTGAGTATGCGTCTGTTGAAGGATAGAGTTTATGTGATGTAATTGCTAGTGTCAGCGCTGCAAAATTATATCTTTGAATACAGCTCAAAAAAATGCCCCTGACATGTTAACTTTTATTGCCTCCTGTTTGACATGTGCCGGGCTTCTGCTTAGCGCACATAGTCAAAACTTCTTCGGGCTTAAGCTGCACCTTCTTGATCTCAGGCTTCTCATACTCTTTCTTCATGGCTTGCCTCCTCGTGTCTGTCATCACTAAATAACAAGAAACGGGTCAACTAATCAATATATTTGCAAATTATTGCTGGTTTGACAATGATAATTAATCTTGTTCTCTCAGTATCCTGCCCTGGCGCGGTCAGCCAAGAACCGCTTCAGACTTAACATGCACTTTATTGATGTTAATTTAACACAAAAATGTACTCTGAGGCGAGCCATTGCCTTTTTTGTAATACATAATAGTAAGAGTGTCCGGCATTTGCTCATGCGGTCACGGGTAAGGCCACCTCAGCATCTCACGCTGTCATTCCGGTTTGTCCGGAATCTTTCTTTGTTTTCAGACGGATACCCGCGATCCCTGACACGCAGGGAGAGGCTCTGCTCCGCTCGCTTAAGGCGACAACTTCTGGTGCGGGAATGTCCGATGGTAAGGTTTTACTTATGACCTCCTTAGTAAATTGTTTTGACAAAAGCCGGGAAGGGTCATGTCATTACAGTGGTAGTAGGAAACAACCATCTGTATAATAAAAAAAAGGTTTTATAATTTCGAAAAGATCATATCGACTCACAGAATCTGAAAACGGTCTTGTTCTCTTGAATAGCACAAGGTAAAGACAGACGAGGAATATGCTTAATCTTCTCAGATGTTCTGTATGCCATGGCAAATTGACGCAGGAAGATGCCTGTTTGAGATGTCCTCGTTGCGAAGTTTCTTATAAAGTCATTGAGAACATTCCGGATATGCTGCCTTCACACTTACGTCGGGATATATATAATTCTGTGTCAGGCTGGGAAGATATAAACTATGTCTATGACCTGCAGATCGACAATACACCAAAAGACCGGCTTTCTGCTATTGACGAACCTTTACTGAATATAGTTAAAGGTAAGGTACTGGAAGTCGGTTGTGGTACGGCAAGGTTGCACTATGAAGTCAGCAAGAGGGGATGTGATTATGCCGGTATCGATCCCTCTCGAAAACTTCTTAAACAAGGGTACCTCAAAGGAGTTCATGAGCTCGTTCGGGGGGTCGGAGAATATCTTCCCTTTCCCGAAAACCATTTCGACACCGTAATCGGCGGTTACCATTCATTCCGATATATCGATCTGGAAAAGGGTTTTAGCGAATGCTCAAGGGTGCTTAAACATGGAGGGCTGTTTGCCTTTACGCTCTGGAACTACTGGTCACTGAATATTCATGCATTGCTGGGGGATATAAAAAACATGCGCCTCCCCCGACAGCCATTTGCTTTGCAAAATAAAGATATTATCTGCAATGATGTCTTCTGGGTTAAAAATGAAAACCATGTGCTGCAAAACGCGGGATTTGCAGTAACGTCACTTTTGAGCACCAAAAAATGGCCTTTGCCGCGCTTCTCCTTTCTTAAAAGAATTGCTAACTGGCAAGGTTATTGGCATGGAACACTAGGCGCGTTCATAGGATATGACGTCATTTTTATCTGTAGAAATGAAAAATTATAAGAGTCAGAAATGTCGAGAGAGTCGAACACTTGCTGAGTTTGGCTGTGAGATATAATATTACAACCTTGACCAAATTCAAAGGCATATCTGAAGATCTTCTGGTGAGCGGGACAAATATCCGCATCAGCGCCCGTGGTTCCTCGATGTACCCGCTGATCAGCACCGGTGACAAGGTCACGATCAGCCCGGAGAAAAACCTTCATGTCGGAGACTTCATTGTGTTCAAGGGAGATGACAAGATGATATGCCATCGGCTTGTAAGGATCCGTGAAAAAAATGGTATGAAATACTATCAGACCCGGGGGGATTCCTTCTTCAGTCCTGATGACCCGGTCAGAGCTGAACAGATTCTGGGAAAAGTGGTACGGATAGAGAGAGGAAATGTCTCCTTTATTCGGAGGATACTGCTCTTTACGTATCCTGCGCTGAGGTTAGGCCGGATTAATGCGGTCATTATCACGGTGCTGATAAACCTCAGGGCTATGATCCGTTCAGCTAAAAAACAATTTTGACATGGGTCTCAGAAATAGATGTGGCGGGAGAGCACTGAATGGCGAGACTGCTTTTCATCGGTGATTCGCTGATCGAATACTTTGACTGGGAAAAAAGGTTTCCGGGTCATGCGGTATATAACCTCGGCATGGCCGGGGAGACCGTCGGCGGACTCAGGGGCAGGCTGAAGCGCATCTTCGCGCAGATACAGCCCCCGGACAAGGTCTTTATTATGAGCGGTATCAATAACCTTGCCATGGGAGACGACCACTTCCTTGTCGATTATCGGGAGATCATCCGGGCAATCTCTTCCTCATATCCTTCTGCTGCGATGTACGTCCAGAGTCTTCTGCCGGTGCTTTTTCCCTATATCGCAAACGAAGATATCAGGAAAATGAACGTACAGCTCAGGGATATGGCTGCACAGGAGGGATCTTTTTTCCTTGATCTGCATGCGGTGTTTCTTGATGAGAAGGGCAGGCCGTTTCCTGCATATCTTCTCGATGACGGCGTACATATCAGTGATGCCGGCTACCGGGTCTGGTCAGCTGCATTGGAAAGACTTCTCGGGGAATGATTCCGGGTATATTACGCTGTCGCTTTTTTTGACGAGACCAGACTTTTCGCCGGAAGAGAGCTGGATGATATTGCATGCCGTTGAGGCATAGCGCAGCCCCGGCCCGAAGCTGAGGCGGGGATAGTGACGAGGTATACGGCCTCATCTGTTCCCGGGCGCGGGAAATGGCTATGAGATGAACGTTTGCTGGGTCCCTGCCAGGTTTGTTTTGGGAAGTCGAAAACCCTGCGGGAAGCGCGGAGCAGATGGTGATGCAGGTGCTGCAGATGAAGTCACGCATAGGGCCTCCAGCCGTAGCTTTTTCCCGTCCTGATGGGTGAGGGTCGGATGGGATGGCGCAAATGTTTCCATGCGGTACGTGTATTTGGGCTTTCAGCCTCCGTAGCTTATCTGAGCAACGAGCTGAAGGATGGCGGCCATATGGTGCTTTTGCAAGAGGTCCTCTCTTACGGGCATAAAAAAGCAGACCCTGCGAATATTGTAGCAGAAGGAGGGATGCTAGCTGCGCTGCACTGATTTGCCGCCTGTCACATGTCTTTCCGCGGCCTAAGATGCTGAGGTGGCTGCATTCCTCATCGCTATCAGGGCTCTCAGAATGAAAAAACCCCCGTGCTATTAACTGGGAATTATTAAGCGTCAGAAGGGTAAATCAAGAGCATTTCCCTATGCATGGTTCTCCTGACGTGCCCCCAGGGACCGGCTGAAGTCCTTTTGAAATTTGTCCGGGGCCTGTGATAGTGTAAACCGTAAGGCACGTCAGGAATGCATGGGGGCGTAACCCCTGTTTACCGCCTCTCATTTTTCGCGCTCCGGGGGATTGGCCGGGGAGAGACGGGGCGGCAATGAAAGCTTCCCCATCGATTAAGACGGAAGTCAGAACACTACGCATAATAGTGTGACATCGGATGAAAAAACCCCATAAGAAAAGCGATATCTCCGAAGTGCCCCGCCTGCGCTTCCCCGAGGACGAAGCCCGGTATCCATGGCTTTCCCTGCTCCTCGATGGCCTTGCCGTCTTTGATAAAGGCACTGCCATAGCCATACAGCGGGCCAAGAGGAAGCGGAACCGGACTGTTGCCTGCAGGGAGGGATGCGGCAACTGCTGCGGGGCCAATACCGACATCCCGGTTTATCCCCTGGAACTGGCCGGCATCTACTGGTACGCTATCGAGATGCTGAAGGGCCCCCTCCGCGAGACGCTGAAGGCGCAACTGACATGCCATGAAGGAAATCCCCCCTGCCCCTTTCTCATAGACAATGGGTGTTCCATCTATCCCCTGCGGCCGGGCGCCTGCAGGCTGTTTGTGGTCTTCGGAAGGCCCTGCAGCCCCGGGGAAGACGCGTACTATTCCCGCAGGGAGGATGTCCTTACACCCCTTGAGGAATTCAACAATCAGGCCTTCTTTATCATGCTTCCCTTCTACGGCATCACAAAGGATGAGGACAGGATGAGGGCGATTACTAACAGGGTGCTCAATGTCCGCGTCCAGAACCTCCAGACCTGCAACTGGAAGAACCTGGCGCAGAGGATGGAAGATTACGACAGCCGGGTAACTTCTTGATACTTGCAATCTGACAACAGGGCGTTATGGCAGGAGATCGCGCGGGCCAGGGCTTGATGAAAAGATCATCTGCAACGGAAGACAAAGAAATGAGCGACCTGAAGAAATATGTTTTTGAAGAGAAAAAAGAGGTAAAAGAATATCAAAGGGTCAGGATCGTAACCCCGGGGGATTGTGCAGCATGGTTTGTGTGAGGCACATTCCGCAGTTCCCGGCATGATGACGGCCAGAATCGCACCAGCGCCATCCGGGACGCACAGAAATCAATAATCCAGCCTGACCCTCTTATAACTCTCGCTGCAATACGTGCCTGCATACTCCTGAGAGTCTGCACGGCACTTTCGGGTGCTGTCAGGGGTCCGCTTCTCTTCAGCTTCACGTTCATGCCAGTCTGCGACTCGCAAGGGGTAAGCACATGTCTTGTTTTCTCAGATGCTTTACCTTCGGGTAGCGGGGCATGAACGCCTCAGCAACGCGCGGCCGAGCCAGCGGGGACTTCCGGCGTGCTTGTTTTCGAATGCGCCGCCTCGGTTTCGATGCAGTGGTGATCTGGGACAGTGGGGCTACGAACTCTGCAGTGGAAGCATCGCCGAGGGGAGGGTGGAATTTGTCCTTCTTTGCAAAAAGCTGAACGGTGGCTTTGTACTGGCAAAGATGTCAGGGAAGGTCAAGGAATGGTCCCTGAGAGAAAAGAAAGACGCGTCTGCGCAGGACGCGTTCGTAATGAGGACCGAGCTTACACCGGAACTACGAAAACTGAGAGTAAAAGAACCGCCCTGTCGCGCCCCACACCTCTGCCGCGGTCGTGTCGGGAGGTCTGACCCTGAGGCGGTTTCCGCGTTTCCTACGTCGCGTTTACCTTTCCCATTTCGCGATTCTCGCTTCTGCAGGCGGATCAGCGCCTACGATGTGGAGAAAATGGGATGTGTCGCTGTTATGTACTAGTTAATGATCTTGTCAGCGGACAGCCGGTCGATCATAACCTTGATAAAGGCCTTAATCAGCGTTTGATCAGTTTCCACCATCCACGTCTCGGATCTGGCAGTCCAGATAAGGTTCTCAGTCCTCAGATCGTACAGATTGGTTTCGACGTATGCGTAATCATCGTGAAATACATACTCCGGGGCAATGATCTGTCCGTAATAGTTCGACCAGGAGCTGTAATAATAGGGAATGACATAGGGTTGGCTGGGTACAGATGTCTGCACCGTCTTCCTGTCGACCAGTCTTGCGATGAGAACGGTATCGGCACCGAGACTCTTGATCTTCGCTGCGGCCTTCTCTTTGTCAGCCAGCTGAGCGAGGGAAAGGACAGTGTGGCTTGCCAAGGCATCGGTTCCATGGATCTCCAGTTCCCTGACGAATTCGTCCTCAAACAGATTCCGTACGGCCTCCTTTTCTGAGGCTCCGATAACCGCGATCTTCCTGATCGGTCCAGGATAATTCTCATCCTTCCAGACAGCATTCACCTTCGTTGTTGGTGCGCAGGAAGCGAGCATAACTAAAGCAATACCCACCGTCAGGAAGCAGAAGGCCATTTTCGTTTTCATTTGTCTCTCCTTCAGGAAATATCGAAGATTATTCTCTCGGTTCATTTACGCTATAACTTTTTTACACCAGAGCGCCTCATGATGAAACTGTTTGCATGCTTTCCGCTCTGCTGCCAATCTGCAATAGGGCAGTTGATTGAGAAGGTGCGGCCTTTCTCTGAACATAGTTACAGATTAGGACGGAGTTGTCAATAAACCGTCCACGCAGGCATTCCAGGCAGGGGTGGATATGGATAGTAGTTTTCGGGGAAGGTAAGTGACAGGGAACGTATATGAGAAGAGGCCAGGATCTCCGTCATCCCATAGAATTAATCCGAGAAGCTTCATCCCCCGGTCATTTATTCTCGCTATTTTCTTCACGTTGAAGAAAACAATAAAGGGCTGCATCGCTGCAACCCCTTGAATTTGTTGGCGTCCCCAGCGGGATTCGAACCCTATTACTTGATTGATTTTATTGAAATATTTGGTCGGTCTGTATAAGTTCTGTATTGAGTCCATTTTGTTTGCCTTTTCCATGCCCTGTCCGTTGCTTTATCCGATACCATATAATCTTTGAAAGTTCTGGCACATCAGTTGGAGGGGATTAGGGCAGCACTGGATGAGACTATTGACTGGGATGCCCTTAAAACTACCCTGAACGGTAATTTTCAATGCCCTTTGCGGATAATATGGTCTAATTATGGTTTGAGACCGAAAGCAATTACTAGATATGCTATTATTATTGCTCCAGCAACCGTAAAAACGAGTTTTATAAGTTCTTCAAAAACTATTTTGTCAAAAATTTTCTTATGCCATTTTATCGGCAAGTTTTTTTTGATTTCTTTTACTTTTTCGTGAACAGGGTCATCATAAATGCGTGAGCGATAATCATGATTTCTACCGATATATTTGGGATTAAATTGACGCTCATACATCTTATTGGTTTGATTTGTTGTTTTAAAGAATATTACTTGAGCGATTCCAGTGCCAGGATAAATTCTTACAGGATAGGGTAGATTATTTTTGATTTGCAAGGGGATGCAGTCCGAGTGCCCTGATTGTAATACATTCTGGCTAAATTCTATAGTTATTCCTGCTCTGGCATATGAACTTCTGCCTGAAACTAGTCCCACTATATTTTTGGGTAAAGTTATTTTTTCAACGGTAAGACCTAGAATAAATTCACCCCGTTTTAGTACAATGCCATCCTCTTGATTTACCGCTTTGTCAGGGAATCTCTCGGTCACATCTTTTTGATTACTATATGCCAAGTCAAATATTCTAAATCGAAAGAATTTCTTTTTTACTCTAAAATATTTCTTGTCCAAGGTTAAGTCCAATGTCCACCCTTGAACACGATTTTCCAGTTCTTCCTCCGTAATACCCTCAACTCTAATACCACCATTGGGGTCCCTTATTGACCTAAGAATCTCAACATCGGAAAGTGTTCCTGGATATACGTGCTCTGAATGCAGAGGTTGTACAACTAGAGTGGATAGATATCCGAACAATTCTTGTGTGATAATGTCTAAATCATCAGATTCGATTACGGTATCGAACTTTCCTTTATTTGCTTTTTCCTCTTTATCATGCTGAAGTCGTTTCTGAAGTTCGTCAGCATTGAATCGTTCCTGTAATCTTTTTAAATGCTTATCTTCCGTTTGATAATCAATAAATACCGTATAGACGCCAGTTCTAAAGCGGTTTTTGATTTGTAGTGCCATTCTAGTGTCAGCATGAATAATCCAGTTTTCAGAATCTTCGGGAAGCTTATCAATCGATTCTTGCGTGTAGCCATAATAATGTTCATCAAAAGGTCGTATCCAATATCCTTTGGAAAAATTATTGGATATTGTCTCTAAGTCAGTTTTACTAACGTAATGATAATGTACTCCTTCAGATTCTAGTTGACGAGGACTCCGTGTAGTAAAAGGTACTACTGTTTCAAAGTCGAATTTTGAGGTGAATTGAGAGATGCAATATGATTTGCCAACCGTGGATGGTCCTGACAGAATTACAAGCACGGAATTCCTTTTATACCACTATCAGTTAACACCCTTTATCTCCCATTTCCCAGTTGAGTGATTTAATAGCAAATTAATTATATTGTGGACTATCAAGCCATTATTTTCTAATTTCCTTCTACCGTCTATTCCTTCGACTTCTACCACAAAAGAACAACCAAGTATTTCTCCGCCTAACTGCTTTATAATTTCACATGTAGCAAAAGAAGTTCCGCCTGATGCGATAAAATCGTCAACTATCACAACCTTGCTCCCCTCTCTTATTGCGTCAATATGAATTTCAATTGTCTTAAGAGGCGAATAAATCATAGAATAATCACGTGATAATTTTCTTCTTGGCAATTTCCCTTTTTTTCTTGCAAGCACTATTTTGCTCCCCAGTTGATAAGCCATTGGTGCTCCAAAGACGTATCCGAAAGACTCGATACAAACTATTGCATCTGGGGGGGTAGTTAAATAGGGAACGCAAAGCTGGCTGACAATTTCCCTGAAGAGCTCAGGATGGTTTTCTAAAATTGGAGTAATATCAGGAAATATAAAATTGTTAATGGGAAAATTATTAATAGATGGGAATAAATATTCAATAGCGTATTTTCTTAGTTCAACTTGTAATCTTGATTGTGCTTCCAAGTACTTATCCTCCAATTATCTCAGCTAGTCGATATTTATAACATAATAAAATGTTATACATCAATGAGATATAAAACGTCCATAAGTCAGTCGATTTTGGCAATACTTAAAGCAGTCATGATTAGGAGTCCCTTTGGGGCGATGAACTTCATTGACTCCCGCCAGTACTTCTTATTTAATATCAATTAGTTATATTGCTGAAATCCTCAATATAACTGTCAACAGACCGTCAACAGCAGACCTACCCGAAATCACCATCAAGAAGAGCTTTAAGAAATCCTATTACGAGTGTTACAGTGTTATGTGTGAAAAAGAAAGGGAGGTCTAGTTATTGAAGGATTTGAATAAAATGAATGAAAGACTTCGGCAATTCAACCTTTTCATATCCAGCCAAGAGTTCATCATCCAGAAAGAACGAACAGTTCAGGACGGAATCCAGATTAGTGTGTCCAATGGTGAGGAATTATGCCATTGCATATTTTATGACAATGGAAATGTTTTCATTCAGGGTTCGGCAGGGAAGTTAAAAACATTGTTGCAGGTATGGGCTGGCAAGGCTACTTTTTCAAATCGGCTAATAGGCGGATATGGTGACTTGCCAGCGGGCTGGAGGGAGTGGAACGAAGATGCAAGATGGCTAACTGAACATATTGCCACGCATGGAATGCCATCTGAGGATGATGCATCCGATGATTATAAAATGTTCAGAGAGCGGATGTTTCATGACTACATGTTTAGGAATAAACAAACTTCAACAATTTCGTATGAAATGTTGGAGTTCGCAGTTAAGAACTGGATAAGAAGATTCTGCTTTATGAATCTTGATTTCGACCTTTTGATGGAAGAAATTATCTACAACACTAAAGGCTATATAGATGAGAATGATACTTTTACCGACATCGCAATAGCAGCGAATGCTGTTTCCGAAGCGGTATCGAGACATTGCCAACGAAAATTTACTGCGGAGGGTAAATGTCCACAAACTAATGAAACTGATGATGGTTGCGTTCTTGCTCTGGTTGATGCTTTGTATCCATATTCCGAGGCTGGCGAAGTAATAGCGTATACAAAGACTAATTTTTCTAAACTGATAAAGCGTGATTATGACCTGAAGTGGTATCCCTTGAAACCTCAAAGTCCTATCGAGGAAAGCATGGCTGAAGGTCTAAAATCGGCAGGACTGTTGTATGTTCCGCAGTTTCAAGCTTTTGACGCTGAACACAAATATCGGATTGATTTTGTAATTAATACTTCAGCGGGTCTAAAAATTGCGATAGAATGCGATGGCTTGCAGTTTCATGCTAGACCTGTCACCTATCAATTAGACAGGATTCGTGACAGACATCTTCAGAGGAAAGGTTTTTATATAATGCGGTTCGCATCCGTAGAAATTTACAATAATTTGGATTCATGTATAAGAGAAATTGATGAGAATTTTTGGAGGATACAAAAAGGAAAACTGACCCTAAAAGATAAACCTCGCTCAAATTATTTCGGCACGAATGAGTAAACTAATGTAAATTTGCAATCCGTTCCTTCGTAGGCACAGTTGACTATCGGTTATAATCCGAAGTCTGTCTTTACCGCATAATACTTGTCAGGGAAGGAAGAACCCATAGCCTGTCGTGGTTTGTGCCGTGAATTATTAATTAAAGTTTTATTGGATTTCCCAAATAAATGAATAATCTGTTTTTCAAATTCTAAAACTTGCTGTCTCCTATTTCTATGTTCTTCCTCCGAAAGCATATAACTAAATTCCAATAGAGGATAGATATGCATAATAATTCGGCTTTCATATAAGAACTCTTCGACCTTTGCCTTGTCCTGCCGTGAATAGTCATTAGCACCAGCCTGAACGACAATATTAAGCTTTCTTACAATGAACTTATATATTTGATTCTGAGTAGACCTATCAGTGTTTTCTAGATGCCCACCAATTCTGCTAAATGGAGGACGTGCCGATATGTAGTGTGCGTCACCAGTTTGACCAATATAATAATACTTATCATCTTTGTGAATAAGCTCAATAACATATACAGCATAGACACTTCTTAGCTGTCTGCCTTCAATAGTTATTTTTGAATTATTCAGCATAAATTCGATTGATTATAGCATTATTGTCATAGCGGAAAAATAGCAAAATATATTGTTTTATTAATGGGTTAAATCCTTTATAATTCTTTAAAGAACTTATCATGACAATTACCATTGATTCAGGAAAAGGGAACAAACTAGCTCCAAAGCTTCACCAGCTGTTTTCCACTGTCGGAATCCACGGCAACAAAGAAATGCCTGAAGACATTGCCCCAAAGGGATTACACCAAGGTTCATTGGAACACATCATGTTTATAACACTCACTGTATCCATTGATTATCAGCGTGATGCTATTGCTTTATGGAAGAATTCCCGTAAGACGTTTGAAGACCCAAACACCGCCTATCTTTTTGACCCTAAAGCGTTGCATGAAACCCAACCCTCTGTTATCCGACAGGACATGCAGAAGCATGGATTATCCAAGAAGCAGCACAAGGATGCTGAAATCTGGAGAACTGTCGGTGTGACCTTCTACAAGAAATGGCAAGCAAGCCCCCTCAATTTCTTAGCCGACTGCGGATATGATGCCCCAGAAATCCTGCTGCGACTGAGAAGCGACTCCCATCTATATAACAACAAGCCGAGGCAAGATTATCCTTACTTGAGGGGCAACAAGATTGGTCCGCTATGGCTTCGGATGTTAAGGGACAACGTTGGAATATCAAATATAAAGAATTTAGATAATGTTCCCATCCCAGTGGACATCCATATAGCCAGAGCTACTCTTTCTACTGGCATTGTCAGGGGGCATTATTCGGGAAGCCTTGAAGGAATCTTTGAGGAAATAAGAAAAGCTTGGTTTGATTCGGTCAAAGGCACTGCTATACATGGACGAAACATGATAGCGTTGGATGTCGATGAACCGCTTTGGCATCTGTCTAAGTACGGGTGTACTTACAGGGACAAAAGTTCTGGTGATTGCCCAAAATTCAATACCTGTGAAGTGAACGGCTATTGTGTCAAAGGGCGAGTCGAGATTGACAGCAGCACCGTGAGTCTAGACACGTGAGCAAATTATGCATTGTCCCTTGCGGGTCGAGAAAGATATGGGAAAAAAATTCGAAGGCGGGACCAACTCAAGCCAAGGCTGTTTATATAGGTTCGTATGCGAAGAAATGCATCGAATATGCCGAGAAGTTTTATTCAGGTCATTACAGGATACTTTCTGCAAAGTACGGCTTGATGCGACCTGATTTTATAATTTCACAAGACTATAACGTCACTTTTAATAATCCTTCAGGACATGTTGTGTCTATGGAGCGATTAGCCGAACAGGTGTATGAGGAAGGACTGAAAAAAAAATATAAAGAAGTAGTAGTCTTGGGAGGGCGTGAGTACGTTTCCCGCATAAGTATTGCTTTCAATGGATGTGTAATCCATACTCCCTTGGCTACATGTAAAGGCATGGGGTACATGATGCAAAAGATTAACAAGAGTATTCTCAGAGGGTTGCCTCTTGCATAGAGGATAAACAGATTATGACCTTTGAATAGAAATGCACTTATAGATGGATACCGCAAGAACAATAAGAATCTTTTTTGAACCGTATAAAGAGTTTAGCCCGAGTAATATCAACCCATTGATGGGAATGATTGGACTCTATTTCATCTTTCTAAGAAAGACCGAGATACCATACCCATTCAATAAATCGAGGCTAATCTACATAGGCATGAGCGAAAAAAAGACAAACAGCATGGGGAAAAGGCTTTCTGGTCATTATGATGGCACATCAGGCAATGAGGGGCTTTACAACTACCGCAAGGCTGAAGGTCTTTTTTTTACGTATCTTAACTTTGAAATGCTGAAGGCTGTTTGGACTTATCGGATTGAGGACTTGGAAAGCTATTTCATCCTGGATTTCTTGGACAAGTATGGAGTTTATCCCTTATGCAATAACAAAAGTGGGTTTGAAGTGAGAAGGCTGGATGTTCCTGTGAAGCTGGAAATTGACTGGGGCTATTTTGCAAAGGAGGGGGATTAATGAAAGAGGACATCAAGAGTGGCAAAGAATTATTGGACAGTTTCTTTGGTGAACTCCCTGAGATAGAAGGGGTGGAAGCCGATGTAGCATCATCGCTTATGAAGTTGTATCAAGAAGGTAAATTTACCAATACAAATATCACAAATGAATTGCACCGACTTAGAGAGGAAAAATCAAAATGAAACTCAGGAACGTGCAAATTCAGGGTTTCAGAGGGATACGCAATGCCCTTTCCCTTCCTATTGACTCAACTAAATCACTCCTGATTTATGGTGATAATGGAACGGGAAAGAGTTCTATCTCGGATGCTATGGAGTGGTTCTATTCTGACAGGGTAGAGCATCTTTCAACCGAGGAAATAGGAAGAAAGGGAATAGATGCTTTAAGGAACAAATTGATTTCGGATAGCGATGATGCATCTGTCGGAATTGCTTTTACAGATTCTAAATTAGATGCAATCAAGAAGCTATACTTCAAACAGAGTAAATTGCAGAGTTCATGCTCTAATTCATCAGATGATTTCAAGGGATACTTAGATGCCTCCTCAAATGAAAGACTTATCCTGAGATATGAATCCCCCCGGGTATTGCGG
>DKBO01000026.1 GCA_002448975.1 Nitrospiraceae bacterium UBA6898
TTGTACGCCTTTGCCTCAATCTCAAGCGCCAGTGTCACCGCACCTTGGTCGTCAGCATATTTCGTCAGTTCGAGCTTTTTCTCGAGGTCCCTGACGGGTATACCGGCCTCGGTGTCCGGGGATTGTGTCTTTTCCTTGAAATCAGCAAATCCCTGGATGTCCCTGTTCTGATCAACGGACTGATAGAGATACTGGATGTATTCCATATGCTGCTCTTCCCATCGGGAGAGTTCCCCGAACATCTTGCCGGCAGCGGCATTTACCGCCTTTTCCGCAGCAGAGGCATAGAACTCATTCGTCCCTTTTTCCATGAGATATGCTTCAATGAGTGCTGTAAGAAGATCTTCTTTCCCGGTGATCATAACAAAACTCCTTTAGTGTTCTTCAGGGTATTTATGGGCTGCTGGTATTATCATAACCAAAAAAAGCCAAAAAGGCAGCTACTTTCCGTTCTTCTCTCAGCAGGAGCATCCGCTTTCCATTGACCCGAGGGAAAATTCATCTTTATGAGAGAGCATGATAGTGCTCAATCAAATTTTATTTACAAAATATTATATTTATGCTACCTTTCTTGTATGAATTCTCTCTGTGACGAAAACCCTACCCGTCAGAACATTATTACGCTGCTGAAAAAAAGCGGGGGCATGTCTATTGAAGAGCTGAGCAAGAAGATCAGCATTACGCCTATGGGAATCAGGCAGCACCTGCTTTCCCTTGAGAAAAAAGGCATTGTTTCCTATGCTGCAAGGAAGCATGGCATCGGACGGCCCGGATTCATCTATCGCCTTACTGATGCATCTGATGAGCTCTTTCCCAAGTCATATGACCGGCTGGCTCTTGATGTCCTGCGTGATGTGAAAAAGTATGAAGGTCCGGAAAAAGTGAGCAAGATTTTCAGCTGGCGCAGGGAAAGGATATTCAAGCAGAAAAAAGAAGCTCTGGCCGGTCTGACCGGCATTGAAGAAGCCCTGCACGGCCTGAAGAACCTGCTTGAAACAGAAGGCCACCTCGTAGAGCTCGATAAGGAAGATGACACCTACCGGCTTAAGACCTATAACTGCCCGATCAGCAAGGTTGCCAATGAGTTCAATGAAGCATGCATGCAGGAACTCCAGATGTACCGGGAACTCCTGAACCGCCAGGTGACCATGGAACAGTGCATGGGGCAGGGCAGCCAGTCCTGTATATTTTCGATCCCTACTGCTTAGCTCATCTCTCCTGACGCCACTTTCGCATACGTACAAGAAGTTTTTCCACGTGTCTGTCCTCATGCGCCGCGCTCACCGTTATGCGGACTCTCGCCTCCCTGACCGTGGGCGGACGAATGGCAGGTGCATATACCCCTCCCGCGAAAAGAAAGCGTGACAGCCTGACAGCGTCACCTACCGAAGCAGCCCTTACCGGTATGATGGGGGTCTCACTTCCCATGGTTTCATATCCGAGACTCTCAAGGTCCCCGACGATGCGGTTCCTGCTCCGCCAGAGCCTCGTGACCAGACCGGGGGTGTTCCTGATAATGCGGAGCGCTGCCAGGGACGCCGCTGCTTCTGCCGCGGGAAGGGCGGTAGAAAAGAGCAGGCTCCTCGCTGTATTTGATATCCAGTCAATGAGGTCCCTTGAGCCGGCCACGAAAGCACCGAAAGAACCGCAGGCCTTGGAGAACGTCCCCATCTGTACCATCCATGGCTCAGGCCGGATCTTGAAATGAGCAAGCGCTCCCTTACCTTTCCCAAGGACACCTGTTCCGTGCGCATCATCAAGATACAGGAGCGCACCCTTTCGCCGACAGAGATAATGCAGGTCCGGAAGCGGTGCGATGTCTCCGTCCATACTGAAAACCGTATCCGAAACGACAATCCGTCTGCCCCGGCACCGCTGTTTCATGAGCTGCTCCAGGTGTGCGACATCACCGTGACGGTAAATGACGGTCTGCGCACGGCTCAACCTGCATCCGTCTATAATGCTCGCATGGTTCAGTTCGTCACTATAGATGATGTCCCCTGCAGAGGAAAGAGACGGGATCACACCGGCATTGGCTGCATAGCCACAATTAAACAGTCGCGCTGCTTCGGTCCGTTTGAACCCTGCGATATGCCCTTCAAGCCGATCGTGCAGAACCGTACCCCCTCCCAGGAGACGCGAAGCACCGGAACCGAAGCCATAGTATTCCAGTGCAACGCCTGCTGCCCTGATGACTTCAGGATGGTTGGCAAGTCCCAGATAGTCGTTGGAGGCGAAATTGACATACCTTCTGCCCTGTATGGTTACGACCGGACCGGCTGCTGAAGCACGCGACAGGATAGAACGGAGCAGCTCCCTTTTGGCGAGATCGGCTATTTCCTTTTCAAACACTCCCAGATAGTAGCATATTTTACGCTGCGTGCGCTCAAAGATCTGACTGTCAGGGAGCATAGGGTATCTGCCCTGCACGAGTTCCTTTTTCCTAAGGACCGGAGCGCCCTGCAGTGCATGCACAAGGAAAGATATCCGGACACCCTGAGACTCATCACCATGAGAAACCAGCAAGAAGTTGTGATATCAGTTATGGCACTGGTCTCTTTCCTGCAGCCTCATTCAGCATGCCTGTCGCGGCTAGGCTTCCCCTGGGAACGAAAACGAAAAAGGGCAGCCGCATGGCTGCCCTTGAGCCGGTGTGAACTGTACTATTTTTTCTTCTTTGCCGCGGTCTTCTTCGTCGCGGTCTTCTTTGCACTGCCGCACGGACCCTTTGACTTGCAGGCCATATGCATCCTCCTTTGCAGGGAAATATATGCTCACCGTATCATACAGACCGGTCACTGTCAATAAGGGATTTACGAAGGATATTGAACGTCGTTATAATTATCTTCGGATCAATCAACCGTAGACGGAGGCAGCAGTGTATACATGTGCTCATTGCAGGAAAGAGATCAGCATTGACAAGTTTTTCACACGGAAATCGGTCTGCCCAAAATGCAGCGCCGACCTCCATATCTGTCTGAACTGCAGGTTTTACGCGGAAACGGCCCATAACAAGTGTCGGGAACCAAAAGCGGAGTTCCAGCGATCACGGGACAGGGCAAACTTCTGTGACTACTTTGTCTTTGCCGAGGGTCCCGGACGATCCTCTGCCGCCGAAAAGGAAGATACCCTTAAGAAATTGAACGACCTGTTCAAGAAGTGATTTCTCCTGGGCTCTCGATATCATGACGAGACGGAAATGCGGCATTCTGCTTTTGCATGCCCGTGACTGCCTGAAAGGAAGTTCCTATTTCAGGATAAGCACTACAGTGTACAGGAGATACAATATACCGCCAAAGAGGACGGCAAAGGGCGAAATGCGCTTTCTTGCCAGTATCACTCCAAGGACTGTCAGGGTCGAAAAGATTGCAAGCACGGCTGAAAAGAGCGCCATGCCGGTGATCTCCCAGTCGGTGAAAAGCAGTCCCACAGAAACCGGGAATGTTGACTGAAAAACCATGGCACCGGTTATATTTCCCAAGGCAAGGGTGTCCCGCCCCTTCCAGGTCCAGGTGATGCTGTTAAACTTCTCGGGCAGTTCCGTTGCTACAGGGGCAAGAAGAAGGGAAAAGAGCAGGGGGTCCATGCCGAACGTCACGGAAACCAGTTCGAGGCTGTGGACGAAGGTATGCGCGCCCTTGATCATGACAACAAGCGCAAGCACCACCTGAAACAGGATCAGCGGCAGGGGGGGCCGTTCCCACAGAGGCAGAGACGTCAGCCTCCTGGTGATCCTCCAGAGATACATGCCTTCCGAATGCTCCATTTCGGCGCTCTCGCTCCTGAACGTCTTATAGGCGTAAAACACATACCCCGCGATAAGCGCACAGGAAATCGGTATGAGCATGCCCTTGCCGGCAAGGATCGGCAGAATGATGGCGGTCGAGTACATGGCAAGGAAAAAAAGGAGATCGCGCTTTATGGAGTGGGCCTCTACCCGAAGTTCGAACTGACGTTTTTTCTTCAGCGCGGCTATGGTAACCGTAATGCCTACCAGAAAAAATGCCAGCGTTGAGAGCATGAACGGAGCGCCCAGTATGGCCCCGACACCGATCTCTTTTGCGGATGCACCCCCGTACAGAAATATTGCTACGAACGGCAGGATCGTCTCCGGCAGGGCCGTTCCGACCGCGGCAAAGATACTGCCGACAACTGCCTGGGAGAACGAAAAGTGTCTTCCGAACTCCTCAATGCCGTTCGTAAAAAACTCTGCGGCAAGAAGGATAAGACCAAGTCCTGTCAGAAGAAGGAGCGACTGGACGAGCATCAGTGGACAATAAGCACGGGGCAGGGTGAAGCCTTGATCACCGCCTCTGTTACGCTGCCGATGAGCGTTCCCTTCACATACGAGAGTCCACGCGCTCCCATGACGAGCAGATCATATTCCCCGCTCTCTGCAGCAGCGCAGATGACATCTGAAGGCATCCCGTGTCTGAGTTCGCTCTGTACCGGCGTAATACCGGCATCATGGATCATCCGGGAAAGCGCCTCCCGGCCCTCTGCATCAACAAACGCGTCGAATTGTTCCATCTCCTTGCGGCTGCTCATTGGCCATCGCGACCCTCGTGCCTTTAATGTGTGAGACGGAACGGCATGTATGACGTGAAGGGACGCCGAAAAAGCGGACGCATATGCGGACGCCTGCGCAAGCGCCTTACCCGAGTTTTCGGAAAAATCGACGGCACAGAGCATCTTTCGTATCGCCACCGGTACCGCATCTGCACCCTCCGCCCGCTTTCCCCTGACAACGAGCATCGGACTCTCGAGATATCTGATAAGCCGCTCAGAGCTGCTGGGTCGGAATGCGTGGGATGCATACCCGATGATCAGGAGATCAGGGTGATATTCCGTTATCGCTGCCACAAACGACTCATGGAGCCTTCCCATCATCAGACGATGGTCAGAAGCCACGCCTTTCTCTTGGAGCACGGCCTGCCACCCGGCCATTTCGGTCTCCTCCCTTCGTGTTTCCTCCTCGATATAGGGCATGAGGTAGGAAGGCGGTGTAAGGAGGTAGTCCATCACATAGAGGAGCCTCACCGGGGCCTGTGCAGCAGCGGAAAAACATGCCGCATAGGAAACGATCTTTCCCGTGTCAGGCCCCAGGTCGATACCTGCAAGGATGCACCTGCATGTCATCATTTTTTCAGTGCCTTTCCGAGCTTCTTTTCCACGGAGCGAATCTTCGCATCGATCCTGTTCGCCGCGCCTTTCCGGTCATCGATCCGTATCGTTGTCAACACCCGCTCCTCCTTTTGAAGGGCAATCCGGTGACAGCGCTTTATGAGCCTGAAGACCTCATCCCATGTCCCCTCAACAACAGTGCCCATGGGTGTGACCTTATAGGCAAGACCACTCGCATCAACCAGTCCCAGAACCTCTGCAACCCTGCTGCTGATGCTGCTGCCTGATCCCAGGGGGACAATACTAAACTCAACGAGCATGTCGTCTCCTTTCGTCCACTGCATGCAGATGATATTTCATGGGCAAAAAAAAAGGGACAAATCGCTTCGTCCCCTTCCGATTGCCTCTCTGGCATGACCTACTTCTTTATTGCGTCTTTCAGTGCCTTGCCGGCAGTGAACTTCGGTGTCTTGGCAGCGGGAATGTTAATAACCTGGCCGGTTCTCGGATTACGCCCTTTTCTTGCCTTTCTTTTGGAAGTGCCGAACGTACCAAACCCCACGAGCGTCACCTTCTGTCCTTTCTTCAACGCCGCCTTGATCGCATCCAGCGCTGAATCAAGGGCCTGTGATGCATTTGTTTTGGTAAGACCTGCCCCTGCAGCAATCTTATCAATGAGTTCTGCTTTCGTCATCCTCTTCCCCCCTTTCTGTACGATACTGTTTTTTAAAAAGATAACTGTGATAACACTATCAAGAACACCGTTTTTTGTCAAGCGCTAAAATCTTTCCGTGCCCATAAAATAAGGGCTTGAGGTAAGCTCATGCGGTATCTTTGACCTTCACAGCCGGATCGTTTTGGAACGAAACGATATGCTGTTTTTTCAGGTCATAACCGGATATAATGAAAAACACTATGCGCCGCGGCGATAACGAAAAGATTCTCTCCACAGCTACCGAGATTGAAATAAAGGTCCTTGAGATCAACCGGGCAGATGTTGAAGTGCGCCTCAGCGCACTCGGTGCGAAGAAGGTCTTTGACGGCGAGATCCATGCGCTGTACTTTGACCTTCCTGAGCAGCGCCTGAGGAGATCGGGGTTAACGCTAAGGCTCAGGATGGAAGGCCGGAGGGCGGTACTCACCCTGAAGACGGATGTTGTTAATGCTGCGGCAAAGGAGCGGGAAGAGCTACAGACCGAGATCAATGATTTCTCCGTCATGCGGCAGATCCTTGAAACCATGGGGTTCTCTGCCTGGCTTGTCATGAAAAAACACCGCACGAGCTATGCACTCCCTGACGCGCATGTCGAGATCGACCGGTATCAGGATGACTTCAGCTACATACCGGAATTTCTGGAGATCGAAGGCAGAGATACGCTTGCCGTCTATCGCGTCGCAGAAACCCTCGGGTTCAGAACAGATGATTGCAAACCCTGGGATGCTGTCGAACTCGCTGCGTACTATCGTAACAGGAACAGGATGCCATAAGCTGAAATGCAGGAAAACGGGGGCGACTTTGTTCTTTACTTGTGTCCCGCGCATCTGATAGCGTAAACAAGACCGAAACAGAGCGGAGGGTTTGTTTCTTGAAGCGTACCATGATGATCGCAACACTCGTTCTCCTGCCGTTCATATTTTCCTGTGCAACGGCGGAAACCGAACACAATGTCCAGAATGCGATTGCACATTACAAGATCGGTGTAGGATATCTTAACGAAAACAAGGTGCAGCAGGCTTTTCTGGAGTTCCAGAAGGCATACGAGCTGAATCGCGGCGACAAGGAAGTCCTGAATGCCATCGGTATCATTTACCTCCTCTATTTCGATGAGGTCCAGAAGGCAGTGGATTTCTTCCAGAGAGCCGTGAAGATCGATCCCGACTATTCCGATGCGTATAACAACCTCGGTGTCGCACAGGAGAAAATGGGCAAGTTTGATGCTGCAATTCCTTTTTACCGGAAAGCCCTTTCGAACCTTCTGTATGCAACACCGGAGAACGCCTTCGTCAATTTGGGCAGGGCAAACTATCGCCTGGGCAATTATGACGCTGCCGTTACCGCTTACAAGGAGGCGATAAAGAGGGCGCCGAATCTCGATCTCGCCTATCTCGGTCTGGCGCTCTGTTACAATGCAACAGGGAAGTATGGTGATGCATCAACCGCAATGACACGCGCCATAACCCTTAACCCGGCGTATAAGGGTGATCCCAGACTGGCTGCGGAAGATTTTGACGCCCGGAGGATCATCGCGTCAGGAAATGACCAGAAAGACCTTTCTGATTACCTTGAGATTCTGAAATACTAATTTCAGCTTCCCGCGTCTCGTTGACTTTTCGATATACTACGAATTATTCTAGCAAGTTCGGGGCGTAGCGCAGCCTGGCTAGCGCACCTGCCTTGGGNNGAATCCTCTCGCCCCGACCAGTTGCCCTTCCCTAACTCTTCGTCCGGCCACCCTCTCAGTCTGAAGCTGCCGGAAGAAACCGACCGGCACCGTGCATTGCAATGCGCTTCTGCCAAGTGGTATGCTAAAAACCGAAACAGTTGGAAATACGACAGATGGATCATGCGGGGAATCATCATGGGCAGTTCAAAAAAAACACAGCAGGGCCGGACAGATATGTCCGCTCAAAAGAGCTCCAAAGCCGTCTCACCTGCCGAAGAGATTTCGAAACTGCTGGATAGGTGCAGCATCCAGACCATAATCGACGCCATCGGTGACCCGATCAGCATTCAGGACAGAAATTTCCATGTGTTGTACCAGAATAAGGCCCACCGGGATATCATAGGTGAGCATGTCGGGGAGACGTGCTACCGGGCATATGTAAACAAATATGCCGTCTGCGACGACTGCCCGCTGGCGATAACCTTCAGGGACGGCGGGGTCCATACGGCTGAAAAGGACGGGGCGATCGAGAAAGAGATATTGCGCGTCGAAATCACCTCCTCACCGCTCCTGGACAATAGCGGCAACATTATCGCCGGCATCGAGGTCGTCAGGGATATTACCTCCAGGATAAAGACGGAAGAGGGTCTCCGCCGCGCTGAAGAGCAGTTCAGAACTCTCGTCGAACAGGCCCTTGTCGGCATCTATATCTACCAGGACGGGTTCTTCCCCTACGTCAACCGTCGTGCCGGCGAGATCTTCGGTTATACGCAGGCAGAAATCCAGACACGGCCCATTGAGACACTCATTGCTGAGGCTGATCAGCCCGCCTCGAAAGAGAACATCCGAAGACTTCTTGAAGGGGAAGTGATGAGCGTGCATGAATTTATGCGTGCCAGACGGAAAGACGGTTCGACCCTGGAGCTTGAGACCCGGGGTATCAGAATGGAATATCTGGGCAAACCTGCAATCATGGGAACGTTCATAGACATTACCGAATGCAAGAATCTGGAGGCCACATTACAGGATGTACAGAGGCTTGAATCATTGAGCTCCTTTGCCAGCGGCATAGCCCTTGAATTCAACAATATCCTGACCGCCATAATGGGCAACCTGACACTTGCGAAGATGTATGCCAAGCCAGGGTATGAGGTCTACGATGTCCTGACCGATGCAGAAAAAGCTTCCGTAAGGGCGAAAGACCTTACCTCGCAACTCCTCAGCTTTTCCGAAGGCGGCACCCTTGTCAGGAAAATGGTATATGTCCAGGAACTGGTCAAAGATCTGCTGAGTCTTTCCGGTGACAGCTCGACCGTGAACTGCGAGATGACCCTGCCCGACAACCTCTGGCCGGTTGAGGTTGATGAGAGCCAGATCGGGCAGGCGATCTGCGCCCTGCTGGCCAACGCGCGGCAAGCAACGCCTGTCGACGGGACCGTATGGATATCTGCAGAAAATATACCGTTGTGGTCTTCGACAGCGCTTCCGCTGAAACAAGGCAGGTATGTCATGCTTGTCATTGAGGTACGGGGTGAAGGAATGTCGGAAAAGGAACGACGGACCCTCTTCGATCCCTTTCTGGAGGGTGATAAAAAGATAGGAAATCTTGGACTAGCCAGTGCCTATACGATAGTCAGGAAACATGATGGTATTATCACTGCCGAACCTGCTCCCGGAGCAGGGACCATCTACCGCATCTACCTGCCTGCAATAGAGGAAAAAAAAGCTGCTCCTTCCCGGTCGTCCGTCATATCACGGTCGCGAAGGGGTAGGGTCCTGGTCATGGACGACGAAGAGATTGTGCGCGCCGTCGTAAGCAGGCTCCTCCTGCAGTGCGGCTTCGACTCAGAACTCGCGAGGGAAGGATCAGAGATGCTCAGGCTATACCGTACGGCCAAAGACTCAGGGAAGACCTTTGACGCGGTGATTCTGGACCTCATCATCCATGAAGGAATGGGCGGACAGGAGGCATTAAAACACCTCCTTGCCTTTGACCCCGAGGTAAAGGTGATCGTTTCGAGCGGCTATGCGCATAGTCCGGTCATGACTAATTTCCGTGAATACGGCCTCGCAGGATTCCTTCCCAAACCCTACAAGCTTGAAGAGCTCGAACGCGTCATGAACGAGGTCATCCCGTCTCTGCGGTAGGAAGCGAAATTATACGGGGGTGCCGCCTTCCGGCACCTCGGTTGTTCAGCGCGCATTGTTGAAAGACCGCACTCTGTGGGAAAGCATCCGCTGAATCTCAGTTGCTGCCATATTTGCCCTGACCTCCGCCTCCCTTGTTTTTCTGTGCCGGACAAGGAGCTCCCTGACATACTGTGCCACATGATGTGAAACCACCACGGAAAAAAGAGCACCCAGAACACCCAACACGATACCGTACCACATGTTCAATCTCCTTTCTCATCTTTATATCCTTGAAACCATTATATCTTCAGACCTCCCCCATATGGTGTCCCAGGTCTGAAAACTCGAAGGTAAAAGCGCACATGCGTGGATGCTTTACAGGCTCAGATCGATACTAACCTGAAAGACTGAGGGCTATAAGAATTATGAAGGCAGACCGGTCATGCTTGATTCTTTAACCGCATGACCGCATTGACGCGTCTGCGCGTTTACCTGTCGTACAGCCTTACAAGCCTTTCTGCTTCCCTCATGATGCGTCTGCGGAGGCTCTCCGGTCTGATCACCTTCACACCGGAGCCGTGTTTCAGGATCTCTATCGTGATCTCAGAGAAGTCTGCAACAGGGAAGCTCAACTCAAGCGACCCGTCGCGCAACACTTTCTTCTTTTGGTCTCTGTGCCAGACCTGATCCTGAACCCATTTCGCTTTTTCCGGAGTAAACCTGAGGGTCACTTCGCTTCGTTCTGTGCCTTTGTAAAGACCAAAGGCAGAATTGAAATAGCGCGGGAAGCTGAAGTTGTCCCTGAGGCTAAAGGTCTCTTGCAGAACGGTGATATCCTTTATGCGCGCCAGATTGAAATCACGCAGCCCTTTTCTCAGATGGCAGTACCCGACAAGATGCCAGGCGCCCATATAGTTAAACAGGTGGTAGGGGTCGACCTGCCTTACGGTCTTCTGCGCGCGCGCCGGCGAACAATAGGAGAATTCAAGGCGCTTCCGCCTGAGGCATGCCTCCAGCACGGCTTTAAAAACCTCTTCCGGAGGCGGCACATACGCCACCTGCTGGACCGAGACCGCATCATTGATGATCTCTTCTTCAACCACATGTCGTTTCAAAATGGTGGTTATCTTGTCCGTGAGCAGAGAAAGCTCATCGCCGATATATGAGGCGCTGATGCCCCGAAGCATATTACGGGTTATGAGCAGGGCAGAGAGCTCTTCAGACGAGATGTAGAAGGAAGGAAGGGAAAAGGTATCATCTTCATAATAATACCCCTTTTCGCTCTGGTCATACATAAGCGGACAGCTGAGCCTCTCACGCATGAACTCGACATCCCTCTGGGCCGTTTTAACCGACATTTCGAACTGCTTTGCCAGCTTTGTTGCGTTGGGGTATTTCCCTGCTTTTGCCTTCCGGTCAAACCAGAGAAACCGCTCGTAGATGTTCTTGCTGCTCATAATTTAATAATGTAGCCTTTTTGCATAATTCCAGCAACATAACTGAAAGAGATGTTTGACCCTGCTAAGAAATTTCCAGTAATATTAATCACGCGAGAGTGGCGGAACTGGCA
>DKBO01000101.1 GCA_002448975.1 Nitrospiraceae bacterium UBA6898
GTCAAGAACATCACGGATTACGGCGTCTTCGTGGATCTCGGCGGCATTGACGGACTGCTGCATATCTCTGATATCTCCTGGGGCAGGATCAGCCATCCTTCGGAGTTTTTCGCCGTCGGTGATGAGGTAGAAGTCCTGGTGCTGAAATTTGATCAGGAGAGCGACCGCGTCACGCTGGGGTTCAAGCAGAAAAACCCGGATCCGTGGCTGAATATAGCAGGAAAATATGCGGCAGGCACGAGGGTCAGGGGAAAGGTTGTCAGCATCATGGACTATGGGGCATTCATTGAACTTGAGCCGGGACTTGAGGGACTTGCGCACGTCTCGGAAATAGACTGGTCTTCCCGCCCCAAGCATCCGTCAAAATATCTTTCCGTGGGAGAGACCGTGGAGGCGGTCGTACTAAAGGTGGATCAGGACGAGCGCAAGCTTTCGCTGAGCATTCGTCAGACAAAACCGAGCCCGTGGCAGCTCATTGGCGAACATTACCAGACAGGCCAGATTATTTCCGGCAAGGTAAAAAGCATCACCGACTTCGGGGCCTTTGTCGGTCTTCCGGAAGGCATTGATGGTCTGATCCATATCTCGGACCTTTCCTGGACAAAGCATATCAAGCATCCTTCAGAACTGCTGAAGAAAGGGCAGAAAATCGATGCGGTCATCCTGAGCATCGATCCTGACCGGGAAAAGATCGCCCTCGGACTCAAGCAGCTTGAACCCGATCCCTGGACAGACAAAATCCCGGCACAGTTCCGGCTCGGCGACGAGATTTCCGGCAAGGTCCTGAAGATGACCGACTTCGGCATATTCCTCGAGATGGAGGGAGGGGTCGAAGGGCTCGTCTATTCGTCAGAAATCGTGCAGCCTGAGGAGGGCGCTCCGATCACGGAAGGCGATGAGATCACCGCGAGGATCATCAGGATAGATACGGAGGAACGGAAGATCGGTCTCAGCATGAAAAATGTCAGACGGCAGATGTGATGAAAAGAGCCTGCATCGTCATAAGCATCACGCTGCTGCTGCTTCTGGTGGTAAGCCTTACGCTCGCGCTGCTCCAGAAGAGCATGCCGCTCGGGGACAAGGTGGCGCTCGTAAGCATTGAGGGTCCGATCATCGACTCGCTGGATGTCGTCGATGAGATCAAGGAATATGTCAAGGACAACTCCATAAAGGCGATCATCCTGAGGATAGACAGCCCCGGCGGCGCAGTTGGTCCTTCCCAGGAGATCTATGACGAAGTGAAGAAAGCCTCTGCAGAGAAACGCATCGTCGTCTCCATGGGCTCTATAGCTGCTTCCGGCGGTTATTATATTGCATCACCGGCAGACATCATCTTTGCCAATCCCGGTACTCTGACCGGGTCGATAGGTGTCATCATGGAGATCCCCAACATCGAAGGTCTCATGACAAAGATCGGCGTAAGGACGGAGGTCATCAAGAGCGGCAAACACAAGGATATGGCATCAGCCTTCAGAACAATGGAGAAGGAAGACCGCGATATCCTTCAGGGCGTGCTGGATAATGTCCATGAGCAGTTTATCAGGGCCGTAGCAGAGGGGAGAAAGCTTTCGGTTGACGGCATCCGCCCCATTGCCGACGGAAGGATCTTCACCGGTGAACAGGCAAAAGGACTCAGACTTGTAGACGAACTGGGCACGCTTGAGGATGCCATCCAAAAAGCCGCTGAACTGGCCGGCATTTCCGGCGAACCCGAGGTCGTGTCCAAAAAAAACCGGCTCTCGATCATGGAGATGCTCAGGTCCAGATTTCCGAAAGAGATTGCGGACATGTTTCCGTCGGTAAAGATAAAATTCCTGTACGCACCGTAAAGGAGGGCATATGACAAAATCAGTCCTGATCGAAAAAGTAGCGGAAAAGGTTGAAGGCCTCACCAGGAATCAGACAGAGATCGTCGTGGAAACCGTATTTGAAAGCATAAAAAAAGCTCTCATGAACGGCGAAAAAATCGAGATCAGAGGGTTCGGGAACTTCAGGCTCAAAAATCGAAACCCGCGGAAAGCACGTAATCCGAAGACCGGTGAAAGCGTCGAAGTGCCGGCAAAGAAGGTGCTGTACTTTAAGGTCGGCAAGGCGCTCAAGGAAGCACTGAACGCAAAGTAGCCCTCCCCTCCATAATCCGCACAAAGGACCGGATCATTGCCGGTCCTTTGCTTCTTCCCTATGGACTCGCCGTCTGCAGCAATTACCTGTCATCACCGGATGTGGCCCTATTCTTTCCTCAGGTGCCGTGAGAAGGATGCACGGGCATGCTGCCCGACTCCCTGCTGCTGCCTTCGTGGAATAAACCGTCAGAGGCTATGCAGGCGGGTCGCCGGGGTCCGGGAAGAGCGCGGCCGTCTTGCCGGATAGGTAGT
Source organism: Nitrospiraceae bacterium UBA6898 (assembly GCA_002448975.1). GTDB lineage: Bacteria > Nitrospirota > Thermodesulfovibrionia > Thermodesulfovibrionales > UBA6898 > UBA6898. The sequence continues at coordinate 2,376 of DKBO01000101.1, forward strand.
AGGCAAGCAGCCCCACCCATTCCCGCACGCCGGTCACAAGACTCCGGAGGTTGCCGGAGAGATTCATGTCAATGCGGAGGAGCTTGCCTGGTCTTGTCCAATGGTCTACCGGATAGGGGATCACCGGCCAGCCAACGTTGCGGAAGATCCCTACCGACCGCGGCATATGCCAGGCAGTCGTTATCAGCACCCATGTCTGCGCAGGGTCCGGCCTCACGAGCTCCCTGCTCATGACCACGTTTTCATAGGTGTTGCGCGAGTTCCGCTCAAACGTCACCCGTGAGAGATCAAGCCCGAGATTATCAAACAGCTTTCTTGCAACATCGGCCGCCTTATTGTCCTGGTATAGTATGCTTCCGCTTCCACCGGTAAACACCAGCCTCGCCTTCGGATAACGTCTTGCCAGCTCCAGGAATGCCATTTCCCGCTCGGCGCTGTCATGCAGTTCTACCTGCTGCCAGAGGGATGAACGAACCGCATCTTCCGTGCCGCTCAGCACGATGACACCATCAATCCTGTCAGGCAGTTTTGGATTCGCGGCAAACCGCGACTCCAAAGGGTATAACAGCCACTCACCCACAGGGAACAAAGCAACCACCATAAGGGCCGTGGTTACGGTTCCCAGCAGCCATGCTGCCGGCCTGTATGCACCACGACGGAGCAGGGTCCAGGCAATGAGCAGCAGGATGACGACCAGGTTGTCCGGTGCAATCATCATCCATGCGAGCTTGGAAGTCCAAAAGAAGAGCGATTCCCTCATACCTTCTTACAAGGCCGGCAGGGGCCGCTCCGCTGCAGACGGTACGGACGCTTCACGGTTCACGTGGGCTGTACGATAGCTGCGAAGATAGGCAATGACATGCCAGAAGCATTGCCCCTGCTGAGAGGACAACATCCAGAGATAACAGTTTTTGCTCTGTGTTGCAGAGATTCTGCGCAATGGAATATCCGTTCCTCTGCGGAGATGTGCCCGGCAACATTACAATGCAGTACCCGCTGAGATTCGGTGCCTGAGATACGACATGTTCAGCCCGGCGATGAACTTCGGGAAAATTCAGTTGCCGCTTCCGGAAAGGTAGGTATTGACGAGCTTGATCAGCTCCTGGGTCTGTATGGGCTTGGGAAGGTAGGCATTTGCGCCGATCGCGAGAGCACGCTTCCGGTCCTCCTCAGCTCCCTCGGTCGTGACCATGATGATGGGGATGTTCTTGAATGTAGGGTTCCCGCGCACAAGACTGACGAGCTTCAGGCCGTCCATGACCGGCATGTTGATATCACACAGGATGAGGTCTATCTTGTCCGAAGACAGTTTCTTCAGGGCATCTACGCCGTCCGTTGCCTCTATGACATGGGCGTCGGGTATGCGCTTCATGGCGAAGCTGATAAGCTGCCTCATGGTAGGCGAATCTTCGACAACAAGAAT
>DKBO01000120.1 GCA_002448975.1 Nitrospiraceae bacterium UBA6898
TACAGTCATCTATCTACACGCCTCCCTATACATGGTCCGATGAGATAGCATAGCAAAGATCATCCGCAAGAGTTTATGTGCCGTGGCAAAGACCGCCTTCTTAAACGGCTGCCCCTCGTTCTTTTTCCTCGTAAAGTAAGTCCTGAATGTGTTGTTGTGCTGGATAACGTTCACCGTCATCAGCCAGATTACGCGTCTAAGATGCCGGTTGCCCCGCTTCGATATCCTGCTTTTTCCTTCAAACTTGCCCGACTGATACACCGTGGGATCAATACCGGCAAAGGCAATGAGTTTTTTGTGCGTGGCATAGTTGCCGATGCATCCTATCTCGGCGAGAAAGGTGGTTGCGGTACGCTTGTTGATCCCGTCAATCGACGTCATGATCTCGAAGTCCTCCATCATCGATGCCTTACAGTACTCGGTCAGGATCTTCGTTAGTCCCTCATAACGCTCCTGCAGGTGTTGGAGCGTTCTGACCTTGCCCTGCAGGATAAGCTCCTTTGCCGGGCTTATCGTAGCAACGGACTGTTTCGCTGCTCGTATCAGATCCTCTGCCGTATAGGTCAGCCGTGTTTCCACCCCTTTTCGCTGCAATGCCTTCTGTATGGCCTTTGGCTTTGCCGTCTTTACCAGCCGTGCAGAGGGAAACTCTAAGATGAAGTCCTGCATTACCTTGGTGGCGAGATTACCAATCCTTTCCAACTCGGGAAAGGTACTCTGCAGAAGCCTCTTGATCTCGACCTTATGGGCGGTCAGTAGGTTGCCCACGGATTCCCGTTCCCTGGCGATATCCCGAAAGTCCTGCAGTTCCTGCGACAACGACAGCTGGCTGATGCTCTCCCGGTGCACCAGGAGAAACTGGGCAATGCTCATGGCGTCTTTCGCGTCGGTCTTGGTCTTTCGCAGGGAAAGCTTGGTGAAGTTGGCAATGAGCAGGGGGTTGATCACAACGGTGGATACCCCTTTTGCGGTGAGAAAGGAGTACAGGTTGATGTGATAGCAGGCAGTGGATTCAACTGCGGCCATGACTTCTGTGAGATCCTTGCTATGCGCTGTGATTGCTTTCCACAGCTGCATGAAGCCCTCTGCATCCATCGTAAAGGTAAGGGAAAACTGTCCTTTGCCGTTGCGGTCGATCCCCTGTGCTGAAGATCTGTCCTTGGCTACATCGATCCCTACGAAAAGCTCTGGCATGGCCCCACCTCCTTGGCTGGTTTGCCGACAAGACAGGGTGTGCCTCCCCTCCAATCCTCCCGCGTTACCAGGGCTCCTCAATGGCCCAATCATCCTATCATGGCTCAGGGAGGCAGGGAACAGACTGTACTCAGGGTTCTTGGACCCAGGAAGTAGCACGTTCTCCTGCCTTACCGATCTTTCTCTCTTTATAGCATATTTGTTGGTAGGAGGAAGTTCCGAACTAATGATCTGAATGACTCCAGAAATACTGTCATGTCTTCGATGAACGTCTCTTTGCCGCCTTCCCTGTCCGGTTTCGGGAGTACCGCCAGCATACCGTCACGAAAGGACTGCAGGGTAAAAAGGTAATCTTGCGGTTCAGAAAGCTGGAACATAGGAACGCTCTGATGACGTTCCCGTGCCCTGAGCCGCAACGAGGCAACGTCTTCTTTCCGCAAGCTGCTGCCGAAGCTTCTCGGCGAATCGAAAACAAGCGCCGGGACTATTTTCAAGGCCTGACACTGGCCGATAATCCGGTCAAGTTCGTCTTCTTCGGAGGTCGAAAATACAAGGATTCCGTCGTTCTTGCAGATGGTCATGGCTGCATGTGTCAGGAGCGCATCCACACTGAAGAGGACGACTGCCCTGCCATATCCTTCCCGTTGTGCAGAAATCACGGGGCTGCTGGCACAATCGGTTGCCGTTCTCAGGAATGCGACAAACGCCTCTTGTCGGTCAGCAGGGAAATCGGTTAGGATCTCCCGGATCTTCTGGCGGTGTATTTCCACGGGATCAAAGATCTCCGGCACGGATACGGGCTCCGGTATCTTGTTCTCCATCTGGTCGAGGTCCGCCAGCCCCAGTATGTCGGCCGTAACAGCCGGGGTTATCTTTACCGCAACTTCCCTATCTTCTTGAGGGAGTACATCAGAAAAGATAATTTCGTATGACGGTACCTTCTGCCCGGCCTGCTTGTCACGTTCTCGCTCGTCAAAGACCCGAAGGGAATCCATCAATACCATCTGGGCATCAAGGCTTATCTCCTGCTCCATAACGCCGGGCTGATAGCTGCATTCAGGGGAGACAGCAATGGCTTGGTCATCGAACATGAAGGTTCCTCCCGTCCAGCTGATCAGTTCGACAATGGTTATCTCAATCAGCTTTTTGAGCCCTTTGAATGCTGCATCGTCCGACACCTTTCCCATCTGCATGAGTGTTCTGAGCAGGGGTTCCCGGTTCTTCCCTGCATATTTCTGGGCATCAAGTGCGCTTTTGAGATCTTCAGTGGTAATAACGTGCATCTTCACCAGGACCGTACCGATGCGTATGCGGTTGTTGAGATGGCTGGCTCCGACGAGGTAACCGTTGCTGAATATGATCCGGCTTTCTCCCTTCTCTCCTGTCACGGTGAGGGTTCCGGACTTCCGAGTTGTGTGTATCAACTGAATGATGTCAGCGATATGTAGTTGCGTTAAATCTCCGGTCAGTGCCATGGCAAAACCACTCGTAAAAGATCACTTATGAACTGCAGAAAAAGCATAGCATAAGAGACCCATGCGGGTAAATCTGCGAGGGAGATGTGTGCTACTGACCGTCAGAGTGTGTCCGTGAGAAGCGTCGTGACCCTGCCTTGCCACGCTGTTACTGCTGCACGGTGACAGATCAGCGGATCATACAACGACCGGGAGCTTTTTTTCTATTGACCGCAGACTGCTGGAAAATTAGTATATCCGCGTATGGAACAGATAACGCCCGAATATGTCGCACGACAGAAGATACTTCTTGACTGTGTCGATCTTGAGATCGCGGTTTCCCTGATATACCGAGAATTTACGAGATTGTACCCTGCAGAGAGCGATTTCTGGATGCAGCTTTCGCTGGAGGAGGAAGACCATGCCCGTCTGTACCTTGCTGCTGACCTGCTGCAGGTCACCGGAGAATATGCAGGGATCCGGTTCCCGCCGGCTGCATACATCACGAAGACCCTTGCCTTTACCGAACAGATTAAGGATCAGGTGAGGAAATGCCCCTTCAGTCTGCATGACGCCCTGGATATCGCGCTGAAGCTGGAGAAGACCGTGGCGGAAAGCATTGTATTCGAATTGCCGGAGAGCAGCGATCCGGTCATTGCAAACCTGCGGAAGATCATCAGCGATACCGAAGCGCATATCGACAGAATTTCCCGGTTCATGCTGGAGAAGGGTTATATCCTTCCGGGATGATGAACGGTATGTCTCATCTCTGTTTTGTTCGGGCCAAGACGCGCTGATTATTTTCCATCAGGTAATGCTTTTCCGGCCCTCCGCTCGCATATCGATCAATAAACATGGTAGCATCTTCACAATGCCGAGCATCTGCGGTAAAATGAAAACAGGAGACCGTTATGGATGCCACACTCGAAAGGATCGACCGGCTGATCATGATGGCTCTGGAGCACCTTGACCACGTCAGGGGCACAGACTGCGAACGATACGCAGAGAGTATGCTCGAATCGCTCGTCTGCCAGAGAGAAAAGTACACCTACTATTTGAGCCTTCTCAACTGAGAGACGCCGTGCGTGCTGCATCGCGGCATCTGCCCGGAGTCCGCCCCATTCTTTTTTGTGAGGTGCAGGGAACATCGCCGCTGCTCTCGTTCTATTCGGAGAGTTTCTTTGCCTGACAATAGTGCTGTGCTTATTGAAGAGATCCTTGATGCGCATGGGGGCAGGGACCTCTGGATGCACACGCAGAGACTGGATGCCGAGCTTTCCGTGAGGGGTTTTCTCTTTACAGCGAAACAGCGGCAGGTTCTTGACCACACCAGGGTGCAGGCCTACTGTCAGCGGCCCTCTCTTCTTTTCCTTGATTATCCCGGTCCTGGATTGATTGGCGAATTTTCCGGAGACGCTGAGGTCCGTATTCTGGATGCGGACAACCGCATAGTGAAAAAGCGCGCCCAGCCGCGGGCAGCGTTCCGGCAGCCGCGCAGGATGCTGTGGTGGGATGATCTCGATTTTCTGTATTTCGGCGGGTACGCGACTTGGAACTATCTGGTCACACCTTTTATCTTTATGCGTAGAGGATTTTCGTTTGAATATCTGGGTCAACGGCGCACCGGCAACAGGAAGTTTACGTGTCTGCGCGTAACATTTCCCAGTGACATTCCGACGCACTGCCGTGCGCAGATATTTTATTTTGACCAGGATATGCTGCTTCGCCGGCTCGACTACACAGCGGAGGTCGTGGGTCGCTGGGCGCATGCAGTCCACTTCTGCGACGACTACAGGGATTTTTCCGGGCTTAAAGTCTCTACTCGCCGCCGTGTGAGGCCCCTTCTGTTCGGGCAGGTGCTGAGCATGCTGACGCTTGTAGCGATAGACATCCACGACATACGGACCCGTTTGGATAGTTCACTCTGAGAATAAGACAGGGGTAGCCCGCTTTTTGCTCGATCCGGAAGATCATGGTATGATAAAAAAAAGAGGTAACGAGGCTCATCATGAAAGAATGTCCCCGCTGCGGGAAACGCTTCAACCTGCTCGAGCGTATAACAGGTGAAGCAAAAGAGCATATTATCAACTGCACGTTTGCCGAGAAGAAGAAAGACCTTTCATATCTTGCCGGAACGTGCCGGGGCTGTCCGGCAAATTGTTTTGAAAAGGGCGAATTTGGCCATGAGGAATAATACTCTTCCTTGTTGCCCATCCCGTCCCTCCTGCATCCGTTGCTCATCAGGCTGGCATTCTGGCCCGGGGATCGCCACCTGCTGTTATGCATCGGTCTGTCAAGGGCGAAACGAGATGTGATGGTAAATTGCGATATTTAGCAATACAGTGAATCGAGCGAAGAGTTACGCGACTCCCTGATGGGAACCTCTATGCGGGATAATGATGTGAAAGATCTGGTCCCACCGAAGATTGAGCGACAAAAGGAGTTGCACCAGCTCCGAAAGAAGGCTGTCGTACGGAAAGATCTGCGGTCTACCCGTAGTGACATGGGCAAGCAGATCGAACATACCATATCATTGCTCAATGCCACGCTTGAATCTGCTGCAAACGGGCTGCTTGTCGTAGATAACTCCGGCAAGATCGCAAGCTACAACAAGAATTTTCTGAAGATGTGGCGAATTTCGGAATCCCTTGCCGGGCAGGGGGATGACCGGGCGCTGGTCGAATTTGTGCGGGACCAGCTTCAGGAACCTGATGCATTTCTGAAAAAGATCCGCTATTTATACGCTCATCCCGAGAAAGAAAGCTTTGACGTTATTACGTTCAAGGACGGACGGGTCTTTGAGCGGTTTTCCCGGCCGCAGAGGGTCGGTTGCGAAACTGTCGGCCGGGTATGGAGTTTTCATGATGTTACGGAACGCATACGGACCGCGACGGAGCTGGAACGAAGCAGGGCTGAATTCGAAGCTATCTTCAATTCGATTGCTGATGCGGCCATTTTTGTCGATAACGGGCTGCGTATTGTCCTGATCAATCCGGCGTTCACCCGGATGTTCGGATACCGGCTCAAGGAGTTGAAAGGGAAAAGCACCAGGATGTTGTATGCACACAGGGCCGACTATTCGGCAGCAGGCATGAAACGGTTGCGGCCGGCATTCGAGTGCCGTTATCGCCGAAAGGACGGTACGGTTTTCCCGGGGGAAACCATAGGAGCGCCCGTTATTGACGCGAAAGGCCTTAACAGAGGTTTTTTGTCGATACTCAGGGATATTTCCGGGAGAAAGCGTATCGAGGAAGCACTCAGGGAAAGCGAAGAACAGTTCCGTATGCTGCTGAATTCCACAGCCGAGGCCATCTGCGGGATTGATATGTATGGCAACTGCATGTTCTGCAACACCTCCTTTCTCCGGCAGATGCTGTATGAAAAAGAAGGTGATGTGCTCGGAAAGAACATGCATGAACTTATCCACGATAAAAGACCTGATGGCGCTGTATATCCATTCAGGGAATGCAGAACATGTAAAGGGTTTGCTGAAGGGGAGAGTGTCCACCGTGATGACGAGGTCTTATGGCGGGCTGACGGAAGCCCATTTCACGCAGAATACTGGTCATATCCAATCCGACATGAGGGCAGCGTCATCGGGGCAGTGGTGACCTTCCTGGATATTTCAGAACGTAAGTGGGTCGGGGATGCTTTGAAGGCCAGTGAAGCAAAATACCGTGCTCTTTTCACGGAAATGCTGAATGGATTTGCATACCACAAGATCATCGTTGACGAACACGGCGTGCCGTCCGACTATGTTTTTCTTGAGATAAACGAAGCTTTTGAAAAACTCACCGGGCTGAAAAAGAAAGACGTAATCGGCAAGTCGGTAACTGAGGTCATCCCAGGCATCCGGGAGGCAGATTTTGACTGGATAGGTACGTATGGAAAGGTCGCGCTCAGCGGAGAGGGCGTGAGATTCGAAGAGTTCTCCTCTGCGCTCAATCGATGGTATTCGGTTTCCGCCTTTTGCACGGAAAAGGGGTACTTCGGGGCAATATTTGAAGACGTAACCGAACGAAGGAGAATGGAAGACGACATCAGATACGTGGCATATCACGATACCCTTACCGGCCTGTCGAACAGAGGTGTCTTCGTAGACCATCTTGACCTTGCGATAACACAGGCCCATCGAGACAGCTACATGCTTGCCGTGCTCTTTCTGGACCTGGACCGGTTCAAGCATATCAACGATGCGTTCGGGCATGCAGCTGGGGATCAGCTGCTCAAAGAGGTAGCCGCACGCCTGAAAAAATGTGTTCGTGAAACAGATACCGTTTCCCGTATCGGCGGCGATGAGTTCAGCCTTCTCCTGTCCCATATCAGGCATGCAGAAGACGCTTCGGTAATCGCAGAAAAGATCATCTCGGCAGTGCAGGAACCCTATGTTATTGATGACCATGAGCTGCACATCTCCACAAGCATCGGCATCAGCACATACCCTGATGACAGCATTCGGCCGGAAACTCTTTTGAACAGCGCTGACATTGCCATGTATCATGCAAAGGAGATGGGAAGGGGCGGCTATCAGTTCTATAGCCCGGTCATGAAGGTCAGGACGATTGAAAGAATGATTTTTGAGAAGAGCATGCGCGCGGCGCTTGATCGCGGTGAATTCCTGGTCTATTACCAGCCTCAGGTGGACATCATGAGCAAAAGGATCGTCTGTGCAGAGGCCCTGGTACGCTGGCAGCATCCTGAACGAGGGCTTGTAGATCCCGGCCGGTTCATCACTCTGGCCGAGGCCAGCGGGACCATTACCGTCATTGGTGATTACGTTCTCCGGACCGCATGTATGCAGAACAGGATCTGGCAGGAAGCAGGATCTCCTTCCCTCTGCGTGACCGTAAACCTCTCGTCGCATGAGTTTCAGAATCCCGGAATCGTACAACGGATCACCCGGATATTGGAAGAAACCGGCCTTGCGCCGCACTTGCTGGAGCTGGAGATTACGGAAAGCACCGCCATGCAGGATGCAGCACGCACGATCAGAAAACTGCAGGAACTGGCAGATATGGGCATACGCTTTTCTCTGGATGATTTTGGCATTGGTTATTCGTCACTGAGCTATCTGAAGAAGTTCCCTATCAACAAGCTGAAGATCGACCAGTCCTTCATCCGC
>DKBO01000087.1 GCA_002448975.1 Nitrospiraceae bacterium UBA6898
TCAGCAGAATCGTAGTCAAATTATTCAGCGCCTACAAGCGTGGGTGATTCTTATAACCCCATAGGGTTAACCCCATAGTAGAACCCCATAGAACCCCATAGGGTCAGGTCCTGCAATTCAGACAGTAGCAAAAAACAGTAGTGATCCCCCCGCCAGCAGGGCCTTCCGTAAACCCCTGATATCCGGTTTTCTCTAAGCCCTATCATTTTTTTCTGGACTTTTACCAGTCTGAATGTTATAGTGTTTATAACATGCAGAGGAAAGCTGACACCCAAACCCTCAGCCGTCTGCGTCAGGACTTACGGCGTCTCGTGGTAGAGCTGGAAGGATCGCTTGAGGCCGTATTCGGGCGTAGTCCGCTCGTCAAGGGCACGGTCTATGAGATGGCCAGGAAGTGCGGGAAACCCTCCTGCGCCTGTGCGCGGGGAGAGTTGCACCGAAGCATGGTCCTCAGCTGGAGCCACAAGGGGAAGACCCGGCTTATGTCGATCCCTCCCGAGAGGCTCGTGGAACTGCGCGGGAAGAGTGAGGAGTATCAGCGTCTTCGCGGCGCGCGCGCAGAGGTCGCGGCAATCGGCAAGAAGATGCTCGCGGTGATCGATCAGATTGAGCGGATCCGAAGGGAGGAACCTTGACCCTCGATGCGGACGACCGGACCGCCGGAGCGATGCTCTTCGAGCGCAACGACCGGCTGGTCACCTCCGCCTTTCAGCGCGGTGAGTTCGACTATCTCGAAGGCGTAGGCGAGGTGTGTGAAACGGACTTTTTCCGGGCCATCACCGAGAAAAAAGTCCTGGAGAAGCTGGCCGCCACGTACCCGACCCCGAATAAGAAGCACGATGTACCCTTATGGGTGTATATAGCCAGCGACATTTCCATGCGCTTTCATGGGGTTCACAGTTTCAACGCTTTTCCGTATGTCGTACGTTCAGGCGGGATGGTCAATGCCTTTGGTCCGGCCATGGGGCATAAGGCGATCCACCCCGAGACGAAGGACGTGACCCTCTATTGTTCCGGATTCAACGATAAGAACGAGTATGACCGGCAGACGCCGTGCGATCCGGATCACCTCAGAAAGACGGCCAAGAGAACCGACGAGATTTGTCTGATGACGTGGTTTAATCGGGACGTTGCGGGGATTTACAAGCAGCACCATGTCTTTGATCCCGAAGGAATATTCATCGGGGACGCCTCTTACTTGTTTGTGCCTGACAACGAAAACTATGAGGGTGCATCGCGCATGCTGTTTGATGAGCACAACCATCCGGTAGATTCCAGGAAACTATCGCCAAAAGAGCTTGCCCGTTGCACGTGGCGTCGCTGTTACAAGCTGGTGAGCCTCATCCACACCAACCCTGCCGGTGATTTCTTTCTGTATGCCGCATTGAAGGTTGTCGCCGGCAAGGACCACGAGTGCCCTCTTCTCTACGAGCTGGTGGATCAATTCGTCGAGTTTCACGGCAAGGGTATCATGAAGAAGCTGATCCTGGATCGTGGTTTTCTGGACGGCGCCGAGATCGGGCGCTGCAAGAAAGAGCGGGGAATAGATGTGCTGATTCCCGTGCGCCGCAGCATGGATATCTATATCGATGTCGTGGGTCTGGCCAAAGGCGGCGCGTTGGATTTTAAGTCCTGGAAATCGCCCACAACCGATTCCAAGCCGATTCCGGTACATCGACCGGAGCGCATCAGAAAGCGTGAGGAGGCAAGACAGCGCACACTGGCGAAAAGGAGGGCCGCAGTGAAGGTAGCGGAACGACCGGCCGAAAAGACTCTCCTTCGGTCCGAAGTAGCCGTGGCGCATCGTTTGACGACGTTCTCCACCTGTCCGGTGCCCTTAGACGCCATTGTCAATAAAGAGGTGTATGCCGATGGGCATGAGGATTACTGGGTGATCCTTTCCACCGCGTGGGTTGACGACCCGGCCACAGGCCGCCAGGACTATGCCCTGCGCACCACTATAGAAGAGCGGCATCGCCAACTGAAATGTTTTTCCGATCTGGAAGCGTTCACGTCACGAGACTTCAGCCTGATCGTCAATCAGGTCGTCTTCGTCCTGCTTACCTACAGCCTGCTCCAGTGGTATTTGCTGCGGATCGGGCGCGAGGAACTCAATGCCAGGACCCGGCCCCGGACTCTGGAGCTGCTCCGTCCAACGACTACGGCGATTCTTATTTTTTACCAAAGCTATGTAGCCTACTTAAGTCCACTTGAGCATCAGGAACTCGTGCTCACGCTGAATGAAAAAGCCCGCAAGAAAATCCTCGCCAAGACCCGCAAGCTTCGCCGCAGTCTGGCCGATCAATTTACAAAGCCTCGTGCGCCATAGCACCGGTCGATGTATCTTCACGTACCCCTGCTCTTCTCTGACACCGCCGGCATTCTCCGGGAAGGTAGGGGCCTTCTTGTCTCCTTATCAGACGACCGTTCCTTTCTACGCAAGAAATCCTCAAGATATTTACTTCTGAGCCTGGAGAAGTCCATTCAGAAGGACAAACTTTCGGGAATGGTTGCTTTCGGCTCACACTGTCTGAATCGCAGAAGGGAATCATTTTCTCTTGACAAAACGGTATTCATGAAATAAAATTAAACAATTGTTTTAAAATGAGCGGAGAGGTTTGTATGACCAAGCCAAGGCTTTTCATTTATTTATTCGGTTTCATATTCCTTGCGTCATCTCTCGCCATGGCGCATCTCCCTGTTATCGGCGCAGAGGATGTGAGGACCTGGGTGACCGGAAAGTCGAAAGCCGTTCTCATCGACTCGAGGCTGCCTGATGAGTATCAGCAGGGACACATTCCAGGGGCGATCAATATTCCCGCAGAGCGAATGAAAAACGAGGCGACACGCCTTCCCAGAGAGAAAACAAGACCGCTCATCTTTTATTGCCGGGGGGCCGGCTGAACCTTAAGTCGCATGGCCGCGGGTTCGGCCTTGGACATGGGTTATACCTATCTCATGATCTATCAGGCAGGCATTCCGGATTGGTTAATGAAGGGCTATGCCGTGCAAAAGGGAAATCAGCCGGGAAAACTCAAATAACGGAAAACAACCGGCAATGGGAGCATACTCAATATGGTCACGAAGAGAGAAAAAGTCAATTATACGATCCAGTCCGTGTCGCACGCGCTTGATATCCTTGAATCCTTCACCAAGACCGAGGATGAACTCGGTGTGACCGAGCTGTCGAAACGGCTGGGGCTGCACAAAAATAATGTATTCCGCCTGCTGGCGACGCTCGAGCACCGCGGCTACATTGAACAGAACAAGGCAACCGAAAACTATCGACTCGGCCCCAAGACGCTGCAGATCGGGTCAATCTTCATCGAGCAGCGCGAGTGCCGCCGCCAGGCGCGGCCGATCCTCGAAAACCTCATGGCCGCATCGGGCGAGACAGCCGTAGTGGCCGTTCTCCGCGCGAACAAGGTGATCTACATGGACAGCGTGGAGACAGGCAAGACCGTGCGTGCTGTTTCACGCATCGGCGCCATGCTCCCGGCACACTGTACTGCCGTGGGGAAAGCGCAGCTTGCCTCCTTGTCACCGGCAGATGTCGAACGGCTGTATCCTGAGATGAACCTGCCGCCGCTCACCGGAAAAAGCATCAAAACGCGCGATGTCCTCCTCGCAGATCTGAAAAGGACCGCAGAAAGAGGATACGCGATAGAGAACGAGGAGTGCGACCTGGAAGTCAGGTGCATCGCCGTCCCGGTGAAAGATTTCTCTAAGAACATTATCGCTGCCGTGGGCATTGTTGCACCCGCGGGGCGGCTCACTGACGACCTGCTCGAAAAAGGCGGCGTAGTGGCTCTGCTCCAGGACGCGGGCAGGGCTCTCTCTGCCAAATTGGGATACGCCGCATCGACAGCAAAGAAGTAGTAACCCACGGCCAGATATCGCTCGTGCTGTCTGAAGCTTTGGATGCAGTGCAGGCTGCATCCACCGGTAGCTCAGCATACTTTTGTAGGCTTCATTCCTGATGGATCTCCCGTCTGGAACCGTTTTCCGG
>DKBO01000154.1 GCA_002448975.1 Nitrospiraceae bacterium UBA6898
TCATAGAATGGTGGTGGGAGAGTGCAGCCCAGCTTGCGCCATTGCTGGATACCCCCCAGGCGCAAGGCATGATTCTCGAGATGCGCGTGTACCAGGCGCAGTTCGTAGATTTCGCGTCGTCACCTTCCTTTTTCACGGAAGCCTGACGCGAGAGATGTCGCGATGAAGACTTACCCTCTCAGGACCTTTGTCCACCGTGTTCTCCTGATGAGGCTCGGCATCGCCACGATCCTCATCGCTGCNNTACGTGCAGTTCTATGACGCCTCCTTAAAGCTGGTTGCTGAATGGGCACTTGACGGGAAAAAAGATGCTGATCCCCGCAAGGCCTTGCTTGTATCGGAACCCATGCAACGTCCCGCTGCAGGGATGGTGCTTGCGGAAATGTCCGAGATCAATGATACTTCCGTCGTTCGTGTCATCATGCCCATTGCCAATGAACAGGGGGTTGTACGGGCCTATGCCAGGGGGATCTTTGCCCTATCGGCGCAGAAGGCGGCTGAAATGACCAGAACGATTCTCCTGAACATTATGATCGTGGTCGCCATAGTCTTTTCCGTGGCAGCTATCCTCTATCCGGTCATCCTGCATCTCATGAGAAGGATCGCAGACTATTCCACAGGCCTCCTTGACGCGAACCTCGAGACCCTTTCCGTATTGGGCAGCGCCATTGCCAAGCGTGACAGTGACACCGACGCCCACAATTATCGTGTCTCCCTCTATTCCGCCCGCGTCGGCGAGGCGATGAGGCTGCCGTCTGAGGATATGTGCGCCCTAATCAAGGGGGCCTTTCTGCATGATGTCGGAAAGATCGGCATCCCGGACAACGTCCTGCTCAAGCCGGGAAAGCTTGACGATAAGGAGTTCAGCGTCATGAAGACCCACGTTGAAAAGGGCGTTGAGATCGTGACACGTTCTTCGTGGCTCAAGGACGCAATCACCGTTGCCGGCTATCATCACGAGAAGTACGCAGGAGGAGGCTATCCCCATAACCTGCGCGGCACGGATATTCCGGTCACTGCCCGCATCTTCGCTATTTGTGACGTATTTGACGCGCTCACTTCGGCGCGGCCCTACAAGAAGCCTTTCAGCTTCGAGGCTGCCATGGAGATACTCGACCAGGACAGGGGGCAGCATTTCGATCCGGCTATCCTCGAAACATTCCATAAGGTTGCCCGCGAACTCTTTGATCGTTACGCGGGCCGCGAAGGCGACGATCTCCGGCAGGAACTGGTCAGCCTTGTGGAAAAGTGCTTCTCCACAGGACTGGCGGCGCTCCGGTATGGGGCAGACTGATCCCTGAGCTTCTCGGTCTTCATCGTAATACGGCGTGCGATCGATGGGCCGAGAATAGCACTTCACGGAGAGGAGCAAGGGTACTCCCGAAGATACATATGGTCTGCTGGTAGATTTCTGCGCGTATCCTAGTCAGCGTCATTGATAAATTGTGAAAGATAAGCTAGCTACGATCTGTATTCATCAGCAGTATTGTAGCTCTATTTTGACGTTGACTGCGTCAGATATGTCGGATAGAATTTTTTTATATACGTTCTGTCTGATCTCATTTGGCAAGGCCACCCGCTTTTTAGGGGCGGAAAGTGCAGGGTCTATGGGATGAGGATAGCCGGGCTGCTGCGGGAAATATTCTTGGAGTCCCGCTTTTTTTGTTAGTGCGACGCCGTTCTATTCTACCGTGGGCAGTACCAGTATGGACCGCATGACCTGGAAGGGTGCTGAAAAGGGGTTATCCCGCAGGCTAAAGCCCTCGACTATCAAGGAGCCTCATCGCCTATAAGGGCTTGTTTCCGGCTTTTTCAGCATCATGGTAGACAGACGGCGTAAAAGGCTGTGGAGAGGAGGTGAAGGGTGAAGAGGAGGGGGAGATGTTCCAGGTAAGAGGAGGAGGCTCTTTTCAGTCTCGCGATTCAATGAAAAGAAGAATGCTTGCAAAAAGGAGGTTCCAATGAAAAAAAGACTGCTGTTTTTTATCGCATTGGTTTTCGTAGCGGCCATGGCCGGCAGCGTGTATGCACAGGTGAATAATCAACCGATCGAGCCGCCCACACCAAACTGGTCCGGCACCACGGATATTTTCTGGACAGACGCAGCCAATCAGCCCGGAGTCCAAATATACCCTAAGCGTGTCGGGATCCTCGCCTACTGCGCTGACCTGTACCACAATGCCGGCGATGTTGGTCTTCAGCCCGGGCAGCCCGCGGGCTCAGGCAGGCGCAATTTCGACTTTTTGGGTCAGTACGGCGCGCAGAATGTCGTCGACTACTTCGGCTACGACGACACCATCGACCGGCTGAGGGACGCCCAGATAATCGACGGAGACCTGGTCATGCCGACAGCCACCCAGCTCATCAACAACTTCGACATCATCGTCGCCTACACGGACAACAAGTGCGGCCAGCCTATCCCGAATCAGATAGCGAATGCGGCAGCGGCCGCCCTCTCCAACTTTGTCTCGGCACCGGGCAAGAAGCTCATCCTCACCGGCTTCGCCTTCTCCAGCACCATCGGCTTCGGCAACGCCATCTTCGGGGCAGGCCAGAGCCCGCTCACCAGGGGCGGCCCGGGCCTTGCGGCCTGCAGGCGCGCAGCCGCAGGAGGCCCGGTATGCAACATCGGAACCTGCCCGGCTATCAACCCGGCGACCGGCAACGCGTGCACTCAAGCAGGCACTCCTCCGGAGTGCAGGGACGACGTCACTAACCAAGTCTGCACGGCATTTCAGCCGCTCCCGGCCGGCGGGGACCAGGCCTGCTCTGAACTCCTCAACAACGTGAACGGCCCGACAAGTTCCTCGTGGGCGACGGCGCTCACGCCGGCGAACGTCGCTGCTGGTGCCACCCTCTGCTTCAACTACGACAGCCCCGACACCACGGTGCCTTTCATCGCTATAAACGCGGCTCGGAACATCATTGCGGTCAACGCGTTCCCGCCTGACAGGGACGACATACAGAAGTTCTGGTTCGGGTGCATGCTCGGCAACGCGCTCCAGTACTTCTCTGGCGACACGAAGCGGTGCCAGGGCTTACCAGACCCGCTGAACTGCCACTAACAGCGAAATAGGTCCAGCTTTTCCGGCTCATTAAATCTCACGAGGGAGGGGAAACCCTCCCTTTTCTTTTAATTGACACAAGGCCTTGCGTGTTCACAGTCCTTTCAGATGCCTGATGCAGGTCCGATGGTGAAGAAGCTTTACAAAATCACTGGAAGCTATCTCAAAATATCGTTTCCTCATCTATCGGCTCTCTTTTCGTCATTCCCGTGAAAACGGGAATCCAGTCTTTTCAAAGACTTCTGGATACCCGCTTTCGCGGGTATGACAGCCTTTTAACAAAAATGCATTTTTGAGATAGGGTCTAATGACATCATCCTTGGCATTATAGAATCTATTGCAACCGCGGGTGGTCGCGTCACTTCAGCTGTCAGCTAAATCTGGGGAAGGTAATGTCATACTGATAACGCCGTGCTCGAAGATATGCAAGACTGCATCAGGCAGTGTTCTCTTTTGTGTCCTTACCCTTTGTTGCAGAGAAGCGACCATAGACATTCGAGAGCGGTATGGCGGAGATCCCGTGCAGAAAGACGCTGAGCAGGACCGTGAGCGACACTACCGAGATCATGTATTCGAAGCCCTTGGTGCCGAGCTTCCCTATTACGATGAGCAGGTACAGGACTGAGGCGATCCCCCGCGGCCCGAACCACCCAATGAAAGATACGGTCTGCCAGTCGAGTTTTGAGCCGATAAGGCTTACGGCCACAGGCAGCATTCGTATCACGGTCAGGCTCAGGATCGCGTAAAGCAGGGCGCGAGCGTCCCAATACGGCAGCACCGCAGGGATCAGCACGAGGCCAAGAAGCAGGAAGATGTAAAGGGCCTTCTGCTGACCTTCAGCCTCGGCGAACTCCTGGATGCGTTCCCTGACCTC
>DKBO01000172.1 GCA_002448975.1 Nitrospiraceae bacterium UBA6898
TGAATCCCCCCGACTTTACCGGAGGCTCTACAATTTGAGAGGATAGAGCTATGAACAAGACAACGAGGTATACCCCGGAGATCCGGGAACGGGCAGTGAGGTTGGTATTTGAACAGCAGAAGGAACACGATTCGCAATGGTCAGCGATTGGTTCGATAGCCGGCAAGATCGGTTGTACAGCGGAGACCTTGCGGAAGTGGGTACGACGTGCAGAGATCGACCAGGGGATTCGGGGCGGACTCAGCAGCACGGAGCATGAGCGGCTCAAGGCGTTGGAGCGTGAGAATCGGGAACTGAAGCGCACCAATGAGATTTTGCGCAAGGCATCGGCTTTTTTCGCCCAGGCGGAGCTCGACCGCGGACGGAGATGATGGTGTTATTTATCGATGAACACCGGGCTGAGTATGGGGTCGAGCCGATTTGCACTGAACTGCCGCTCGCCCCATCGGTGTACTATGAACATAAGGGTCGGCACAAAGACCCCTCGATGCAACCCATCCGTGTGCGGCGGGATCGGGTGCTTTCGGAGGAAATCCGGCGAGTCCGCAAGGAGAACTTCGAGGTATACGGGGCTAGGAAGGTATGGCTTCAGCTCAACCGTGAAAACATAGCGGTCGCCAGGTGTACGGTGGAGCGATTGATGCGGGCAATGGGGCTCCGGGGGGTGGTTCGGGGCCGGACCTGCCGGACGACGGTAACAGATGGTTCGGTCGGCCGTCCTGGGGATCTGGTACAGCGGCAGTTCAGTGCCATGCGCCCGAATCAGCTTTGGGTGGCAGATTTTACCTATGTGGCTACGTGGATGGGGTTCGTGTATGTTGCTTTTGTGATTGACGTTTTCTCCCGAGGGATTGTGGGTTGGCGCGTAGCGCGCACGATGCAAACGGACCTGGTGCTGGATGCCTTGGAGCAGGCGCTGTGGTCCCGGAAGAACACTGATGGCTTGGTACATCACAGCGATCGAGGGAGCCAGTACCTGTCGATCCGCTATTCGGAGCGTCTGGCAGCAGCCGGTGTGGAACCGTCCGTTGG
The DNA here is from genome assembly GCA_002448975.1 of Nitrospiraceae bacterium UBA6898. Classification (GTDB taxonomy): domain Bacteria; phylum Nitrospirota; class Thermodesulfovibrionia; order Thermodesulfovibrionales; family UBA6898; genus UBA6898. The sequence goes on from DKBO01000172.1 coordinate 1,033, forward strand.
CCACCGGGGTGATTCTTATGACAACGCTTTAGCGGAAACCATAATTGGACTTTATAAAACGGAGGTGATTCGTCATCGGGGCCCATGGCGAACAATCGACATGGTAGAATATGCCACCTTGGAATGGGTGGACTGGTTCAATCATCGCCGGTTGCTCGAACCCATCGGCGATATCCCGCCAGCAGAGTTGGAATTCGCGTATTATAGTGCGCTGCAGGAGTCGACCGTTGCGGTCTGACTCAAACAAATCGGCCTCCGGAATACCCGGGGGGATTCAGTGTGCTGTTGAAGTCGCGTTAATATTCTATTTTTATCTCCAATAGTAAAATCCCATTCAGTATTTTGTGGTTCAGGCAAACTCTCGTAAGTATAATCAGGGTGTTCCCGATGATTCAGGGCTGCCTCCAGAACATCACGACCGCGTTCCAGGGTCTTAACTTCGAAGAGGTCAAACGATGAATTCGGCTGAGTTGTCAAGAAAAGCAGGCATGTATATGTCGTTGCTTCCTCAAAAACCTGCTCTGCGCCAAATCTAACAATCTGCCGGAGTGCTTTATGCTTGGTGAGAAGTTTTCTCAGAGCCTCACCGAAAGATGCCTGAAAGAACTTATGCGGCAGGATATATGTTAATAATCCATGAGAATTAAGCAATTGATAGCCGCGCTCAACAAAGAGGGCATAAATATCAAAGCTTCCCTGTGCTGAAACATATTGCTGTCTGTATGTTGGAATAAACTCCGGCTGCGTCTGCTGAAGCCCCTGAACACGAAGATAGGGCGGATTGCCCATTGCAATATCAAACCCTTCTATAATGCCAAACATCCATTCCGAATCAAAAAAACCCGCCGAGGAGTTCTGATCGTAGGGGTTCCATTCGGCAAGTCTACGTGCAACTTCATTATCCCATCCGTCACTTTTCAGCAATTCCGATATTTCTGAACGAAGGCGTTTATCCTCATCGCGCCACTTGGTCTTCGTTTGTTGCGTTCTTGCAGTAAAATGACGTTCACGTGCCATTTTGAGTTCTGCTTCTTTGCGTTCAATCTCAGCTAAATTCATCGACAGTTTAAGTTCTTTTGGTTTTTCAATCCCGATCAGCGTATTTGCCGCTACGAACTTCGTCTCAAGGTTCGGCAGAGGCCGCACGCCGAGGTTTTCTTTTTTGGGATCAATCCGCTGGTCAACAATCAGGGAGATGAAAAACCTGAGCTTTGCGATCTGGACGGCTATTGGCTGAATGTCAACGCCGAAGATGCAATTTTCAATAAGGTAGAGTTTCCTGCCGTAATCAGAGGCATTGTTTTCAAAAACCTCGCTGATATCAAGAAGCCGCTTTTCACGCTCTTCCTTTTCGCCGATCTTGTAGGCTTCTTCTGTTTCCTTGATTGCTTTTTGTCTCTGTAGCTCACGCCACTTTGAATTGTCGGGATCAAGCTTGCCGAGGATATAGACCAGCTTATGGAGCATGCCCATTGGAAATGCGCCGGAGCCGCAGGCAGGGTCGAGGGCCTTCAGCGTGTTGATCGCGGCTATTAGAATATCAACTTCAGCCGTGGTGAATTCATGGGCCTGGTCATTATATGCAACAAGATGTCGCAGACGCTCATCAAGGCCTTTTCCACTCTTTCCGAGAGCCGGAATCTTTGCAATGAGCCTTGTCGAAAGATAAGCGATAATGGATTCGTCAACCATGTAGTTGACGATCTCTCGTGGCGTGTAGAACGAGCCGGTCTGCTTTCGGGCAGTTGTCTGTGTCTCGGGGTTATAGCTTGCCAAAAGGTTTTCGAAAACCTTACCTAATAATTCAGGGTCAAGTGCAATTTCTTCTTCAATCGGCGTATTCTCATCAACAGTAAACTTGTAACTGTCGAGAATATCTATCAGACCTCTGACTTTATAGGTCTTGTTCTTTGTCCTGTATATCTCATTAAGATCAACGGTCTGCTCCCCGGAGAAGAAGAGATGATCAGGGACCTCAAGGTCGTTTTTCGGATGGTCTGAGAAGCCGTCGATACGGATAACCTTGTCTTTGCCGCTCTGATTCAGCTTATCCAGGCATTCAAAAAGACCGCCGTTGAGGAACGGGACATTCTCGAAAAACTTCTTCAGCGTGTCTTGCGGGCTTGTAAAATATTCTTCATACCTGAAGACATTGTGAATCATATAATGCTGGTCTCTGCCGTCGCCCTTATTCTTGCCTCTGAACTTGCGGCTGCCGGGTTTGTCCTTATTCATCTCAGTATTCAGAGTGGCAAAGAAAAGGTTCTGGAGGATTGCCTTATAGTAGGTGCTCCGTTTCTTATCCGTAAAGTTGAGAAGGCTCTTGAGCTTCGTCTGATTAAAAAGATCTTCAGGGATCAGTCCCTTTTCCTTTACGAACCAGATGAAGATGAGCCGGGTGATCATACGGATAACACTTATTGCATTGCGAACGTCCCTGTTCTTCTCTGCATCATCCGGGAATTCCACATCCTTGAGCGCCCAAAAGTACCAGTTGGCAAGCTCGCGGAAGAACTTCTTGTTCAGTTCAGATGTATCGAGAGTCTTTCTCCATGCATTATGAAGCTCAACAAAGTTTGAAAATCTGTGCTTGTCCTGCAGCTCACCAAGAGAAAGATCATGGAGTATTTCGATATGTGCGCGGTGAGGTCTTGTGATATTGATGTCTTTAATCAGCGTGACTTTTTCGAGGACGTCCTTTGTGCTCTCCCGCTTGTGAAGTCTGCGGTCAATAACCGAAAGGGTCAAATAGTTGTTATACCTGAACAGAATCATTGCCGGCATAGGCGTGAGCTTGTTGATCTCCCTCGTGATCCTTACCAGGTCGCCACGGGTGTATTTATCGCCGGTAAGGGCGAGGGCAAAGAACAGGTAGGATTCTATGATTTTATCGCCATACTGCTTTGCTTCAAAAAGGGAATGGCTTTTCTTTATGTCGTCTTCGGTAAGCTGAAAGATGATGTCTATGGTCTGCCAGTCTTTGACCTTTGCCTTTTCCTGGTAGAAATTTGATGGCCCGGCCTGAAACACCTCGGAAAAGCCCTTGTACGTATTCGGCGACAGTTCAACCGTCCGCTCACTTTCGTAGCCAAGGACATTCAGTAGGTTTGCTGCATTGACAGACAGCTTGCCTTTACCAAAGCCGGTGAGAGCTTCCTGTATCTGCTGTTTCAGCTCAGTCATTCATCTTTCCCTGACGCCCGGAACCCGATAGGCTTTTTCTTGGGCGCTGGCGGTGTCATAAGCTGCCGGATGGCATCGAAAACAACCTTGAACTGCGCGTCATATTTCTTTTCGAGATCGGCGAGCTTCCGGGAAAGCTCGGCATTGGAGGCAAGCATTTGCCGAAGTTTAACAAAAGCCCGCATGATCTCAATGTTAACCTTGACCGCTCTATCGCTGTTCAGAACGCTGGAAAGCATTGCGACACCTTGTTCAGTGAAGACGTAAGGCAGATAAGGCCTGTCTGCTCTGCCTGTTGCCTTTGACATTCCAATTTGGAATCTCAAAGATTCCGTTTCCTCTTTAGAAAGCTGAAACATGAAGTCTTCAGGAAAACGGTCAATATTCCTTTTCACTGCCTTGTTCAGGTTGAATGTTTCGACTCCGTAAAGCCCTGCGAGATCACTGTCCAGCATAACCTTCTCACCCCTAACAAGCAGAATCTTCTTCTCAATAACCTCGACTGGTATTACTGCCTTCATTTCCCCTCCGCCTTTAAGGTCACAAATTCTGACCTTATTCGCATGCCTCCTTAATAATAAGCCACGTAATAAGCTCAAAATCACCTGCGCCTTTGGCCTGCTGAGACTGAGTCGGCAGCTTTCCGCCACGACCGGACAAGAGCGCTCCGACGGCCCTTTTCTTGAAGGTCTTTGTGATCTCATTAATCACCTTCTCAAGAAGGGCGTCGTATTTCTTCATCTCGTTCCCATTGGAGGTTTCGTTGTTAAAGATATCGCAGAGCTTTTCATATGCCTTGTCATTCCCGGCAGCAAGCATCCTGAAGATATCGAGTATCTGCTTTGCATTTGTGAAATTATAGCGGACATCACCATTGTCCCTGATATAGACGAGATAGCAGGGCTGAAGCGGATTGACCGCCTCATTACCGGAGGTGTCCCCTATCTGCCGTAGGCAGAATATCACCCCAGGTCCGATTACCTGACTCCCCCCTGGCGCGGGGACTACCGCGTATAAACCAAGAGGGGCCTTTTCAAGCAGTTCCTTGTTTGCCTCAATATAGTTGATCAATTCAATTCGAAAGTCATCAAGGGTAAATTCGCTCAGTGCAATACCGTCTGTAACATCCTCCATATCAAGCACTTCTTCTCTCAGCTTTTTTAGTTGCTGGTCCCGGTATTTTAGGTCTTCCTGTATTAACTCCTTGATATCCTGTGATAGGAGGTTATCGTCAGTGGTTGCAGCAATATCCACAAGTGCCATACGCGCCTCAACCCGTTCTTTAAGGGTTATGTAATTGTCGAGGTCCTTTGTGGGCCAGAAGTTGAACATAAAGACCTTCCCGTTCTTACTACCGATCCTGTCTATTCTTCCGAAGCGCTGTATGATCCTGACCGGGTTCCAGTGAATGTCATAGTTAATAAGACAATCGCAGTCCTGAAGGTTCTGGCCTTCTGAAATGCAATCCGTAGCAATCAGGACATCAATCTCTTCATCCTGTTTCATTGATTTCACTTTGTCCCTGTTTTTTGATACCGGCGAGAAGTTGGTCAGGATGTTTGTAAATTCATTCTTGCCGTATGTAGTCTTATTCTCTTTTGAACCCCCGGACACCATTGCGATATGAACCTTGAGGTCTTTTCTGGCCCAGTCTTTGAGGGCCTCGAACAGATAGTCTGCGGTGTCGGCAAAAGCGGTAAATATCAGGGCCTTATGGTTCTTCTTGCCGTTCCTGTTGGTTGTCGGATTTATAGCCTTTCCCCTGATAAGCTCCCGTAAATCGGCAAGCTTTGCGTCTCTATCAGTGGTTACTGCGCTTGCCTCATCAAAGAGGCGTTTCAGTTGCTCTCTGTCCCTGGCAAGGTCATTAAGCCAACGATCAATATCCATATGATCGAGGGAATACTTGACCTTCTTGCCGACTTCCCATGCGTCTTCTGTCTCCTCATCGCTGTCGGTCACCTGCAGATCGTCAAGGTCTATTTCTGTAACTTTGGTCTTTTTCTTTTTATATTCATTGATCTTGTTTTCAAGCTCTGCAATCTTTCTGATAGTCCTGTCCATCGAAATGGCAAAGGAATTGACCGAGCTTTCGAGCCTCTTAAGAAAGTTCACCTTCATCATGCCGATGAGGTAGTTTTCTCTATCTGCCTGGGTAAAGTTCTCGACTTTTTCCTTGTCATAGACTTCCCGAAATTCAGGTTCGACATACTGATAAGGATTGAAGAGGGAAAGCTTATATTTCTGTATCTCCTGGTTCAGCTGGTCATAAGAGATGAATTCATTCCTGAGATCGATAAAGGGATATATGGACTTTGGTTTTTCCCGTTTGGGGAACTCCCCGATCTGTTTGAGATTGTAGTATCGCTGGATATGCCGACGGGAACGGGCGATGGTCAATTCATCAAGCAGCTTGAAGAACCCCGAATCAAAGCTCTCCAGGAGGTCCTTGATCTCCCGCTTGGGCTTTCTTGACCAGTGGGTGAATTTATTCTGTGAAACCTTCAGGGTCTCGCCGATGCTTGGAAGGTTGAAAGACTCCTTGAAAGCGTCGTCCTTTTCCTCGGTGATAAAATAGATCTGGTTCCTCAGGTCACGGAGATTATTATTAACCGGCGTTGCCGAAAGCATCAGCACCTTAGTCTTGACGCCCTTGCTGATAATATCGTTCATCAGCCTTTCATAGCGGCTGGTCCTGATTGTGTGTCCCTCCTCGTCCTTCTTGCCCTTCGTGTTGTTCCTGAAGTTGTGGGATTCATCGATCACGACAAGGTTATAGTTTCCCCAGTTGATCTTTTCAAGATCAATATCGCCTGACCTGCCGCTGTCNNCCGGTCATTGAACAGTTCAAAATACTTGATGATCGCAAGCGCCTCAAAGGTCTTTCCTAGACCGACACTGTCAGCGATGATGCAGCCGTTGTGACGAAGTATCTTGTTTATCGCCCCCTTGACGCCGTCCTTCTGAAAATCAAAGAGCATGCGCCAGACCTTTGTATCATAGAGGTGTGTTTTTTCGTCTATGAAGCCGCCGGTCTCTTGCTCTGAAAGGAACTTTTCGAAGATATGATAGAGAGTCTTGTAATAGATAAACTCCGGAGAGTTCTCCTGATAAAGCTGTTCGAGATACGTAAGCACATCGCCTTTTACGTCTTCAACAAGCTGCTCATCATTCCATATCTCATAGAACCAGGTCTTCAGGTCTGCCCTGTCACGGTCATCAACTACTTCAAGATTAAGCTCAATATTCGGAATGTTTCCATAGCCGAGGCCGCTAACCGTAAAATTAGAGCTGCCGACAAGGGCCTTCTCAATCCCTCCGTTATCAACATGATACATCTTGCCATGAAGAAGGTTGGCCTGCCTGATGGACTTGATGTCAACCTTGCTCTGAATCCAGTCAGCGCACTCCTTTGCAACAGCCTTCTGCTGAAGCCTGTTGCTGAGCGCAAGTTTCTCGTCCTCGATCTTGAATGACTTTGTATCGGTCTTATTGGGGTCCAGCCTCTTCACAAAACGGGGCTCACCGAACAGAAAATTGAGATGACCGATGCTTTGGAGTTTTTCCTTCAAGTGCTCATAGGCATAGATTGTGAAGTAGGCGGATACGATTGAGAGCTTTGAACCGGCTTGGATTTTATCTTTAAGGAAATCCCCGACTTTTCCCCTCCCCTGGTTATCCCGGATTGAAGATGAAATTTCAGGGGCCATGGGAATTATCTCCTCTTTTTGCCACCCCACTATGCCTATATATTGAATCCATAACCATGTGTCAATTAACAATTTTATACTAAAGTGATGCTTTTTAACATCCCATGAGCTTTATTAGTATTCCTGGGGGCTTGGCCGAGCATTGCTGAAGCTCTCATTCCCCGCAAGGCGCGGGACAAGCTCGGAGGGGCGAAGGCATGTGCCTGCCCCTGGCATGAGTTTGAAACGTGATGCAAAGACGAAGGCCTGTCCGTAGCGGAGCAGCATACTTGAAGCTGCCCTTGCCTGTGAAAGTCATAAAAGCTACCTGCGACTTCTTTCAACTATCTCATCAAACCTCCGGCCAACGTCTGCCAACTCTTTCCACCATTGTGGAAAAACTTGATGCCGAGGAATTTTCCTCTGCCATCAGGGGATTACTATTCAGCGGCAAAATAGCCTTTGGCGACTGAGACGTCAGTGGAGCAATCAGCAGGGATTCGCCTCCCCTATCCCGCACCGGTTTGGCTCCGCATGGTGAGCAGCCCCGCTAGCTGTATATGTCTTGAGAGGCGTCCTACATCTTCTTATACCACCAGGCGTCCTGGCCGCCTTCGATAAAAGTAAGGGGATCAGCCTTGCCCCGATCGGTTCTGTCACTGTTGCTCAGCTTACCCCCCTTGACGCTGAATTTCCATGTCCCGTAAAGCTTTCCGCTCAGCGTCAGTTTCAGGGTATATGACCCGTCAACTGCAAGCAGGTCCTTTGCCTTGAAATAGGCGCCTCCCGAGGTCTTGACCATGGGGAATATCATGTCGAATTCGAAACGGTTCCACTCCCGGTGGAGGGAGATGGTCTGGTTCTCCCGCGACGTGCAGACGAGTTTCTTGTCTTTGTCCCGGGTTATCTCGATGCGGGGCGCGTAATCCACGGTTAGCTTGTCGGCAGAGTCGTGCCTCAGCCATACCTTGAACGAAAGGCTGTTGTTAGGGTCTGCCTTCGGGTAGTAGAGGTATGCCCAGTTGCTCCAGTCGCCGTCGATGAGGTACACATCGCCTCCTGCGAAGGGATCGGATGGCGATTTTTTTGCTATGCTGAACGAGAAAGTATAGAACTTTGCGCCTTCGAGATAAAAATCGAGAACGTAGGCCCCCGGTTCCTTGAACGGGAACATGAGCAGGCTCGACTGTCCTCCTCTGAGGTCAGTGGCAGTCATGAAATCAAACCTCATGTACGGCAGCCTGATAAGTTCTGTCTTAAAATCAAACCGGTAGAGCTCGGCGCCGTCGGCTTTTCTGAAGATGACCCACCCCTTTGCTCCTGCGGGCATGAAAACCCCTTGCATCTGATTGCCCAGGGAGAAACTGGCGTTATTGCTCACGAACGTGACATTGTTGAGAAGGGAAGCGAACATAATTCCAGGCGGATATTCGGCCGCGGCCGGAAGAAAGAAGGCCGCAACAAGCAATAGGGCAATCACGAGCGACGTCAACTTTTTCATTCCATCCTCCTTGTTTCAAAAAAAATGGTCGCACGTTGACCACGCGCAGCCGGAAAAAAGCATGAGCACGCAAATTATAAATTGAAAAATACAGGCCTGGTACTGAAGAGCCCACTCAGGTGTAAGCGACTGCACTGTTGAAGATGATTCCCGCCAGGAACATGACGATACGGATACCCTTATGACCGGCGGGCCTTCCGGCCATTTTATGTGAGCAGGGCGATAAATGCCATACCCTGTTCAAGAAAGACCTTTTGATAGGAAAAATGGTCCCGGGGTCATCAATGCGTATGGAGATCTGCAAAGCTTCCAGGGGGCATGACTTGCTTTGCCGAGGCACGCACACGCCGGGGGTCAGAAGCGCCGAAGTCTCACGGAGGCAGGTACGCAAGCCTGCAGGTTACGGTAAAATCTCTGTCATATGAACC